>JACRCK010000200.1 GCA_016219065.1 Deltaproteobacteria bacterium
AATAATTAACAATTAATTATTAATTATTAGTTATTGATTTTTGATTATTAACCGACTTAACCATGGTCCCTATGTACTGTATGATACGGCCCACTCCAGAACAATAAAATCAAGAGAAACGGTTGCCTGTCCAATGAAATTAAAACCAGCGCCCCACCACCCCAGTCCGGCTTTCAGCCTCCACCACCCGGATAAAAATCCTCCCCGACCTTTTTTCTTTTTAATCGGCTTATGGTTGTCCGCCACCCTTTTCGTTTTCGGCTGCGGTTCCCAAAAAAAGGCCGATCCCGCCGCCGGACGCCGGGACCGGCCGGTCCCGGTGTCCGTGAGCACGGTCCTGCAGAAAACCATCCCCTTGGAGGTTTCCGGCATCGGCAATGCCGAAGCCTATTCCACCGTGTCCGTCAAGTCGCGCGTCGGCGGGGAACTGAAAAAGGTCCATTTCCGGGAGGGCCAGGAGATCCGCCAGGGGGACCTGATTTTTACCATCGATCCCCAGCCCTACGAAGCGGCCCTGAGACAGGCCCAGGCCAACCTGGCCCGGGCCACGGCCCTGGCCAAAAAAGCCGAGGAGGATCTGAAACGCTACCAGGACCTGATCCAAAAGGATTACATCAGTCGCGAGCAGTATGACCAGGCCCAGGCCAACGCCGACGCCCAGACGGCGGCCCTCAAGGCCGACCAGGCCGCCGTGGAGAACGCCCGCCTGAATCTGAGTTATTGCTTCATCCAGGCCCCGCTCACCGGGGTGGCCGGGAGCCTGCTGTTTCATCAGGGGGCGCAAATCAAGGCCAACGATGACCGGGCCATGGTCACCATCAACCGGGTGCAACCCATCTATGTCAGCTTCTCGGTTCCGGAGTCCACCCTCCCCGAGATAAAAAAATATTCGGCCCGGGGACCGCTGAAGGTCCGGGTCTCGGGGAATGACGGCGGGACCTTCACCGAAGCAGGACTGTTGACCTTTATCGATAATACGGTGGACCTGACTACCGGGACGATCCGCCTGAAGGGGACCTTTGACAATAATAATAAAACGCTTTGGCCGGGCCAGTTCCTGCGGGTCACCCTGGCTTTGAGCGTCCAGCCCAATGCACTCCTGGTACCCACCCCAGCCGTTCAAACCGGGGTCCAGGGCCAGTATGTTTTTGTGGCTACCCCGGAGCAGAAAGCCGAAGCCCGTCCGGTGACGGTAGGCCGAAATCTGGACGGCCAGACGGTCATCGAAAAAGGCCTGCAGGCCGGCGAGCAGGTGGTCACCGACGGGCAATTTCAACTGGTTCCCGGGAGCAGGCTGCAGATCAAGAATGCGCTTTCAACTCCCGGGGCACACCGCCCATGAACATCTCCGCCGGCTTCATCCGCCGACCGGTCATGACCACCCTGATCATGGTCGGCATCCTCATCTTCGGGATCATGGGCTACCGCGCCCTGCCGGTCAGCGACTTGCCCAACGTCGATTTTCCGACCATCCTGGTAACGGCCGAGCTTCCCGGGGCATCCCCTGAAACCATGGCCTCGGCCGTGGCCACGCCGTTGGAAAAGGAATTTTCCACCATCGCCGGACTCGATTCCATGAACTCCACCAGCGGACTGGGGATCGCCCAGATCACCCTGCAGTTCAGTCTGGACCGGAGCATCGATGCCGCCGCCCAGGACGTGCAGTCCGCCGTTTCCAAGGCGGCCCGGCTGCTGCCTCAAAACATGCCCACCCCGCCGTCCTTTCGCAAGGTGAACCCGGCCGACCAGCCGGTCCTCTACCTGGCCCTCAGCTCGAAGCTCCTGCCCCTGTCCCTGGTGGACGAATATGCCCAGACCACCATCGCCCAGCGGATCTCCATGATCAACGGGGTGGCCCAGGTCCAGGTCTTCGGTTCCCAGAAATTTGCGGTGCGGATTCAAGTCAACCCCCAGGCCCTGGCCTCCCGGGGAATCGGGATCGACGAAATCGCCGGCGCCGTGGAGCGGGGTAATGTCAACCTGCCCACCGGGACCTTGTCCGGGACCCATCAGGCCTTCAACCTGCAGGCCAGCGGCCAATTAATGAGAGCCGAGGAGTACCAGCCCCTGATCGTGGCCTACCGCGGCGGCGCGCCCATTCGCCTCCGGGAAATCGGCCGGGCCTTTGCAAGTGTAGAGAACGACAAAATCGCCAGTTGGTACAGCGGCCAGCGGGCCATCGTCCTGGCCATCCAGCGGCAGCCGGGGACCAATACCATCGAAGTGGTCGACTCGATCAAAAAACTGCTGCCCCAGTTTCAGGCCCAGCTCCCGGCTTCCCTGGAATTCCGGGTCCTTTACGACCGTTCCCAATCCATCCGGGAATCCGTCAATGACGTCAAGTTCACCCTGCTGCTGACCATCTTTCTGGTCATCCTGGTCATCTTTCTGTTTCTGCGCAATTTTTCGGCCACCATCATTCCCAGCCTGGCCCTGCCCATGTCCATCGTCGGCACCTTTGCGGCCATGCAGCTCCTGGGTTTCAACCTGGACAATCTCTCCCTCATGGCCCTGATTCTCTCGGTGGGCTTCGTGGTGGACGACGCCATCGTCATGCTGGAAAACATCGTCCGCCACCAGGAGCGGGGGGAAGCCCCCATGGAGGCCGCCCTGAACGGTTCGCAGGAAATCAGCTTTACCATCCTCTCCATGACCCTCTCCCTGGCGGCGGTGTTCATCCCGGTCCTGTTCATGGGCGGGATCCTGGGCCGCCTGCTCCATGAATTCGCCGTGGTCATCGGGGTGGCCATTTTAATCTCCGGTTTTGTTTCCCTCAGCCTGACCCCCATGCTCTGCAGCCGATTTCTACGACCGGGGCGAGAACAGCGCCACGGACGGCTGTACCTGTTTCTGGAAGGATTTTTCGAGGGGATGCTGCGGGTTTATGACTGGAGCCTTAAGAAGGTCCTGCGCTACCGGCGGACCACCATGGTCGTGACCGCCCTGACCCTGGCGGCCACGATCTACCTGTTGGTGGTCAGTCCCAAAGGCTTTATCCCCAGCGAAGATACCGGCCAGATTTTTTGTATTACCGAAGCGACCCAGGGGATCTCCTTTGAAAACATGGCCCGTCATCAGCAGGCCCTGATGGCTATCGTTCAACAGGACCCCAACGTGGAAAACTTCATGTCCTCGATTGGCGCCGCCGGGATCAATGTCTCCAGCAATGCCGGGCGCATGTTCATCCGTCTGAAGCCGCGGAACCAGCGGCGGCTGAGCGCCGATGAACTCATTCAATCCCTGCGGCCCCGGCTGGCCACGGTCCCCGGCATCCGCGTCTTTCTGCAGAACCCGCCCCTGATCCGCATCGGGGGCCTGCCCACGAAAAGCCTCTACCAGTTCTCCCTGCAGAGTCCCAATACCCATGAACTCTATTATTACGCCCCCCTGCTCGAAGCCCGCTTGAAAACCCTGCCGGACCTGCAGGACGTGACCAGCGACATCCAGAACCAGAACCCCGAAATCAACATCACCATCGACCGGGACCGGGCCACCGCTCTGGGGGTGACGGCTCAGCAGATTGAAAACGCGCTGTTCACCGCCTACGGTTCCCGTCAGGTGTCCACCATTTACACGGCCACCAACGCCTATCGGGTGATCATGGAGGTGGAGCCCCAGTATCAGATGAACCCCGAGGCCCTGGCCATGCTTTATATCCGCTCGGCCTCCGGAGCGCTGGTCCCTTTGAAGGCCGTGGCTACCCTCTCGGCCGGGGTCGGCCCCCTGCTGGTCAACCATGCCGGGCAGCTCCCTTCGGTGACCATCTCCTTCAATCTCCGACCCGGCGTTTCGCTGAGCGAGGCCGTGAAGCAGGTGGAAAAAATCTCCCGTAACCTCCTGCCTGCCACCATCAGCCCCAATTTTCAGGGGACGGCCCAGGCCTTCCAGGCTTCGCAGAAAGGGATGCTGCTCTTGTTGATCCTGGCTATCGTGGTCATCTACATCATCCTGGGCATCCTGTACGAAAGCTTCATCCATCCCTTGACCATCCTCTCCGGCCTGCCTTCGGCGGCCTTCGGCGCTCTGGTGACCTTGATGTTCTTCAAGGTCGAACTGAGCATCTATGCCTTCGTGGGCATCATTATGCTGGTGGGCATCGTCAAGAAGAACGCCATCATGATGATCGATTTCGCCCTGGAAGCGCAGCGCAACGAAGGAAAGCCCCCCCTGGAAGCTATTTACCAGGGCTGCCTGGTCCGTTTTCGGCCCATCATGATGACCACCATGGCCGCCTTCATGGGCACCCTGCCCATCGCCCTGGGCTTCGGGGCCGGGGCCGAATCCCGGCGCCCTCTGGGCCTGGCCGTGGTCGGCGGGCTGGTCTTTTCCCAATTGCTCACCCTATACATCACCCCGGTGTTTTTCACCTATATGGAGTCCTTCAAGAAAAAAGCAGGCCGGGTTTGGGGGTCGAAATCTCAAAACTGACTTTCCTTCCTTTAACAGGCACACAATTTGCTTTAAATATGGACAATTGATACCTGGTTCCGGTTAGGCTTTTTCATTAATAATCAAGAATTAAGCGTTGATTATTGATTATTAAAGGGATCCCCATGGCCAAAGGTGATGATATCCAACAACGACTAATCCATTTCGCCGTTGAAATCATAAAACTTTCCTCCAAACTGTCCAAGACCCCGGCCGGGAAGCATGTTGCTGGCCAGAT
>JACRCK010000210.1 GCA_016219065.1 Deltaproteobacteria bacterium
ACCCGGCGCTATTCCCTGCTGGACAACCTGGGAACTTTCCTGGCCTTTTTAGGGATTTCCATCCCCAGTTTTTGGCTGGCCTACCTGTTGATCCTGGGGGTGGTGAAGCTGTTCGGCGTGCCCGTCCTGGGCCTGCGGTCTTTTGTCCTGGATCAACAGGGCTTTTTCGTTTTCCTCTCCGACCGGATCTGGCATCTGATGCTTCCGGCGACCGTCCTGGCCGTGGGCGGGATCGCCGCCGTCTCCCGTTATACCCGCTCCAGCATGCTGGAGGTTCTCCGTCAGGACTATATCCGGACGGCCAAGGCCAAGGGGTTGTCCGATGAGGAGGTCTATTACCGGCATGCCCTGCGCAACGCCCTGTTGCCGATTATCACCCTTTTCGGTTTTCTGGTCCCGGGACTCATCGGGGGGTCGGTGATCATCGAAACGGTTTTCGCCTGGCCGGGCATCGGTCGTCTGGCTTATCAGGCGGTCCTGGCCCGGGACTATTCGGTGGTCATGACCATCCTGACCCTGTCCTCGGCCTTGACCCTCTTAGGCAACCTGCTGGCGGATATCCTTTATGCCTTCAGCGACCCGCGGATCCGCTACTGAACCCATGGAAAAGACCGCTCCGCGCCGCCGCAATCTCTGGAGAAGACTGGCCCGGCAGCCCCTGGCCCTAGGGGGGGCGGTTTGTATCGGATTGATCTTCCTGGTGGCCCTGGGGGCCGGGGTCCTGTCCCCCTATGATTCGGGGAAGACGAATATCTCCGCCAAACTCCAGGCTCCTTCCGGAAACCATTGGCTGGGGACCGATCAACTGGGGCGGGACGTCTTCAGCCGGATGCTCTTCGGGTCCCGCATCTCTTTGACGGTCGGATTCATTGCCGTGGCCCTCTCCATCGTAATCGGAATTCTGGTCGGGGCCCTGGCCGGGTATTACGGGAGCTGGGTGGATGCCTGGCTGATGCGGTTCGTCGACGTCATGCTCTGCTTCCCCTCCTTTTTCCTGATGCTGACCATTATCGCCCTGTTGGGTCCCAGCATCTGGAATGTGATGATCATCATCGGACTGACCAGTTGGATGGGGACGGCCCGTTTTGTCCGGGCCGAATTCCTGACGCTGCGGCAGCGGGATTTCGTCCTGGCCGCCCGGGCGCTGGGGGCCAACGACGGGCGCATCATCTGGGTTCACCTGCTGCCCAATGCCCTAGCCCCGGTCTTCGTTACCGCCACCCTGGAAATAGCCACCGCCATTCTGGTCGAAGCCGGGCTCAGTTTCCTCGGTTTCGGGGTCCAGCCCCCGGCCCCCAGTTGGGGCAATATCCTGACCGAAGGCCGAACCTACATTTTCGACGCCTGGTGGCTGACCCTTTTCCCGGGCCTGGCCATCCTCACCACCGTGCTCTCCTTCAACCTCCTCGGAGAAGGCCTGCGGGACGCCCTGGACCCCCGCCTCCGGGAAGGCAAAATAATTTGAAAATATTCTCATAATCAGATAAACTGATATGTTCGAATCTGCGATTGACCTGACAATTTTGATTATCATGGAGTATGGGAGTATTGGAGTGCAGGAATATTGGAGTGCAGGAATTATGGAGTGCAGGAATTATGGAGTGCAGGAATTATGGTGTATTGATTTATTTTCCATTTCTCCAATACTCCATTACTCCAGCACTCCAGTTCTTTTGCTGATCGCTTCTCTATGCCCGCCCTCGAAAAAATATACACCGTCTCCGAGCTGACCGGGGAAATCAAAGGCCTGCTGGAAGAAGAATTCCCTTTTATCTGGGTGGAAGGGGAAATATCCAACTTCAGGGTTCCGCCCAGCGGACATTTTTATTTTTCCCTGAAGGATGCCGGCAGTCAGGTCCGGGCGGTATTTTTCAGATCCGGGCAGGGGGGGTTGGGTTTTGTTCCCGAAGACGGACTCCAGGTGCTCTGCCTGGGGAGGGTCAGTGTTTACAGCGCCCGGGGCGAATACCAGCTTATCCTGGAGCGGATGGAGCTGAAGGGCTGGGGGGCCTTACAACTGGCCTTTGAGCGGTTGAAAGAACGGCTGCAGCAAGAAGGACTTTTCGAAGCCGCCCGCAAGAAAAAGCTGCCGGTCCTCCCCCGGAAAGTGGCCGTGGTCACCTCGCCCTCCGGGGCGGCGATCCGGGATTTCCTACGCATTCTCTATCGGCGGTTCCGGAACATCCAGGTGTGCGTGTTCCCGGTTCTGGTCCAGGGGGAAGGGGCCTCACGGGAGATTGCCGAAACCCTGACCGGGATCAACCGGGCGAATCTGGGGATCGAGGTCATCGTCCTGACCCGGGGCGGGGGGTCCATCGAGGATCTCTGGGCTTTCAATGAAGAGCGGGTGGCCCGGGCCATCGCCGCCTCGGCCATTCCGGTGATTTCAGCCGTCGGGCACGAGGTGGACTTCACCATTGCCGATTTTGTCGCCGATCTGCGGGCCTCGACCCCTTCAGCGGCGGCTGAACTGCTGATTCGGTCTCAGGCGGAGTGGGCCGGAGAACTGGAAGCCTTCCAAAAAGACCTCCGGCAGGCCCTGGCCCGGAAATTAGAGCGCCTGAACGAAAAAACCGATCATCTGCGCCGACGGCTGGGTGATCCCCGGCGGCGGTGGGTGGAAATGTCGCTACGCCTGGATGATGCCGCCGCCCGGCTGCGGTCGGCCTTGAACAACAACCTGGGACAAAAGGCCCACCGGCTGGGGGTGGCGGGGGAGCGGCTGTGGGGGCTCAACCCCCGGGAGCGCCTGGCCGGGCATAGTGCCCGGTTGGCCGCCCTGCGGATCCAATTGCAGGACCGAATCCAAAATCGGTTCCACCACCGGGAACTCGATCTCGAACGATTGTCCCAGACCTTGCAAGCCTTGAGTCCCTGGGCGGTCTTGGCCCGGGGCTATGCCCTGGCCCGCACGCTGCCGGAGCTGACCGTGATCAAGGAGGCCCGGCAGGTGAGCCCCGGCTCTGCCCTCCGCCTCCAGTTGAGCCGAGGCGCCCTGGATTGCCGGGTCGAAGAAATCTGGAAAGAGGAGGATTCATAAGTGGCCAAGGAAAACTTTGAAGATTCATTCAAAAAGCTGGAGAAAATCGTAATCCGGATGGAAGACGGAAACCTGCCGCTGGAAGAATCCTTAAAACTCTTTGAAGAAGGGATGCGCCTGTACGCGTACTGCGCCAACAAACTGGGAGAAGTCCAGAAAAAAGTCGAATTGCTGACCCAGGGACCCGATGGTAAATTTTCGGGTCGGCCCTTTCCCCTGGAAGAGGAGCGGCCGGGCGACTCCGATGCTGAAGAAAACGAATAAGCGGCCGGTCGCCGGGGAAATCCCCGCCGCCTGGACCCCGGCTCTGAAACGGCTGGTGGACCGCTGCCGGGAACAGGTGGACGGGGCGCTGCAAACCGGCCTCCGGGACCCCAACCGCTACACCCACGAGGTTTACCGGGCCATGCGCTACAGCTTGACTGCCGGCGGCAAACGGCTGCGGCCCGTGCTTTGCCTGCTGGCCTGCCGGCTCCTGTCCGGCCGGGCCGCGGCGGCCCTGCCGGTGGCCTGTGCCCTGGAATACATCCATACCTACTCCCTGATCCATGATGATCTCCCGGCCCTGGACAACGATGATTTTCGCCGGGGGAAACCCAGTTGCCACAAAAAATTCGGGGAAGCCACGGCCATCCTGGCCGGGGATGCGCTGCTGACCGAGGCCTTTACTTTGTTGAGCCGGCCGGATCTGCTCCGGCGGATCGATCCCCTGCGGCGACTGCGGGTCATCGAGGAGATTTCCCGGGCGGCCGGATTGGGGGGGATGATCGGCGGACAGGAGGCGGATATCCGGGGCGAAGGCATGAAGGTCTCCCTGGCCTACGTCAATTCCCTCCATGCGCGGAAAACCGGCGCCTTGATTTCCGCGGCCCTGGTTTGCGGCGGGCTGGTCGGAGGAGGGGAGGCCGGCCCGTTGAAAATCCTGAGGCGTTTTGGTGAGCGGATCGGTTTGGCCTTCCAAATTCAGGACGATCTGCTCAACATCGAAGGCCAGCCGGGACTGACCGGAAAGGCCGTCGGTACCGATGCCCTGCGGCGGAAAGCCACTTATCCGGCCCTGATCGGGCTGGAGGCGTCCCGGAAAACCGCGGGGCGACTGGTGGCGGAAGCCGTTTCGCTGCTGGCGCCCTTCGGCGCCCAGGCGGGGCCGCTGGCCGCCGTCAGTTATTATATGATCACTCGCAACCGCTAAAGAAAAGATGAACGTCCAACATCGAACATCCAACATCCAACATCCAATTGGGATGTAGGGCAGGCGTCTCGCCTGCCGACCAGGTAAGGCGAATGACTGATTGGGCTTTCACGGTAAGGTTCGGGGTTTCTTCCTGCCCCGGAATGCCGAGCGGGCGGGGGGGACGCCGCCCCTACGAAACACCCAAATTGGCAATTATAAGAACAGTCTCATACCTTCGTTCCCTGCATCAGCATGGGAACGATAAACAAGAAAAATATGTTTTTCATGCTTGAAGGTCAAACCGCCGGGCATGGAGGTTTTTTTCATGGTACCGCCAGAAAAAGAAATTATTTGTGAAACCATTCGGCTGCTCGATTGTTTAAACGGCCCGGAAGATCTCAAACGCCTTTCCCTGCCCGAGTTGAAGCAACTGGCCGAAGAGATCCGGCGGACGATTATTGAAACCGTTTCCAAAAACGGCGGGCACCTGGCCCCCAACCTGGGAGTGGTGGAATTGACCCTGGCCCTCCACCGGGTCTTCAACAGTCCCGAGGATAAAATCGTCTGGGATGTGGGGCACCAATGTTACACCCATAAATTGTTGACCGGCCGCCGCGACCGTTTCTCCACCCTCCGGCAACTGGGGGGGCTGAGCGGTTTTCCCAAACGGGAAGAAAGCCCCCACGACGCCTTCGACACCGGTCACAGCGGGACGTCGATCTCCGCCGCGCTTGGACTGGCGGTCGCCAAAGAATTGAAGCAGGCGGCCGCCAAGGTGATCGCGGTGATTGGCGACGGCTCCCTGACAGCCGGTGAAGCCTTTGAAGGCCTCAACCAGGCGGGGCACCTGGGCAAAGACCTGATCGTGGTTTTGAACGACAACGAGATGTCCATCTCCAACAACGTGGGGGCCCTGTCCTCTTTCCTGAGCAAACGTCTGACCGGCAAGTCTTTCGTTCAATTCAAAAGGGAGATCGAGTCCCTGTTCAAGTCCATCCCGGGGATCGGGGAACCGCTGCTGCAATGGGCTAAAAAGAGTGAGGATTCCATTACCGGGTTTTTTACTCCCGGGATGCTCTTCTCCGCCCTGCACTTCGATTACGTGGGGCCGGTCAGGGGGCACCGCCTGGAGGCCCTGATTGAAACCTTCGAAAACCTCCGCCACCTGCAAGCGCCGGTCCTGGTCCATGTCCTGACCACCAAGGGGCAGGGCTACCCGCCGGCCGAAAAAAATCCGACGCACTTTCACGGGGTCGGCCCCTTCCGCATCGATACGGGGGAACCGTGCCAGGGCCCGGTTCCGTCTCCGCCCACCTATACCCGGGTTTTCGGTGATACGGTCCTGGCTCTGGCCGAAAAAGACCTCCGGGTGGTGACGGTCACCGCGGCCATGACCGAAGGAACGGGACTGGAGGACTATGCCCGCAGGTTTCCCGGCCGTTTTTTCGATGTCGGTATCGCCGAACAGCATGCCGTGACCTTCGCCGCCGGGATGGCCGCCGAAGGGCTGCGGCCTATCGTCGCTATTTACTCAACCTTTCTCCAGCGGGCCTACGATCAGGTGCTGCACGACGTCTGTCTGCCCAATCTCCCGGTCCTACTGGCCATGGACCGGGGCGGGATTGTGGGGGAGGACGGTCCGACCCACCAGGGGGTCTTTGACCTGTCCTATCTCCGGCATCTGCCCAACCTGACGCTCATGGTCCCGAAAGATGAAAAGGAATTACGGAACATGCTGATTGCGGCCCTGGATTACGAAGGTCCGACGGCCATCCGTTATCCTCGTGGCGCCGGGGTCGGAGTTCCCCTGGACGGGCCGATTGAGCCGATCCGCCCCGGGAAATGGGAGCAGCTCCAGAGCGGCGCCGGGGTCGCCTTGATCGCTCTGGGCCCGATGGTCCAGGCCGCCCGGGAGGCCGCCGAACGTCTCGAAGCGGAAGGGCTCCGGCCGGCAGTGATCAATGCCCGTTTTGTCAAACCCATGGATGAAGGGCTGATCAAAGACCTGGCCGCCCGTTATCCCCTGTTTATCACCGTCGAGGAAAACATACTCCAGGGCGGATTCGGCAGCGGTCTGCTGGAAACCTGCCAACGCCTGAAAATCCAGGGTCTGCGCATCCGCTGCCTGGGCTTGCCGGACTGCTTCGTTCCGCACGGCAGCCCCCAGGAACTGCGCCGCCTTTTCGGACTGGATGCCGAAGGGATCATGGCCGCCGTCCGGGAGGAGCGGGATGAGTCGTCCGCCGACTAAATGCCGTCTCGATCGTTTACTGGTGGACCGGGGCCTGGCCTCCTCCCTGGAAAAAGCCCGGGCCCTGATCTATGCCGGGGCCGTCACGGTCGATCAACGCCCGGCGGTCAAACCGGGTAAAGCGGTCGATCCCTCCGGTTCCCTGGTCGTCAAACAACCGGAACATCCCTATGTCAGTCGCGGCGGGGTTAAACTGGCCCACGCCCTGGACCATTTCGGGATTTCGGTCCGGGGCAAAACGGCCCTGGACATCGGGGCTTCCACCGGGGGTTTTACCCATTGCCTGCTCCTGCGGGGAGTCGAAAGGGTCCAGGCCGTCGACGTGGGGTATGGCCAACTCGCCTGGTCCCTGCGGCAGGACCCCCGGGTCAGGGTATTGGAGCGGGTGAACGCCCGGTATCTCACCGGCGAGCAAATCGGCGGGCCGCTGGATATGGCCGTAATCGACGCCTCTTTCATTTCCCTCAAACTGATTATCCCCCCTCTGCTCCCGATCCTGAAACCCCGGGGAGAAATCCTGGCCCTGGTCAAGCCCCAATTCGAAGTCGGCCGCGGCAAGGTGGGGAAGGGGGGGGTGGTGCGCCAGGAAAAGGATCGTTTGGAAGCGGTGCAAAGCCTGGCGCTCTATTTTGAGGGGCTGGACCTGGAGGTTTCGGAACCGACGGCGTCACCGATCCTGGGGGCCAAGGGGAATCAGGAGTTTTTTCTTTATATGCGGAAGAAGGTCGGCTCTTCGCAGGCTTGGAGTGAATCCGAAGGAAACCCGTCCATTGGCAAGGCGGAAGGCCGACCGCCAGTGCCTAAGGAGGAATTTCAAAAGGAATGACTGAGTCCATTTTGTTGGGTTTCGCTTCGCTCTACCCAACCTACGATTTCAGCATGAAAAGGGCAACAGGGGTACACAGTCGGGGCGGCTGCGCTACCTCAAGGCCGCCGTTACTTTTTTTAACTATGGAAATTTTATCCACATTCGACGTTCGATGTTGGATGTTGGATGTTCGTCTTTTTCTTAATATGCCCATACCTCTATCCCAACGCTTGAGTCTCATCAAGCCCTCCTTGACCATGGCCGTCGAAGCCAGGGCCAAGGCGTTAAAAAAGGCCGGGATCGATATCATCGGTTTCGGTGCCGGTGAACCCGATTTTGATACGCCTGATTTTATTAAGGAAGCGGCCGTCCGGGCGATCCGGGACGGATTTACCCGCTATACCCCCGTGGGCGGGATGGACGAGCTTAAAGAAGCGGTCTGTTTCCGTTTTAAAACGGACTTGGGGCTGGAGTACCAACCGCAGGAAGTCGTGGTCGGCTGCGGCGGGAAGCACGTCCTTTACAATATCGCCCAGGCCCTCTGGGGCCCGGGCGACGAAGTGCTGGTCCCGGCGCCCTGCTGGGTGTCCTATCCGCCCCTGATCCTGCTGGCCGGGGCCACCCCGATCCTTTTACCCACCCGTGAGGAAAACGGCTTCAAGCTGACCCCGGAGGAACTGGCGGCGGCGGTAACGGAAAGGACCCGGGCGCTGATCCTCAACAGCCCCTCCAACCCTACCGGGGCGGTTTACGACCGGGAAGAACTGGAGGCCTTGGGCCGCGTTATCCTGGAAAAAGACCTGCTCGTGGTCAGCGATGATATCTATGATAAGATCCTTTTTGACGGTCGTTCCTTCGTCAATCTGGCCCAGTTGGGGCCCGAATACCGGGCCCGAACGCTGGTGGTCAATGGCGTCTCCAAGAGCTACGCCATGACCGGTTGGCGGATCGGCTTTCTGGCCGGCCCCCCGGAAATAATCGATGCCGTCAACACGATTCAGAGCCACAGCACCTCCAACCCGAATTCCATTGCCCAAAAAGCCGCCGTCGCCGCCTTGACGGGCCCCCAGGATTTCGTGCCCCAAATGGTAGCGGAGCTGAACCGGCGCAGAAACTACATCGTCGATCGGCTAAACGCTCTACCGGGCATCCGGGTCAGGCCGCCGGCCGGGGCTTTCTATATTTTTCCTGATTTTTCAGCCTATTTCGGTCGGATTTTCCGGGAGCCGGATGTTAAAGATTCTCTGAAGTTAGCCGATTACTTACTTGAGAAGGCTCAAATCGCCGTGGTGCCGGGGGCGGCCTTCGGGGCGGATTCCTGCCTCCGGTTTTCTTATACCGTCCCTTTGGATTTGATTGAAAAGGGGCTGAAACGCCTGGAAAAGGCGCTCAGCCGACTGTAATCCCAGCGGTGTGGGCCTTCTTGAAAATCAAGAAGGCTCCAGACACCAGGGGTTTACAGAAAATCCTATCGAGCGCTGCGTTTGGAGGCCTTCAAGGGATTAACTTTTTGGGTGTTTTGAACCGCGACTTTTTTAACGTGGGTAGCCAGATTGCAGTTTCCCAGCTTCCACTTTTGGTTGGGATCGGGGCAGGAAATGCAGAAAACGCCGGAGGGGAATTGTTTGGCTCGGTCGCACCCGTTACATTGTTCGATGGCACCGTAGCAACCGCCCCCGTTGAAGGAGCAGCCCTTCGAGCTCATGAAGTTACAGGGCGTTCCGATTTTTAAAGTGGCACAATCCATGGGTATCACCCCCTTTCATATTTATTTAAATTGACTAATTTATAATATTTTAAAATCATTTGTCAACTATAATTTTGATTATAATTTTAATTTTAAATTAAATCGCATGTTTAAAAGTCGACGGATCGGGGAACTGCTGCTGCGGGAAAAGAAGATTACTAGCCTGCAGTTGGAGGAAGCCCTGGAAGAACAAAAAAGGCAGGGGAACGGTCATAAAATCGGGGCCATTCTGGTTCAGAAGGGCTACATCGAAGAAGAGACCTTGACCTTTTTTCTAGCCAAACACTTCGGGCTGCCGCAGATCGATCTGAGCGGACTGGAATTCGATCCCTCCCTGACCGAGGTCATCCCGGCCGCGATAGCCCGGAAATATGAAATTCTGCCGATCGGGCGGGAAGGGACCAAACTCAAAATCGCTATTTCCGATCCCTCCAACATTTTCGCCCTGGATGATCTCAAATTTCTAACCGGTAGCAATATCCAACTCTTCCTGGCCTCCGATCAGGACCTGAAGGCGGCCATCGACAAAAACTACAGCATCTCCGAAATTATTTCCACGGTTCTGGAAGACATCAAGAACCTGGAAGTGGACGTCGTCAAACCCGAAGACGATCTGGACGAAGCCAACCTGGAACAGGCGGCCGCGGAAGCCCCGGTGGTAAAACTCACCAACCTGATTCTCATGGATGCCATCAAGCGGGGGGCCAGCGATATTCATTTTGAGAATTACGACCATTCGTTCCGCGTCCGCTATCGGGTCGACGGGGTGCTCTATGAAATTATGAATCCCCCGGTCAAACTCAACAGGGCCATCATCTCTCGGATCAAGATCATGTCCAACCTGAATATTGCCGAAAGGCGGTTGCCACAGGACGGACGGTTGAAACTCCGTTTCGGCCAGGGCCAGGAAATGGATTTCCGGGTTTCCTCCCTGCCGGCCCTGTTCGGTGAAAAGGTGGTCCTGCGGCTGCTGGACAAATCGGCCCTGCGGGTGAACCTGAACCTGCTGGGTTTCGAGGAAGCCGCCCTGGCCACCTTCCGGGAGGCCATCAACCGGCCCTACGGCATGGTCCTGGTCACCGGCCCCACGGGCAGCGGCAAGACCACCACCCTCTACTCGGCCCTGAGCGAACTCAATAAGCCCACCCAGAACATCTCCACGGCCGAGGACCCGGTGGAAATGTACATGGCCGGGATCAATCAGGTCCAGATCCATGAAGAGATCGGGCTGACCTTTGCCAATGCCCTGCGGGCCTTCCTGCGGCAGGACCCCGACATCATCATGGTAGGGGAAATCCGTGATCGGGATACTGCCGAAATTTCGATCAAAGCCGCCCTGACCGGTCACCTGGTTTTAAGCACGCTGCACACCAACGACGCTCCCAATTCGGTTACCCGTCTGCTGGATATGGGCGTGGAGCCCTTTCTGGTGTCTTCCTCACTGCACCTGGTGGTGGCCCAGCGACTGGTGCGCAAGATTTGCTCCAAATGTAAAAGGGAAATCGACCCGCCACGGGAACTGCTGCCGGACTTTGGTCTGGATGCCTGGAACGGGACCCTGTTCGCGGGGACCGGTTGTCCGGACTGCAACTTTTCGGGGTACCGGGGCCGGGTGGCCATTTACGAGGTGCTGCCTTTCGGGGACCCCCTTAAGGAGCTGGTTTTTGAAAGGGCCTCGGCGGCGGCGATTAAGAAAAAGGCCCGCAGCCTGGGCATGAAGACCTTGCGGGAAAGCGGAATCGCCAAGGTCAGTTCAGGGCTCACCACCCTGGAAGAAGTCATCCGCGTCACGGAAAGGGATTAGCTATGCCGACCTATACCTGGGAAGGAAAATCGGGATTTGGAGAACTCAAGAAAGGGGAGCTGGTGGCGGAAAATCCGGCCATCGCCCGGATTCAACTCCGCAAGCTCCGCATTACCCCCACCCGCATCCGGCAAAAAAAGGATGAAGCCGCCACGAAATTTTCCTGGCGGCGCAAGGTCCCGGAAAAGGCGATCGTGATCTTTACCCGACAGTTTGCCACCATGATCAATGCCGGCCTGCCCCTGGTGCAGTGCCTGGGGATCCTGACCGCTCAACAGGAAAACCCGGCTTTGGGTCGGGTCATAGCCCAGGTCAAGGGGGATGTGGAAAGCGGCCAGTCGCTGGCCGAAGCCTTAAAAAAGCACCCTAAAATTTTCAACGACCTCTACATCAATCTGGTGGAGGCCGGAGAGGCCGGCGGCATCCTGGATGTCATCCTGGGCCGGCTTTCCAGCTATATCGAAAAACTGCAGAAACTGAAAAAAAAGGTGAAGGGGGCCATGGTCTATCCGGCCGTGGTCATCAGCGTGGCCATTCTGGTCATGGCCGTCATCCTGATTTTCGTCATCCCGGTCTTTGAAAAGATGTTCTCGGACTTCGGCCACGCCTTGCCGGCCCCCACCCAGTTTGTCATCAACCTGAGCCGTTTTGTGAAGAACAATTTCATCTATTTGCTCATCGCTGGCGGAGTTCTCATCTTCCTAGTGCGACAATTCTATCGGACCTCCGCCGGGAAATATCTGCTCGATGACCTGTCCCTGCGCCTGCCGGTCTTCGGGTCGCTGTTGCGTAAAGTGGCAGTGGCCAAATTCAGCCGTACCTTCGGAACTATGGTCAGCAGTGGCGTTCCCATCCTGGAGGCCCTGGATATCGTCGCCCGTTCGGCCGGGAACAAAGTGATCGAAAAGGCCCTGATCAAGGCCCGAAGCAGCATCAGCCAGGGCAAGACCATCTCCGAACCCCTGGAGGAAAGCAAGGTCTTCCCAGTCATGGTGACCCAGATGATCCAGGTGGGAGAGTCTTCCGGAGAACTGGATACCATGCTGAACAAGATCGCCGATTTTTACGATGACGACATCGATGCCGCGGTTGCTACCATGACCTCTATGCTGGAGCCGATCCTAATGGTAGTTTTGGGCACTCTGATCGGCGGCCTGGTCATCTCCATGTACCTGCCGATTTTCCGCATGGCGGCCGTGCTGGCCAGTTAAAACCGGGGCGGGTCGGGAGGAATTCCGACCCACCACTACGCCTTTGTCGATCGAACCCGCTGAAAACCGTTTTTATTCCGAACCGGACCTGCTCCGGAAGACCCAGTGGCTTATCTTCTGGCGTCTGGTCTTAACTTCCATCATCTTCTTGCAGACGGTGATCATCCGGGGGAAAGAAAACCGGGTAGGGCCTTTCTCCCTGAATCCGGTCTACTGGCTGGTGGCCTTTCAATATTTCAGCTCCCTGCTTTACCTGGCCGGTCTGCTCCGGATGAAAAGAGTGCGGCTCCTGGCCGGGATCCTGCTCGGGATCGACGGCCTGGCCGTTTCGGTGCTGGTCCTCTTTACCGGCGGCGTGGGTAGTTTCTGGATCTATTTATATTTTCTAATCATCGCCGCGGCCGGCATCTTTTTCTATCGGCCGGGTGGGTTGGCGGCGGCGGCCTATCACGCCCTATTGTACGGATTGGTCCTGGTGGTTCACCAGGGGGGTTGGCTGCCGGCCCCGTCGCCTTACGCCTGGACCTATCACCTTTATCATTGGTCTCTGGCGGCCACCGGCTTTTTCTTTGTGGGTTATTTGAGCAGCCTGTTCCCCGAACAGTTCTTCCGGCAGCGGAGTCAACTGGCCCAGCAGCAGAAAAACATCGATCAACTCGCCGAGTTCAACCGCCAAATCATCGACAATCTCGATATGGGACTCATCACATTAAATGACCGGCAACAGATCCTGAGCGTCAACCCGGCCGGGAGAAAAATCCTGGAACTGGAGGAGGCCGTCCTCCAGTTGCTCCCGGTGATCGCGGTCCTGCCGGCGCTGGCGTCCCTCCCCGGCTGGCCGGAACTTTCCCACGGACAGCGGTTCGAGGTGAACTATCAACGACCCGGCGGGGGAAGCCTTTACCTCGGTTTTTCGGTCACCCCCCTGCGGGAAGGACCTGAAACCGGCATAAAAAAAATCCTGACCTTCAAGGATCTGACCCAAATCCATGAAATGGAGGACCAGATCCGGCAAATGGATCGTCAAGCCATCATGGGCCAGATGGCCGCCGGCATCGTCCACGAAGTCAAAAATCCGCTGGCCTCGATCAGCGGTTCCATCCAGATGCTGCGCGAGGAATTGCGGGAAGACGGCTCCGGAGACCGCCTGCTGAACCTGATTTCCCGGGAAGTGGATAAACTGGATACCCTCCTGCATGATTTTTTAACCTTTGCCCGGCCTTCCCAGCAGGCGGAACAGCGGATTGATCTAGGGGATCTGATCCCCGGAACCCTGGAACTGATTCGGAAGACCAGCGGGGTGTCGACGGGCATCCGCTGGGAGATCGACCTGATCCGAGGCCTCTATCTGCGGATCCCTCCCGGCGAGTTTTCCCAGATCCTCTGGAATATCCTGATCAACGCCGTGCAGGCCGTTCCTCCGGAAGGATTGATCCGCGTGTCCGGCCGCCGGTTGACGGAAGGCCGGTTTACCGGAGGGATCGAGATCCGGGTGGAAGACAACGGACCGGGGATCCCGCAGGAAAACCTGGAAAAAATTTTCACCCCCTTTTTCACCACCAAGGAAAAAGGGGTGGGCCTGGGCCTGAGCATCGTCCAGAAAATCGTCGCCCAAAACGGCGGAGTGCTCCGGGTTCAGAACCGGCCGGAAGGGGGGGCGCAGGTCGTCCTGGTATTCCCGGATCCGGAGAAAAGCCATTGACAGGGTTAAATCAACTACGTTATTAAGCATAGGGACGAAGGAGTATTGGAGTAATGGAGTATTGGGCTAAGGCCCTTTAAAGCTTCCGATATGCCAACACTCCTGCACTCCAATACTCCATTACTCCAGCATTTCATAACCCCGATTTAAACGGAGCATGCCATGATTCACCCGGAAGACTATTTCGATGTCTCGGACTGGGAATTCGGGGACCTGTTCGAAGAAGCGGAACTGGTCTGGGAAATCCTGCCCCGGATCAAAGCCTATCTCCAGGACCGGATCCGGCCTAATCTGGGGGTGCTCTCCGGACAAGGGCCCTTTCTGACGCGCACCAGCGTTATCTATCAGGGCGATCTGATCCAGGACGACCTCCGACTGGTACCGGGTGATGCCACCAAGGGGAATTTTAAGGTGTTTCACCGGGACCGGGAATTGCCCGGGGCCGTGGTTCTTTACGGGGGAGTCACCCTGGCCGGAGAGGATATCTCCCTCGGGGAAGGCACGGTGGTGGAGTCCGGGGCTTTCCTGCAGGGGCCGACGATCATCGGCCGCCAAACAGAAGTACGGCAGGGGGCCTATATCCGCGGCAGTTGTCTGATCGGGGATCACTGCGTGGTGGGGCACGTTACGGAGATAAAAAATTCCGTCATGCTGAACGGCGCCAAGGCCGGCCATTTCGCCTATATCGGGGACAGCATCCTGGGCAGCCATTGCAATCTGGGCGCGGGCACCAAACTGGCCAATCTGAAAATCGTCCGCTCGGCCGTCACCGTGGCGCTGGATAAAAAGATCTACGAAACTGGCTTGCGAAAATTCGGGGTCATCCTGGGGGACCGGACGGAAACCGGCTGCAACTCCGTGACCAGTCCGGGAACGCTCCTGGGGCCTCGGAGCATCGTGGGGGCCAATGTAACGGTCAAGGCCGGAGTCTATCCTCCCCGGTCGGTCGTTCGGTGAACCCCCAGGCAACGAGCGAACTCAGGATTGCCTTCAGCCGTCGTTTCAAGTCCTGCCCCGGCCTGACAATCCTTCAGCCCCGTCCCAATTTTTCGGATTTCTCCCCGGCGGAACAGGAACTCATCCGGAAAGCCGAAAAAGTTTATTATCCCACCGCCCTGCTGGTGGATCTTTTCTTGACCCTGGGGAAGGCCGTTTTTCCCAGCCGCGAGACCTACGTCTATTCCGGCGACAAGATCAAGCAGACC
>JACRCK010000209.1 GCA_016219065.1 Deltaproteobacteria bacterium
CGAACGTCCAACATCGAACATTCAACATCGAACATTCAATGATGGTCATCGCTTGGGTCTGTCAATAATATAGTAAGTTTTTACATCCACATTCGATGTTGGACGTTGGATGTTGAATGTTCGATGTTCGTCTTCTTTTCTCCCTTGTGGTATTGCCGGCTTAGTTTTGCCGATACGGTTCCAGCTCGGCCAGGAATTTCGGGTCCACCGGGTAACCGTACTGCTGCGCCAGGTCAATGTGTTTGACGGCTTCCGCGTAATTCCCCTTTTCCAGGTACCCCAGGGCCAGGTTGTTGTGGGCTACCGCGAAGCCCGGCATCTGTTCCAGGGCCTGGAGCGCGGCGGTAATGCCGTCCTCCACCTGCCCCCGCAGGTAATAGGCGCTGGACAGGGTGGCCAGGGCTTGCACGAACTGGGGGTTGATCGCCACCGCTTTTTCCAGGGCCTCGATGGCCTCGTCCAGTTCCCCTTTTTGCAGATAGGCGAAGCCTAGATTGCCGTAAGGCACGGAGAACCTTGGGCGAACCTTGACCGCCTCCAGGTTCAGGCGGATGCAGTGGTCCAGATCCCCCTGCTGAAAATAGATCCCGCCCAGGTCCACATAGGCCTCGGCCAGCGTGGGGGTGCTTGCGATGGCCGCTTTGAACTCCTTAACGGCTTCCTCCCACGAACCTTTTTTTACCAGCGCTACCGCCAGATTATAATGGGTGGTGCCGCAGTCATCGTTTCTGGCCAAAGCCGAGCGGAGATCGGCGATATACTCTTCGAGGTCTTGAGTCGTACTGATTGATTTCATAAATAAATATCCTTTTTACCCTTTCGTATGCTACGCCCGGGCAACGCCTGCGCCGTTACACCCACGAAACCGGAGAATAAAGCCTCTATCCGAGCGGGCGCCCCGCCGCAGGGGCTGCAGGCGTTGAGCAATTGACAATTATTGAATCGGGATTTAGCTTAAAACCATTAATGTATTAAAGGTCGCCCCTATGTATCATCAATTTATGCGCCGGGATTCGGAAATCCCCCGTTGCCCTTTCTGCCGGGAGCCTTTTAATCGCCCGCCGGCCGCCCAATCCAAAAGAGAAGGCGATTTTTTCAAATGGACCTGTTCCTGCCGGGCTGTCGGCATCTTCGATTCCACCGGGAGCAACCTGGGGGAAGCCCTGATGGAGGGCCTGGTCCTGGCCAGCGGAGATGACTGGGATAAGGCCCTGGGGCTGGAAGAAA
Organism: Deltaproteobacteria bacterium; assembly: GCA_016219065.1. Taxonomy (GTDB): domain Bacteria; phylum Desulfobacterota; class RBG-13-43-22; order RBG-13-43-22; family RBG-13-43-22; genus JACRCK01. The sequence goes on from JACRCK010000209.1 coordinate 1,228, forward strand.
ACAAAGACTACCAGATCAAACACCTGGAGGGCTACTCGCCGCTGGAACACCGGGTCCGGGGTGGCCGTTTCACCTATAAGAGCGGCCGGGGCGCCTTTATTTTTATCAAGCTCCTTTAATAAATAGGATTCGAGGGTCCCAGGATTCCAGGGTTCGAGTCGCGGCTAGCCGACTTTTTTTGTTCTTCACTCGAATCCTCGACCCCTCGGCCCCTTGAATCCGCCCAACATCAGGCCTTGGGTTCCTTGAGCCTCCCGGCGTACCAGACGGCGAATTCAGCCATGCCGCGGTACTTTTCATCGTCGTTGATCAACCCCAGGCAGATTTCCCAGACCCCCTGGCCGTAGGGGTTGCTGTATTCGGCCGGGGGACATTCCGCCAGGAAGGCCTTGGCCAATTGCACGGCCGTCCCCTTCAGCTTTCCCTCCCGCAGGTCGATGGGGTCCTTGGGTTCCTGAAAGGGATTCCATTTTTCATAACCCTTCCTCCGGATGATCTTCTGCTGCCGGGGAGACATCTGGTCAAAGATGGCCTTTTTCTGGGTCTCCGCATCAGTCGGTAGCGACGGCATCTTGCAGGCTCCTTTTGGCTAGTAAGCGGAAAAATTCTTCGTCAAAATCCGTTAGCAGGGCCTCGGAAACCGGGACGACCATCCCCCGCAGCTTCTGATCCGGATCCTCCACCCCGGCCGTCTCGAGCAGCCGACGGGATAAATCAAACAGGGCCCCGTTGACCTGGTCCAGGTTGACGGTGGGATAACGCAAACCAGGTTGAAAGCCGGCCCGGCCGCAGATTCGAGGCGCTCCCTGGATGGCCGCCGGAATGCCGTATATCCGGCAGGTCAGGGGGCGGAAGGCATAGAAATCGCAGTGATCGGCGTCGTTCAACAAAGGGCACCGGACCCGCTGCTCCGCCAGGTACAGCAACAGATCCTGATCGGTTTTTTGTTCCCGCTGCCGCAGCCGTTGCAGTCTGTGTTTGATCTGATAAAATTGCCGATCCGCGATTTCCGCCCGACCGATGACTTTTTCCCGGATTCCCTCCGGCAGTTCCCAGTGAAAATGGGCATTCAGATAAAAGGCCTCGACCAGGGTCAGGTCAAACACGGCGAAGCAGCAGTCCGAGCACCCTGGCCGGCAGCGGACCTCCGCGGGAAAGTCGGCGTGGACCCGGCCGACGGCCTGGTCCACCTTACGGACCAGGGCTTCGTATTGTTCAAAAATGGATTGGTAGTCGAACATAAATTGGTCTTTCATAATCGGACCGATTGGTCGGATCCGACCGATCGGTCCGATCAGTTATTAAAGTCCGCCCTTCAGGAGGCCGGATTCAACTGGGCGCTGAGCCGCTCCAGGTTGTCGCGGGCGAAATCGAGGGCGGGGTCCAGATCCAGGGCGATCTGGTAACAATGAATGGCCTCCTGGATATGCCCCAATTCCCGCAGATTGGACCCGATATTGGCATAGTCGATGCCGGACCCCGGGTCGATTTCGATGGCCCGCTCGAAGGACTCGATGGCCTTGTGATGTTCCTTCATTTTAAAGTAGCAGAAGCCCTGAACGTTATGAATCTCCTTCTGGGCCTCGTTATACGATTTCGCCCGGTCCAGGGATGCGATCGCCTGCCGGTATTCTCCGAGGTCCTTCAAACAGACCCCGATATGGCAGTGGATGCTGCTTAAATCGATTTCCCGAGGCTGCTGGCTCAGGGCCTGCCGGAAATGTCCCAGGGCCTCTTCCGGCCGGTCGTCCCGTTCCAGGGCAAAGCCCAAGAAAAAATTGACCTCGTAGCGGTCCGGAAAAACCCGGTGAATTTTTTGCAGCTCCCGGACGGCGACCAAAGGGTCGTCCATCATGGAAACCAGCTTGGACAGGTGAAAGAGCACCCCGGTATGGCGGGTCCGGTCGCGGAAGTGGGCTCCGGGGATGATCGTATAAACGGCCGGGATCCCGATGGCGGGGTGGGTGGTGGAGACGATATAGACCTCCAGTCCGATCCGGGCCAGGGCCCGCACGCAGCCTTCGATCTCCAGACGGATGTTATCGTTGGCCAGATTGGGCAGCTCCCCGATGGCCACGGTCCGGGGAGTGACCATGACGTACTGGGCCTCTTCCAGCCGCTGATATTTGGGCAGGGTGGGCCGGTACTGGGTCCGGTTGATAAAATCGCCGGCCAGTTGGGCAATCTCGGTTACGGCCCGGATCAGTGATTTTTCCGGGTTGGCCGTGGTCCCGGCGGTAAAAACGATTTCGCTCTTTTCCGGAAAGGTCGACGGATCATAGGCCAGAGAGCCCACCGTAGGGATCCCCGTCTCCAGACTGAAGTCTTTCAGGTACAGTTTTATTCCCAGGCGGTCGAACTTGTCGATCAGCTCCCGGGCCGCCGGATCGGTCACCGAGGCCGGATCGATCGTCGGCGTGGTCAGGAAATCATGGCTGATCACCGAGGAGACGTGCCGCTCCACCAGCTCGCACAGGCCCTGGAGAACGGCTTCCTCCAGGGTATTCCCGGCCGAGGGGCCGTTGTATTCGTGGATCAGGTAAAACCAGTCGATGGGCACCAGGACGTCGCGGTCCTGGGTCAGGTTCCGGGCCCAGACCCAGGACAGGGGAATGGTTTCCAAAACCTCCCGGACCCGCTCCAGGTCCGGCGATTGATCATAAAAACACTGGGCGAGCTGTTCGAAAGGAACGGCCTGGTCCCGGACCTGGCCGTAGGTGGCCCGGATAAAGTTTCGCTCCTGGATAAAATGAAAAAAACTGAAGCGCTCCACCAGTTCCATGAGGGCGCTGGCTTCCGACTGTTCCGGAGTCCCCCCTTTCCCCATTTGTTTCTGGGTGCCGATCACCCGGACGGCATCCGTGCCGCAGCGACTGATGTAGATGGGGATCCCCAGCCGGCCGGTATCGATGCGGACGGTTTCCTTCAGGATGTCCAGATCCACTCCCTGTAATTTGGCCCGCACCCGGGCAATGGTCTCCGGAGGAGGCTGGGTCTTTTCTTGATCGAAGGTGTAGGTTTTAAAAGCGTCTTTCAGGACAATTCCGGAAGCCATGCGGATGCTCCTTTAAAAATACTTGACCTTTTCCTGTGCTTCCCCTATTGGAAAGGGTATGGATTATTTAGACTTTATTCCCATCCGGGAAATATATATCAAAACGGAGAAAGAAACCGGGAATCTCCTCATTCTGAAGGAACACGGCCAGGCGGAGGCTTCCCTGGTCATGTTCGTCGGGGAACCCGAGTTCATCGCCATCGCCAAGGAAAAGGGACTGCTGCAGACCCCCCGGCCCCTCACCCACGAACTTTATCTATCCATATTGGGGCAGACGGAAGTGGAATTGCTGCAGGTTTCCATCGACGAGGTCAGGGACCAGACTTACCTGGCCCAGGTCCATTACCGGATCGGCGTCGAGGAGTACAGCGCCGATTCCCGTCCCAGCGATGCCATCGCCCTGGCCCTCCATCAAAAGATACCCATCCTGGTCCACCCGGGTTTGCTTAAAAAGCCGCTTTCTTCAGACCAGTTGGATACCCTGAAGGACTTCATCAAATCCGTTAAATTCTGATTTGAAATTTTTCAACAGCTAAAAATTTCAAATTTTATGGTCAAAAAAACCGCGGAGCAAGGCCCCAAGAGAACGTAGTTTTATATTTAATTTAGATTCGCACAGCCCTTGTTTTTTAATGGTTGTGCGAATCTAAATTAAGAGATTCTCTCGAACCGCAGCGCCCCTTCCCCGGCGGAGCCGGCCTCGTAGACCCGCGGTTTTCCCGTCGGGATTTCCAAACCCCGAATCGCCTCCGGAGACATCTGTTCCAACTCCATGATAATCGCCCGCAGGCTGTTGCCGTGGGCGGTGACGAGTAAATGCTCCCCCTGAAGCAGCCGGGGAATGATCGTTTCCCGAAAAAAAGGCAGGACCCGGGCTACCGTATCCTTCAAGGATTCTCCTCCGGGAGGGGCCTGGTCGAAACTTCTCCTCCAGATCTGCACCTGTTCCCGTCCCCATTGCGCGGCGGAAACTTCTTTATTCAACCCCTGCAGGTCCCCGTAATACCGTTCATTGAGGGCTAGAACCCGCTCCACCGGGATTTCCCGGGAGAGGTCGCTCCGGTAGTGTTCCCCCCACGGCCGTTCCCGTTCGGTTTCGGGAACGAACACGGGCGTCTTACCCCCGTTTTCGCCGAGAACCAGCAACAAGGTTTCGATGGCCCGGATGAGCTTGCTGGTATAGGCCCGGTCAAAGGCAATGTGTTTGATTTCCCTTCCGGCGGCCCGGGCCTCCTCCCGCCCCTGGGGACTCAAGGGGATATCCACCCAGCCGGTGAAACGGTTCTCCAGATTCCATTGGGACTGTCCGTGACGGATCAGAACTAACTTGGACAAAGACGAAGTCCTCCTTTTTCTTACCTCAAATTCGAAATCCGAAATCCGAAATCCGAAACAAATTCAAATTGCTTGTTTCGAATTTCGTGCTTCGAATTTCGGATTTAGCGATTCCTCTGCTTTCTATCTTTACTGAACATGAGACGAATCCTGTTAAGCCCCAACGGTCTTCAACAGAACCTTCCGTGTCCGGGGACCGTCGAATTCACAAAAGAAAATCGCTTGCCAGGTGCCCAACACCAGCCTCCCCTTTTCGACCGCCACCAGCACCGACGAACCCAGCAACCCGGCTTTGATATGGGCCGCCGAATTCCCCTCCAGATGCCGGTAATCTCCTTGGAGGGGGATCAGCCGGTTCAAAGCTCCCAGGATGTCCTCGGCGACACTGGGATCAGCCCCTTCATTGATGGTGACCCCCGCCGTGGTATGGGGGACGTAGATAAAAACCAGGCCGTCTTCCATCCCGGGCCGGGGCAACGCCCTTTCCACCTCCTGGGTGATGTCCAGGAATTCCGTCCTCCGGGTCGTATTCAGGGTCAGGGTCAGCATGGGCCTCCTATTTTTTTACCCAGGCGGGCAGGATCAACCCCCCTTCCGTCCTCTCCTCTTGCGGCGGTTGTTGCTCCTCCACCAGCTCCTGGGACGGCAGAAATTCCTTCTCCACCAGCCAGGTCAGCAGGGGGTGTCCGGGTGCAATTCGGGCGTCTTGTTCCCGGGGGAAGGATTCCAGGGCCGCCATGATCCTGCCGGCCTGGTCCTTCAGCCCCTGCAACCAATAGGTGGTGGCGATTTCTTCCAGAAAACGAAGCAGGCGCCGGATCCGTTCTGCTCCGAAAACCGCTGCCACCGCCCCGGCAATCACTTCCCGGATCCGGTCATCCTGTTGAGTCGGACTAAGCACCAGAGGGCTTTCCTTGATCTCCAATAAGGGTCGGGCGTACGCCCCTATTTCCTCGGGCGGCAAATGGAAGCGGACCAGTTCCGGAATTTCCTTCAGCACCTCCCATTCCGCGGCCTGTTCCCCGACCCTCGCCTCCTTCAGTAAAGAATGAATGAGCGGTTCCTGAGGAAAAGGACCCCAGGTCTCCAGATAATTGGTCAAGACGGCGTAGACCTTTTCGTCTTCCGGTTTTAGGCGGCCGGCGCGGTCATGGGCCTCCCGCAACAGGAAAACACCGTGGCCGGCAGCGACCGGATGAAAGCGCTGTCCGGCCTGGGTCTCCGTCTCCTCCAGGAGGGTTTTCACCTGTTTCTTCGAAACTTCCAGGGCCGACAAATCTTCCAGCCCCCGATCCCAGTTAATCAGCCCGAAAACCAGAATTCTCCCCTGGGGGAGCCGGGGCAGGACTAAAGCCACCATCCGGTTGCCCAGGTCGTCGAAGTCCGAGAGGAAACCCTCCGCGGCTTGGGTCTCAGACTGCTTCAAGATTCCCTGGCGGGCTTCCGGACCCTTTTCCTCCTCCTGGACAGCTATTCCCCGTTGGCGCAACTGATATATCGCCCCCTTGATCTTTCGTCGCAGGGGCTTGGAAGAAACTCGTTCGCTCAACTTCAGCAGCAGAGAAAGGTTCCAGGATTCCCGGAGGTTGACGGCCTCTTCCAGAAAAACAAGGGCGAAAGCGGGGTCTCCTTCCAACTCCTGGGCCAGGTCCTGAATCAGCTGATCCCTGGCAGCCGGGTCTTCATAGAGCGGTCGAACCTGATCCATCCTTTTTCGAGCCCTTTCCAGACTCTGGAGGTCCTTTTCCAGGGCGGGACGCCCGGACTGGTTTTTGGGTCGGCTAGGCATTTTCTCTCCCGACCGGCCGCCGATCAGCAGCCGGTCTGGTTAAAATCCGCGTTGCTCTGAAATTTCCGTTCCCGGTTGGCCGGGAGCAGCCAAATTTATAATTTTTGCATGGTCTTCAATTATTTGTCCACCAGAAAATAACTGGAGAATCGAAAATGATCGGGAAATGGAATAAAAGAAATATAAAAGCCAACCTGGCTGGGGTTGGCTTTTATTGAGGAAAGGAGAAAAAGAGATTGTTTTTTGTATTTTATACATGCAATGGATAGGCCAACATGAGGAAAACAACCTTTATTTTTATAATACACTGAAATTACTAATATTATAATGAATTTCCTTTTTTCCTGTTTCCTTATTCCTTCGCTCAATAGTAAAAATTTTTTTACCGGACATTCGACGCCATCAACCAATTTATTAATAACTAGTTAAATTTATTAATTTAATTAAAAATATAAAAATTTTTACCTGTGGGGAACATTATCTGATTCTTATTTCTAAACGAGATTGTATTTCTTCATCTTATATTTTATCACATTTTTATCGATGCCTAGAAGGTCCGCCGCATGGGCCTGGACCTGGTAGGTCCTGGCCAGGGCTGCGGTTATCATCTTCCGTTCCACCATCTCCAGCACTTCGTTCAGTTTCATCCCCGGCGGGATAATTTGATCGGCCAGTGCTTCCCTGGAAACCGGTTCATTGCGGCAGATCGGCAGGTCTTCCGCGTGAATCACCGGTCCGGAAGCCAGAATAGCCCCCCGCTCCAGCATATTTTCGAGTTCCCGGATGTTCCCGGGCCAATCATATTGCCGGATGGCCTCCAGCGCTTCGGGGCTGAGGGTCAGGGAATCCCGGTTGAATTCCCTGGCAAATTTTTCCAGAAAGTAGCGGATCAGCAGCGGCAGGTCTTCCCTTCTTTCCCGGAGGGGAGGCACTTCGATGTGAACCACATTCAATCGGTAATACAGATCTTCCCGGAAAATCCCCCGGGCCACTTCTTCCTTCAGGTCCCGGTTCGACGCGGCAATAACCCGAACGTCCACCTTAACCGTTTTATTCCCCCCCACTCGTTCAAATTCCCTGTTTTGGAGAACTCGCAACAAGGTGACCTGCACCGCGGGGGACATTTCTCCCACTTCGTCCAGAAACAGGGTCCCCCCCTCGGCGATCTCGAACCGACCTTTCCGCTGGTTGGTGGCCCCGGTAAAGGCCCCCCGTTCGTGGCCGAACAATTCACTTTCCAGCAAGGTTTCGGCCAGGGCCGCACAGTTGACCGAAATCATGGGCTTATCTCTGCGCGGACTCTGGGTATGGACGGCCCGGGCCACCAGCTCCTTGCCGGTGCCGGATTCTCCGGTCACCAGCACCGTGGCCTTCGTACCGGCCACTTTTTGGATGATATCCCGCACCTGATTGATGGCCCGGCTTTTCCCGATCAGGTCGGAAGGGCCGAATTTAGCCTTCAATTCCTCGGACAGGAATCGGTTTTCCTTGATGACCCGCCATAACCTCAACGCCGTAGCCACTGTTTTTTTCAGGATTTCATTGTCAAAAGGCTTGGTAATATAGTCCTGAGCCCCCTTCTTCATGGCTTCCACGGCCTTTTCCACGGTGCCGAAAGCGGTCATCATGATCACCGGCAACTGGGGATCTTTTTGCTTGAGCCGCTCCAACAGTTCCAGCCCGCTCATGCCGGGCATCTTCATGTCGGTGATAATCAGATCCGGGTCGGTTTCGGCCAGGATCTCCAGGGCCGCGGTGGCGGACTGGGCCGTTGAGACTTCGTACCCTTCTTCCGCCAGCAGCTCTTTCAGGACCAGCAGGTAATTTTTTTCGTCATCAACAACCAAGATGTTTTCCATGGCGTTTTCTTTGGCTTTCAGGCGGCCTTCCGGGGCAGACGGATGCGGACGGCCGTTCCTCCTCCGGGTGGATTTACCAGTTCGATCGTCCCATTATGGGCTTCGATGGTATTTTTTACGATGGCCAGGCCCAGGCCGGTCCCCTTCTCCTTGGTGGTAAAAAAAGGATCGAAGGCCTTTTCCAGAACCTCCGTTGACAGCCCCGGCCCGAAATCACGGATTTCCACTTCCACTTCCCGCGGGGAATTGCGCAGGCGGAGGCTCAGAATCCCCCCGCCGGGCATGGCCTGCAGGGCATTGATCAGGATATTCAGAAAACCCCGGTAAAGGAGGTCATAATCTCCTTGGATCACCACCGGCGCAGGGGGGAAAAATTTTTCAATCACCACCCCCTGCTTACCGATTTCCAGTTCCAGAAACTGAAGGTTTTTCTCCAGGAGTTTATCCAGTTCCACCGGTTGAAACCGGAGCAACTGCGGACGGGCGAAGTCTAAAAATTCGGTAACCACCCGGTTCAAGCGGTCCGACTCCTCGCGGATGACCGAAGCCAGCCGGTTGTCCGGGTCGTATTGCCGGACCTTTTTTTCCAACAGGTCCGCCGTGCTGCGGATAATCCCCAGCGGGTTTTTAATCTCGTGCGACACGGAGGCGATCATGGTCCCCAGGCTGGCCATGCGCTCGGCCTGGTGCAATTGATCCAGCAGCTTCTTCCGCTCTTCCTCGCGCTTTTTCATGATGGTTTCACCCCGCTTGACGATAAAAAGCAGGATCAAAAAAAGCAGGGCGATCAAACCGGTGGAACTCAGGATTAAAAGATACTGGTCACGGAGGATATCCCGGTAATCTTCGGAAATATCCTGGGTAATTTCGAAAACCCCTAAAATCTGGCCGGTGCGGGCCCCGGTCGGGCTTTCCACCTGGAAGGGGATCGTCGTGACCAGCTTCCGGGAGGGGGGTTTTTCCCGGCGCCAGATTTCCAGGAATACGTCTTCAGAGATGAACCGGGAACTGTACTTCCCTTGCATGGCCTTATGATAATCGGTGCCCCCCACGTCTTTCTTCCCCACCAGAGACCGGTCGGTACTGTAAGCCAGCACCTTTCGGGGGTCATAGATATTCACTTTTTCGATTTTGAAACTGTAGATGGTATTCCGGATGATTTTGTCCAGACGGTCGAACTGGTCCGGATTCCGGAGCTGCACCTGCCCCATGGCAAAGGTGACCGGCACGACGAATTGGAAAAACACCTGGTGATTTAGATTCTCAGCCAGGAGCAGCGCAAAGGCCTCCGTTTTTTTCAACAAGGCCTCTTCCGAGCGCTGGGTGATCAGGATGGACAAGGCCAGGGCAAAGAGCAGCACCACTACAAAACTGCTTAGGAAAAAATACTTGACCAGTTTAAAGGGTTTGGGGGGTCCGTTGCTAGACATGGCGGCGGCTAAAGGATAAACCGGGGGTCGGTCTTCAGAAAGGGTTCCCAGCCCTGGATTTTATTTTCATACCCCTTTCGTCCCATCAGGGCGTAGGCGAGGTTTTTCCCCTCTTCGACGCCGGGCTGGTCGAGCGGATTGATTTCCAGCAACTGACCGCAGAGATAGGTTTCCAGTTCCAGCAGGAAAAGCAACTGGCCGACCGTGAAGGGATTGACCCGCGGCAGGGTGATCAGCAGGCTCGGGCGGCCGTTTCCGGCCAGGGTCAGGCGGGTGGCCTGCAGCTCGGACCGGATTAATTCGTTCAGTGTATGTCCGCCTAAATAGCCCAGGGCCGGGGCGGAGGGGCCGGCCGGAGGAATGGGCAAGGTCGTCCCATAGGACTTGACCCCCACGAAAGTAATCACCTTGTCCGCCGGACCTTCCGCGTAGAGCTGCAGTTGGGAATGCTGATCGGTCGCCCCCCGGGAGGAAACCGGCGTCTGGCCGGTCCGGATTTCCCGGCCTTGCCGGTCGACTCTCTTGCCGAGACTTTCCGCCCAGATTTGGGCGAACCAGTCTCCCACACCGCCCAAAGCATCCACATAAGGCATAAAGACCCGGATAAATTTATTCTTTTCCCGATAAGCCAGAAAGGACAGGGCCGCGCTGAGGGCAGCCGGGTTTTTCCACAGGTTGGCTTCCCGGCAGCGCTGGTCCATATCCCGGGCGCCGGCCAGAAGTTCTTCGATGTCGATCCCCACCATGGCGGCCGGCAGGAGCCCCACGGCCGAGAGGACGGAAAAACGCCCTCCCAGCCGCGGCGGGATTTCAAACCCGGCCACGGCATCCGCCCGGACGATTTTTCTCAGGTTACCCGCTTCCGGGTCGGTGGTGATCACCAGGTGATCCAGTTCTTTACGGTTTCCGCCCCGGCGTTTGAGCAGCTCCCGGACGATCAGATACTGGCTCATGGTTTCGGCTGTTCCACCGGATTTGCTGACCACATTGAACAGGGTTTTCCGCAGGTCCACCAGTTCCAGCAAGGCATTGAAGCCGTCCGGATCAATGTTATCGGCCACAAAAAAACGGGGAAAGCCCTTCCGCATGGTCCGCGACAGCAGGTTGTACGCCGGATGGTTCAAGGCCGTCTGCAGGGCCCTGGCCCCGAGGGACGACCCGCCGATGCCCAGGACTACGAAATTCTCCACCCAGCCTTTGACCCCTCGTACATATTTTTTGATCTCCTGGACCAAGGTGGGATGGGCGGGAATCGTCAGAAAAGGAAGCCGGCCTTCATCCCGGTCGATTTCCAGTTCCTGAAGAATTTCGGTCATGCGGGGGGTCAGCCGGTCAAGTTCACCCGCCGCGATGCCCGCCTCTGGAGCAAGGGGAGGCGACATCATGAGGTTCATATCCAGCCCCAGCCTCATCTCCTCCACCCAGCTTGGATCCTGCCAGCGTTTCATAGGTTATTGACTCCTGCCACCCTGTCTAAATCCCCCCCCCGCCCCCCCCTTTTTTCCCGCGTGCCGCGGGACAGGCCCGGGGGGAGCTAAGCTCCTCTGAGCTTGGGATGCCCCCCTTTGGAAAAAATCAACTCAACACCATCACCGGGAAGTTAAGCTCGGGTCCCCCCCTTTTAAAACTGGAGAGGGGCCACATTTTTTACTGGACACAAGGGAAATGCCCGAGTAATATAGGGGGCATGATAACCATATACCATTTGGAGTTTACTGAAGAGCTGATGGCCAAGATCAGTCAGACCATAGGGGAGCAACCCCAA
>JACRCK010000219.1 GCA_016219065.1 Deltaproteobacteria bacterium
ACCACATCCGGACCTTCGCCCGCCATTTAAAACGCCCGGCCGGACCATTGGAAATGGGGTTGGCTGCGGATGGTAAAAGGCGATACAATAATACATTCCAGAAAAATGAAAAAACGGAGGTCCTCCCATGAAGTCCGAACAAGGCAAGGAATTCGGGGGCCATGAAATCCCCCGGATCCGACGACCGGTCTGCCGGCAGCGGCTGCTGTTGCTTTTCATTTTTTGGGGGCTGGGAACGGTAGCCCCGGCTTACGGCGCTTCCTGTACAGGGCAAGGCCTCGAGGTCCAGGTCCTCGGTTCCGGGGGGCCGGAGATCCAGGATAAACGGGCCTCCTCCGCCTATCTGGTCTGGGTGGACGGGCGGGCCCGGGTTTTGATCGACGCCGGCTCCGGGAGCGCCAACCACTTTGGCGACGCCGGCGCTCAGGTGGAAGACCTCGATATAATTTTCCTGACCCACCTGCACGTGGATCACGCCGCCGATCTGCCGGTCCTCGTCAAATCCTCTTTTTTCGGGAATCGAACGCGGCCCCTGCCGGTCCTTGGTCCCGCGGGAAACAATCTCTACCCCGCCACCACCGAGTTCGTCCGGCTGCTCTTCGACCGCCGGAGCGGCGCCTATCGCTACCTGGGCGATTACCTGACCGGTGAAAACGGGGCCTACGCCTTGCAGGTGAAGGACCTCCCCCTCCCGGAAGACCGGCCCACCCGGGTCTTTGACGCGGGCGGGATTACCGCCTACGCCCTCCCTTCCGGCCACGGGCCCGTGCCCTCCCTGGCCCATCGCCTGGAGATCGGCGGTCTGGTCCTGGCCTTCAGCGGGGACACAAGCGGCAACAACAAAGCCCTGGTCGACCTGGCCCGGGAAGCGGACATTTTTATAGCTCACAACGCCGTTCCGGAAGAGGAGGAAGGGGTCGGGCGGGCGCTGCACATGCCACCGTCGGTCATCGGAAAAATCGCCGGGGAGGCCCGGGTCAAAAAACTGGTCCTCGCCCATTTCATGAACAGGACCCTGGGCCGGGAAAAAGAGACCGTCTCCCTGATCAGAAAAAATTACGGGGGCCCGATTGTTATGGCGAACGATCTCGACTGTTACCCGGTGAAAAAGTAGCGGAATGAAAACGGCCCCGGCCCTGAATCACCTGGAAATAAAGCTGACCCTTCCCGATTGGGTGAGGCCCTTCCTTAAAAAAAATTCCCCCTGCTCGACCGACGAGGAAAAGATGCGTCTGGCGGTTGCCCTGGCCCGGGAGAACGTGCTCCGGGGAACGGGCGGCCCTGTCGGGGCCGCCGTCTTCCGGGACCCGGGGCCTGAACTGCTGGCCGTCGGGGTGAACGGCGTCGAACGGCTGGGCAATTCCGTGGCCCACGCCGAGATGGTGGCCATCATGCTTGCGGAGCAGGGCCAGGGATCCTATACCCTCCGGATTCCGGCAGGGCCAAAGACGGCGCTGTTCACCACCTGCGAGCCTTGCGCCATGTGCCTGGGGGCCGTGCTCTGGAGCGGCCTGACCCGGCTGGTCTGCGGCGCTCCCCGGGAGGCGGCCCTGGCCCTGGGTTTCGAGGAAGGGCCGGTGTTCCCGGAATCCTACCGCTACCTGGAGGACCGGGGGGTGGAAATCGTGCGCGGGGTGCTGGCTGGGGAAGCCCGGGCCGTGCTCCGGCTGTACCAGGAACGCAGCGAGGGCATTTATAACGGTTAGCGCCAATCTAAAATCCCGGGAGGGAACTACTATCGGCTGAAGCCGATAGCTTTGGATTCGAGGGTTCAAGGGACCAAGGATTCAAGCGAATAATAAGCTGAAGGTATTTTTATCACTTGAACCCTCGACCCCTCGAATCCTGGAACCCTGTTGACGATTTATTTATGCCGTCACATTAAAAGCCAAAATTAAAATTTTTGGAGGTGCACCATGCGGAAGAATTATGTGCTGGCGGGGGGTATCCTGGTCCTAACGGTTTTATTTTCGGCCTGCGCCACCGTGGATTATTCCCTGGATACGGCCAAGGAAAGTCCTTTTTACGGCAAGATCGACAAACGCCAGGCGGCTGAGATCGTCATGAAACAGGCCAGCCCCAGCGGGTCCCAGGCGGACTCCGGGACTTTTATGGCCGACGCGGTCGGCATGAGCTTCCGCAAAACCGAGAAAAAGAAACGGACCGAAACCCGGAACAACAAGCCGGTCCAGGTGGAATACCAGGAAGTGATCACCCGGAACGTTCCCTGGGAGGCGGTGCTGGAGATCCGGCCCAGACACAGCGATTACGGCAGCCTGGGGCTGGTTTATGTCATCAACCTGGTCTACCGGTTTACCACCCTGGACACCTACGGCCGCCATCAGGAAACGGCCGCGATCGATTTTTACTGCAGCAACAGCCGCGAACGTTTCGTCAACGTGCTGGCCGCCCTCCGCACGCTCATCCAGTCAAGATAGCCTTCTTTTATCTGGCCGAGGTGTGTTTCCCCTGGTCTGATTTCAGGGAAGCACCGGCGACCTTTTTGAATTTTTACTTAAATCATCGTTCGTCAGCGATTAATATCCCCCATGATAGTGATGGAGACGGGGCGGCGGCGGTGCAACCTGCCAGCCGGCCGGATAAGACCGATGGCCATGATAATGAGGGGCATAGCTCCCCGGGTAGGGATGGTGACTTCGAACGGGATAATAATGTCGATGCGGCTGGGGACGGGGATGACGGTCATAGCCGTAGTTCGGAGGAGGAACATGACCATAACCACGGTAATGGGCGTCGCTCCGCTGGTTCCAGCGGTGATCCGAGGCGGCCTGGGCCGCGTTAAAGGCGGTCCACCCCAGACAGAAGGCCACTGCCAGCAAGAGGGTCACACTGATTTTCCACATGATGATCGCTCCTTTCGTGCCATTTTTTTTGATTAGAGGAAACCCAGTGCTGGAAGGTTAAAAGCCGGGGTAACTGTTTTTTTTATTACCGAAACCTGTGAGATTATCCGCGTGGACGGCGGCCAGACGATTTAGGCCGGCACCAAGATTGGAGCATCTTTCCCCGACCGGCCGATTATTGGTTCATGGCGTATTCCCCGTTCAGGGGGTGCACATACCTTTCCCAGACCCTTTGGTCCTGCGCCGCATCCCCTGCGGGCCGGATCAACATGATCTCTTGGCAGAAGGTCCGCTGTTCGTCACGGCTGTTGGGCATGCCGTAGATCTGCAGCGCGAACCGCGCAAAGTCCCGGACCATGAAATCGAAGATCGGATTGAGGATGTCCGGATCCAGGCCGTCGATGCGGGCCTGTTCGAGAATGAGCTGCCCGTAGACTACGATGGAGAACATCTCGCCGAGGGGGAGCGAAAAGACCGGATCCAGGTCCTGGGCCTTGTCCGGCCCGGCCTTTTCCAGCAGGTCCCGAAAGACCGCTATCTGGCGGATGAAAAGCCCCACGTTGGGCAGGTCCCGGAAGGCCTCGAACACGGGCCGGTAGTCGTGAAACCGGATGGCTCCCAGGCCTTTGGTCGGGCCCTGCCGGAACAGAAAGGCGTCGTCGTTTAGGGAGAAGTCGGGCTCCACCGGAGCGTATTCGGCCGAGTCGAAGAAATAATTTTTCATGAACTTGCGGATGAGCTGGACGTTCACGTGCACGGTGCCCTCGAGCTTGGACGGGCCCCGGACGTCGGCGGCGGCCATGTGGAAATAGGTGTCCTTCTCAAACCCCTTGGCGGCAATCACCTCCCAGAGCAGGTTGACCACCTCTTCGGACTGGAGGGTCACCTTCATCTTGCTGGTGGGATTATAGAGCAGGTAGCGGCGGTCCTGTTCCCCGGCCTGGCGGAAATAGTCGGTGGCCCGTCGTTGGTAGCTTTTCATGGCGGTCAGCCGCAACCAAGCCTCCAGGAAGTTCCGCCGCACATGGGGCATATCGGTGACCCGCAGCCCGTAGAGGATACGGTTGGCGGCGTGGGTGATGGCCTCGTAGAAACAGTGCTCGGCCATCCCGATGGAGGCCGGGCCGATATTGAATTTGCCGATGTTCACCGTATTGAGGGCGCAGTCCCAGGCCAGCGGGCCCCGGGAGAGGATATCGTCCGCGGTGACAGGATAGTCGTGGAGGGCGAAGTTAGAGACGTACTCCTGGTGGGAGATGACGTTCTTCTTCAGCTCGTAGGCCTTGTGGCGGTAATTGGTGACGAAGAAGACGAAGTCGTCCGTGCCGTCCTTGACCTTGCCGAGGGTGGAGACCATTTCCGCCTCGTTGCCGTTCCCGATGTAATATTTTTCGCCGTTGGCCGTCCAGGTGCCGTCTTCCCGGGGAGTCAGCGTCGTTTCCGTGGCATAGATATCCGCCCCGTGGGCCCGTTCGGAGAGTCCGAAGGCAAAAATCGCTCCCTCCTTCAGAAGCCGGGCCGCCTTGACCTTGGCCTTTTCATTGGGGCTCATCCAGATGGGCCCCAGGCCCAGGATGGTGACCTGGAAACAGTACCAGTAGCCCAAGCCGTAGAAGGCCAGCAGCTCGCTGTATTCGTTGTTGCGGGCCGTGTCCCAGCGGCAGTCCGGGTCGCCGTCGGCGTAGGCCCGGGGGGTGAGCAGCTTGGCGAAGATCCGTTCCTTCCCGATAAAATCGACGAATTCCCGGTACCAGACCTTTTTGTTGTAATCGTCGAGCAGTCGGGTCTGACCCATGTTCTCAAAGAAGGCAATGGTCTTCTCCATGATTGCCCGGGAGCCTTCGTCGGCCAGCAGGCTTTGATACTTTTTAGGCTGGATGAAAAAATTCATGGGATCACTTCCTTATTTTACCGATTTCCGGCAGATTTCTCCTGCTTCACCCGATCATAAAGCCAGACCTTGATCAAGGCGCCGCGGTCGACTCCAATGGCTTCCCGGATGGCGTCTATTTCTTTTACAAGGGATTGGCTGATATCTAAAGAAATGCGGACTTTCTTTCCCGGTTTGGTGACCAGTGCCCGGGAAACGTCGATTAACTGATGAACATCTTCGCCCCGGTCAAATCGGGAATCAAATTCTTCGTTATTTCGTGCCAAATTTTTCTTTTTCATACAAGGCCTTTTCTTTTTTTCGGGAACGCCTGACAGAAATGATTCTGACTGCCCTCCCGCGTACCGCATAGATAGCCGTCCAGAGCTGCCGGTGGATAACACCAATCAAAATGGTCCGATTCTCTATGGGATCAGGAGCTAGAATTTCAAGGCGGTCCGGATCTTCCCAAAGGGCCTTGGCCGCTTCGAAATCGATGCCGTGTTTTTCTTTGTTCGTTTGGCTTTTTGAAGGGTCCCATTCGAAAACCATGCTTTTTTATTACATATTTTGCACAGATTTACAACAATATTTCCTTTTTTCGCCGATTTACTCAAAATCCACCTTGAAAAAAATCCCGCCCCCGCTCTGGGTGCCGCCCTTGGTCTCCAGCTCCAGGCGGGGCGTGAGGGAGTAGCGCAGGATGACCTGGTAGGTGTTGCTGAATAGCGAGCCCCCCAGGCCGAGATACAGGTTCGGGTCCAGGTACTTGCCCACCGTCACCATGGACCGGGACATGTCCCCACCGCCCGTTTGAATGTCGAGGGAGTCCAGTTCCAGCCGGCTGAGCAGCGTGTCTTCGGTCTTTTTCCCCAGCAGGGACCGGGCCGCTTTGCCCAGCAGGGCCAGGTCCGTCCGGTCCTCACCCCGGCCCATGGGCTTCCCGAAAAGGATATAGGACAGGATGTCCGATTCCGTCATCGCCGGCTGGGAATAGAGTCGCACCAGAGGCGACCGTACCGTCCCGGTGACCGCCACGCCGGCCCGGACTTCGTCCACCCGCTCTTCCAGGCGCTGACTGCCCTTGACGGTGCGCAGGGCCAGGAGATCCAGGGTCGGGTTGTCGGGGGGGCCCTTGAAGATCAGGCGCCCGCGGGTGATCTCCAGCCGGCTGCCTTGCACCAGGTAATAGCCCTGGTCGGCCCGAATTTCGCCTTCGGCCCGCAGGTCCCGCGAATTCAACAGGGCCACACGGACCTGCCCCTTGAGGAGGGTGTTCAGGCCTTCGGCCTGAAGCCGGACCTTTTCGCCGAAGACCAGAGCCACCTCCCCCTGCAGGGGCCAGGACCGTTCCGGCGGCCGCGCCTGGGGGGCATCTTTGATCACCACGTCGGGGCTGGCTTTTTTCACTCCCTGGACCGAGCCGCCGCTGATCAGGGCTTCGGGGATTTCGACCTTTCCGCTTAGCCGTATCCGTTCCGGCGGGCCGGTAAATTCCAGCTCCGGATTGCCGAGGGCCCGCAAACCGGGGCGGTTGACGAACTGAAAGTTCTTTCCCGTCAACCGGCCCTGCAGCGCGGCGATCCTCCGGTCCTGGAGCAGCAGGGTGGCGCTGCCATTCAGCGTCCCGGGGCCGGAACGCAGGATCAGGGAGTCGATCTGCAGTCGGTCTTCGCGGAACCCTCCCTTGAGCGACACGTCCTCGAGACGGATCCCCAGGGTCGGCAGATCGACGCCGGCTTCGGAAAGTTCGAAATTCCCGCTCGGGATCGGCTTTTCCCAGGTGCCCCGGGCGGCCAGGTCCCATTGCAGGTTTCCGCGGCTGGCCCGGGCGGCCTGGGGAAAGAGCGTGGCGGCCAGACCGTTCACCCGCATCCGGCCCGAAAAAGCGGCGTTGACGGCACCGGCCGGCTGCATCCGCAACGGCAGCCGGGCCGGAAGGGGCAGGCTGAATTCTCCCGCGGCCTGGCCGTATTTTTCCAGCTCCAGGACCAGACGACCCCGCAGGGTTTCCCCCTGCCAGAGGAACCCCAATTCGGCGCGGTTCAAGCGGGCCTGCAGATCGGCGCCGTCGCCCTTCCAGGACAGGGACCCCTCCTCGACCTGCAGATCGCCGTTCAAATCCCATTGGCTTCCGGCGCTCCAGCGGCCCTGGAGCCGGCCGCCGGCCTTCCCCCGGACCAATAGTCCGGCCGGGAAGGCCGTATTCCAGGTTTCCAGATGGAAATCCTGCAGGCTCGAACGGAACGTGCCCTGGGCGGGAACGGCCAGGCGGGGCTTTTCCGTGCTGTCCGCCCGGCCGGTCCAGGTTTCCCCTCCGCCTAATTTAATTTCCCAGGAGGACCTCAGCCCGCCGCCGTCCCAGTCCAGTTGCCCTCCGGCCCGCTGCACGGCCACCGTCTGCCGGCCCGTCCGGAATTGGCCCTGCAGGTCGGCTCGGACCCGCACTTCCTGAAGGTCGCCGGCCGAAAACCGGGCCTGGAGCCGGCCGTCCACTCTTCCCTCCGGTTTCCACGAGGCCAGCCAGGATCGGGCGCGGTCCGCATTGAGCCGCTGCGCCGACAACGTCATTAACCCGGAAAGGGGCTCGAAGCCCACGTCGGCCTCGAGGGTCAGGCGCTCCTCCCCTTCCCCGGTCACCACCAGAGGCGAAATTCGCAGTCGATCCGGGCCAACGATCAACTCCGCCGGGGAGAGGAGGCGGAAGGGCCGGCCCGCGGGAACCGCTCCGGTCAGGGTCACCAGAGTCCCCCGCCAGACCTTTTGGGCATAGCCCCCCTGCAGAGTTCCCTGGATCCGGCCCTGGGGGGCTTCCAGGGCCAGCTGGAGTTCTTGCCGGATCAGCGTTCCCCCGATCCGGAGGGCCAACGAATCCACGGGGATGTCCGCGTAGGCCCCTTTCCTGATCCGGGCCTGGAGGTCCACCGTCGTGTCCCTTTTTTCTTGGTCGAAGCCGGCGGAGAGGTCAAGACTTCCAGCCCTGACCTGCTTCCAGATTAAGCTTCGCCCCTGACCGACCACCTGTCCCCCCCACTTTTTGTCCCGCCACCGGACCCACCCCCGGGCCGAACCGCTGCCGCGGCCGTCGGGCACCAGGGGGGTGAGATTCGCAATCCGGGCCTCGAAATTCAGCCGTTCGTCCAACACCCCATCGGCCGCCAGGGTGAAGCCCCGACCCTGCAGTTCGGCCTTTTGAACGGTCAGGCGTCCGCCCTGCCAGTCGGCCAGCAGCAGGCCTTTCAGGGATCTCTGCTGAAACTGGCTATCGAGCAGACGCAGATTCAGTACCCCTTGGGGCCGGCCCTCCCCGGGCCAGAGCAGGCTGCCTTGCAGATCCAGGTTGACCAGGCCCGGCCAGCGGGGATCGAAGACCTCCGGCCGAAGACCCCGGCCGGTCAGGGAACCCCGGAGGGAAAAATCGCCGTCCCAGCCCAGGACCACCCGCCCGTCGATGGCCCCCTTCAGCCAGTCACCCCGCTCGAGGGCGACTTCCATTCCGGAACCGTCTCCGTGATAGGCGCCGGCCAGCCGGAAATTCCGCCAGGAGGACGGACTGTCTTTCAGGTCAAACCGGCCGCTGTAGTCGGACGGGGTCCCCTCAAAAAGGAAATCGCCGCTCAGCCGGACGGGAAGTTTCAGCTCGGGAGACAGATCGGCCTCGGCCAATTGGAGATCGGCCCGGTAGCGGGTCCCTTCGGCCACGAAAATGATCGCCCCCCGGCCGGTGGCCGTGCCTTTCCGGCCGGGTGCCCGGAGGGAGGCCCGGGTCAAATCGATCCGGTGTGGGCCGACGGTCGTCTGGGCTTGAAAAACCAGACGCTCGGCGGACCCCGCGCGGCCGGTCACCGTCAGCGGACCGGCCATCTGGACGGGTGAGCGGCCCTGCTTCAGCCGGGCCTGAAGGGTAAGGTGATCTATCCCGGCCAGAGGCGCAGCGGGGGTAAAAAGGGCCTCCAGTTGCAGCGCAGGGACCCAAAGGCCCAGGCCCACGGCCCCTTCCAGCCGACCGGAAGCGAGGTCCAGTTTCAGGGGATTGACAGCCAGGGTGCCCTGTTTCCAGGCCAGACGGCCGGATAGGCCGGGAATGTCGAAGGGGGGATCCTGGTTATAGAGGTACCGGAAGGCTTCCAGATGCAGGGCCTCGATCTCCAGATCGAACCTGCCCAGCCAGTGGGGTAGGCGGGGCAGGGTGAGGTCCACCGGCTGGGGAGGGGTTTCCTGCTCCTCCCAGGTAATCCCCCTGACGACCAATTTCCTTAAATGAATTTTTCCCCGCAGCAGGTGGAGGGGGTCGAGGGAAATTTGAAGGCGTTCCGTATCCAGACGCCCTCCGTCCCAGCGGACCTGGAGACCCTCCAGGGCCAGATCTCCGGCCAACCGGCCGCTGAGACGGGCCACCTGTATTTTAACGTTTGAATATTGTTCCACTTTCCCCAGCAGCCAATGGACGCCGCCGGGGGTCCAGAGCAGGAAATAAAGCCCCCAGGAAAGAAGGGCGAACAGCAATAAAAGCAGAATGGAGCCAAGCAGGAGTCCGCGTTTCATAAGGCGAACCCGATGGAGAGGGAAACCCGAAACTGGTTATCCGTTTCCCCGAACTGGCGGGCCAGATCGATGCGCACGGGGCCGACGGGGGTATAAATCCGCAGGCCCAGACCGGCGTCCTGTTTCCATTCGATCTGACCGAAGTCGTCAAAGGCGTTCCCGCCGTCGTAAAAGGCCGCCAGTCCCCAGACGGGAGAAAAAGCCTTTTCCAGTTCCAGGGTGCCGGCCAGCAGGTTTTTGCCCCCCACCACCTTGCCCGAAGCATCCTTGGGACCCAGGGATTGGTAGGAATAACCGCGCAGGCTGTTGTCCCCGCCGGTAAAAAAGCGCAGGGAAGGGGGCAGACTCTGCAGGGATTCGTTCTGCAGGGTCACCCCCGCCTGGGCACGCAGCAGCAGGGAAAAGCCGTTTCCCAGGGGCACCATGGCGTCTCCCTGGGGAATGAGCTGCAGGAAGAATCCGTCGGAACCGAGCAAGGGAGCGCCGCCCCGGGCCTCGATGTTGTAGCGGTAGCCCCGGGTGGGGCGCACCGGGTCGTCGTAGCGGCGCTGCCAGAAGCGGGCCCCGGGGATCAGCAGGGTGGCTATCCCATCCTGGCCGGCCACGGTAAAATCCTCCTGGAGGAACTGCAGGTAACCGGAAAGGAGACGACCCCGGCCGACCCGGCGCACGTATTCGCCGGTGGTAAAGATGGACCTGGTGTCGTAGGAATCGGTGATTTCCTTTTTATAACCCAGCTTGAGAATGACCTTGTTGTCCAGGTTCTGGGTCCCGGGCAGGATATAGTCAAAGGCCAATCCCTGGAGCCGCTCGGAAACCCTCAGCTCGGCCTCGGCTTCGTGCCCCCAGCGATTGAAGTTCAGGTCGCGGTACCGGACCAGCAGGCCGAAGCCGTTGTCCGTTTCATAGCCGGCTCCGAAGCGGAACCGCTTGGGTTGGGTCGGGGTGAGGCGGATCCGTACCGGCACCCGGAAATCTTGGGCCTCCTCCCGGGGAGCCTCGATGGCGATTTCGGAAAAACGATCGGAATTATTGAAATTTATTTGAGTCCGGGCCAGGCGCCGGGCCGAGAAGGGCCGGCCCGGCCGGAAAGCGAGGTAGCGTCGGAGAAAGGTTTCCGGATAGGTCAGGGGCGGGACGAAAGTCGCCTCCCCGAAATAATACCGGGGGCCGGTTTCCAGGGTCAGCGTGATCGAGGCCGTCCGCTCCGCCAGGGAGAGGTTGATGACCTTTTCGGAATATTCGGCTTCCAGGTAACCGGCTTCCTGCGCCGCCTCCTGGAGGTCCTTTTTTCCCTCCTCATACCGGTCCTGCCGCAGGACAGCTCCTTCTTTCAAAGGAAAGGAATGAACGGCTTCCCGGAGCCGCTCCTCCTGGGCACCGGGTCCCCGCACTTCCACCTTGACGGAAACGACGCGCACCGGTGAACCGGGATCGATTCTGACCTTGAGCAGCACCCGGTCTTCCTGCCTTTCGACGGCGGTTTCCACCCGGGAGTGGTAGTAGCCGAAGGGCTCCAGGGCCTCCCGGACTTTTTGAGGTATCTCCCACTGAAAAAGCTCCAGTAGCAGTTCGTCCGGCGGTTCCTTTTCCAGGAGGTCTTCCGGCAGGGAGAGGGCCAGTTCCACGTTGGCCCGGGCTTCTTCCGGCAGGCCTGCCGCCACTACCTCGATTTTCGGCCCTACCTGGGCTTCGGCCCGGCTCCCGGGGAGGAAAAGGACCAGCGCCGCCAGCACCAGCGGATAAACCAGGGAATTACGATTAATATTGAGTGTAGGCCGAATGCCCCTCAAGTGGAATTTAGCCAATATTCCTGACGCCTTAGGAAATATGTTTGACAAGCGCATGATGAACGAGAAATTTTCTATTAAAAAAGAACTATTAATAAGGACTAATTTGCGAAACAATAATCATAATGATTCGGCGAAGGATCGTGCGGCCGAGCCCTCCGTCCGTCTCAAGCAAATCCGGATCCGGCTGAAGGAACGGGATTTCCGCCTTGCCCCCCGGCGTTTGGCCATCCTGAAGATACTGGCCGGCAGCATCGGATTTACCAGTGTAGACAAATTTTTCGAACAGGTAAAGGGGGACTTCCCGACCACCAGTCGGGGCAAGGTGGACCATATTGTCAACATATTGAAATAACTGGTAAAAGTTTCGGAATTGGGCTTTCCGGACGACAGCAACCGCTATGGCGGAAATAAACCCTATCCGCATCCTCATATGATCTGCATAAAATTCCGAAAGATTTCCGATCCGGAACTGGAAAGCCTGGACAAGCTGACCCGGAAGGCGGACAGAAAACCGGGTTTGAAATTCTCAGCCACCGGCTGGACTTTTTCGGTTTATGTCCTGATTGCCGTCGTTCAGATTAACTATTTTTTTCCATTTATTCTAACTGCCGGTTTGTTCAATATATCGTTAAACCTCATATTAGTTGTGCAAACCCAAGCCTGAAAGGAGAACGAAGATGAGCGAAGATAGCAAGAGCCCAGCAATAGGCAAACCTGCCAGTCCCGCTGGCGGCAGAGGCACATCGAATCGGGACTGGTGGCCGAACCAGTTGAACCTGAAAGTTCTTCACCAGAACTCTCCCAAGAGCAATCCCCTGGGCGAGGAGTTCAACTATGCCGCGGAATTCAAAAAACTCGACCTGCAAGCCCTGAAACAGGACCTCTGTGCCCTGATGACCGACTCGCAGGACTGGTGGCCGGCCGATTTCGGTCACTATGGGGGGCTCTTCATTCGGATGGCCTGGCACAGCGCCGGCACCTACCGCATCGGCGACGGCCGCGGGGGCGGGGGAACCGGCTCCCAGCGCTTTGCCCCCCTCAACAGCTGGCCCGACAACGTGAACCTCGACAAGGCGCGCCGGCTGCTCTGGCCGATCAAGCAGAAATACGGCCGCAAGATCTCCTGGGCCGACCTCCTGATCCTCGCCGGCAACTGCGCGCTGGAGTCGATGGGCTTCAAGACCTTCGGCTTCGGCGGCGGCCGCGAGGACGTCTGGGAGCCGCAAGAGGACGTTTACTGGGGGACCGAGAGCGAGTGGCTTGGCGACCAGCGCTTCTCCGGTGACCGGGAACTCGAGAATCCTCTCGCCGCGGTGCAGATGGGCCTGATTTACGTCAACCCGGAAGGCCCGAACGGCAACCCGGATCCGATCGCGGCGGCCAAGGATATCCGGGAGATTTTCGCTCGCATGGCGATGAACGACGAAGAGACGGTAGCGCTTATCGCCGGCGGTCACGCCTTCGGG
>JACRCK010000211.1 GCA_016219065.1 Deltaproteobacteria bacterium
CGGGGCCCAGCCTGGGGGCCCATGCGCCGCACAGCACCTCGGCAGCCCTGCTCCGGGCGGCCAAGGCCTGGACCCGCGCACGCGGGCGGCCTTTGGCCATTCATGCCGCGGAATCGCTGGAGGAAACGGAATTTCTGCTTACCGGGACCGGGATCTGGAAAGAATTTCTGATCGAGCGAGGTAAATGGGTGGCAAGCTGGCAGGCCCCGGGAACCACCCCGGTGCAGTACCTGAAAAGCTTGAACCTGCTCGATGAAAAGACCCTGGCGGTCCATCTGACCCGGGCCAAGGAAGAGGACCTGGTCCTTCTAAAGGGCCACGGGACCCGGATAGCGATCTGCCCTCGAAGCAACCAATTCATAACCGGAACGCTGGCCCCCCTTCCGGCCATGCTGCGCGCCGGCCTGGAGCCGGCCTTGGGGACCGACAGCCTGGCCAGCAACCGGGATCTGGGCCTGTGGGGAGAGCTGGAAGTCCTGGCGCAAAATTTTCCGGAAATCAATCCCTGGGAGATGCTCCGTATGGCCACGATCAACGGGGCGGCTGCCTTGCACCTGACCGATCGGACGGGAGACCTGGCGCCGGGGAAAAAGGCCCGGATGTTTTTTTTGCCATTGGAGTCGGTCAAAAAAAAGGAATTGGCCTCGGCCGTCATTCATTCCGGCGGTCTAGGACTGGAATGGTTGGATTAATGAAAAAAAAACGAACATCCAACATTCAACATCCAACATCGAATAGAGGTTTGAAGCCTTTTTATTACGAGGTGTTAAAAAACAGCCATGGCATATGATTCGCTGCAGGATTTCGTAACGCGTCTGGAAAAATCCGGGGAGCTGCTGCGCATCCGGGAGCCGCTGGATCCTTTTCTGGAAATCTGCGAAGTGACCGATCGGGTCTGCAAGGCCGGCGGGCCGGCCCTTTTGTTTGAAGCCGTCAAGGGGCAGAGCATCCCGGTCCTGACCAATGCCTTTGGTTCACTGAAGCGGATGTGCCTTGCCCTGGAGGTGGATTCACTGGACCGGATCGGGGAAGAAATCCGGCAACTGCTCGAGTTCAAACCCCCCCAGGGTCTTATGGGTAAACTCCGTTTGCTGCCGAAACTCAAACGTCTGCGGGACGTATTGCCCAGGAGAGTGGATCAGGGGCCCTGCCAGGAAGTCGTTTTCCAGGAAAACCCGAACTTGTATTCCTACCCGATCCTGACCACCTGGCCTCAGGACGGGGGACCCTTCATCACCCTGCCCCTGGTCATTACCCGGGATCCGGAAACGGGCCGGCGCAATGTGGGCCTGTACCGTCTCCAGGTTTTTGACGGCCGGACCCTCGGCGTCCACTGGCAAATCCACAAGGTGGGGGCCAGGCATTTTCAAACGGCGGAACGGTTGGGGCAGGACCTGCCGGTCGCCGTGGTTCTGGGACCGGATCCGGCCCTGACCTATGCGGCCACCGCCCCCCTGCCGGATGAACTGGACGAGTTTATGCTGGCCGGGTTTCTGCGCCGGGAACCCGTCAAACTGGTCCGCTGCCGGACCGTAGATTTGGAAGTTCCGGCCAATGCGCAGATTGTCATCGAAGGGGTAGTGAAGGCCGGGGAACGGCGCCGGGAAGGGCCCTTCGGGGATCACACCGGCTATTATTCGCCGGCGGACGATTATCCGGTGCTGCACGTAACCTGCATCACCCAGCGGAAAACCCCGATTTACCCGGCTACGGTGGTCGGAGTGCCGCCCATGGAAGACGCCTATCTGGGTAAGGCTACGGAACGGATCTTTCTACCCCTGCTGCACCAGACCTTGCCGGAAATACGGGACCTGCACCTGCCAGTGGCCGGGGCCTTTCACAACTTCGTTTTCGTCGCCATCGACAAGCGTTATCCCGGCCACGCCAAAAAGGTCATGACGGCCCTCTGGGGACTGGGGCAGATGATGTTTTCCAAGTTCATCGTGGTCTTTGACGCCGCGGTGGACGTGCAGGACCTGAACCAGGTCATCTGGCAGTGGGGGGCCAATGTGGACCCCCGCAGGGACTTGCTGTTGGTGGACGGTCCCGTCGATGCCCTGGATCACGCCGCGCCCCTCCCGTGCCTGGGCAGTAAAATCGGCTTTGACGCCACGACCAAGTGGCCGGAAGAAGGGCTCAGCCGGCTCTGGCCGGAGGTGATCCGGATGGATCCGGAAGTGGTGAAACGGATCGATCAGCTCTGGGGAAATCTGGGGCTGGGGCGATGAACAAAATCCGGGTCATCCTGGAACTGGTCAAATTCGAACATACCCTTTTCGCCCTGCCTTTTGCCTACCTGGGGGCTTGGCTGGCGGCCGCCGGGCCACCCTCCCCGAAGGTTGGGCTGTTGATCCTGGCAGCCATGGTCGGAGCCCGAACGGCGGCCATGGCCTTCAACCGGATCGTCGACGCCCGGATCGACGCCCTCAACCCGCGCACGGCCGGCCGGCCCCTTCCTTCCGGCCGGCTGTCTCTGATCACGGCCTGGACGATCTGCCTTTTAGCCGGGGCGGGATTTTTTTGGGCCAGCGGGACCTTGAACCCCCTGGCCTTGATCCTTTCACCCCTGGCTTTGGGTGTGGTCCTGGGTTATTCCTACACGAAAAGGTTCACCGCCGCCTCCCATCTGATCTTAGGTCTGGCGCTGGCGATCGCCCCCCTCGGGGGCTGGATCGCCGTGCGCGGGGAGCTGAACGGTCTGCCCTTGTTCCTGGGCGCCGGGGTCCTGTTCTGGGTGGCCGGCTTCGACGTCCTTTACGCCTGCCAGGACGAGGCCTTTGACCGCCGGTACGGTCTGCATTCCATTCCGGCCCGGTGGGGCGCCCCTCTCGCTTTTCGGGTAGCCGGGTTTTTTCATTTTCTAGCCTTCCTGCTTTTTGCCCTGGTGGGACGATTGGCCGATCTGGGGGGCTTTTATTTCGTCGGCCTGTTGCTGGTTTTTATTTTTCTGTTTCTGGAACACCTGATTATCTCTCCCCAGGACCTCTCCCGGCTGCAGACGGCCTTTTTTTCATTGAATGGCGCGGTCAGCAACGTTCTTTTTCTGGCCACCTGGCTGGAATTTAGGGGGGGAAGGCTCCTGATAGGCCAATATTAAAAACCAATAATCCATTCTCAATTATTAATAATGGAAGACGGTGTGATTAAAAAATCTGTGAGTTGCTTTTTGGGGGGATGGAAAAGGGCTTTTTTCAGGCCGAAGGGATCCGGGTGGAACCGGTAGGCAATATAGCCAAATTTTTGGATCCGGGAATTACGTTAGGTCTTCGGCCCCGAACAGCCATTCGGAGATCGGCGGTCCGGATTCTTTGGTGGTGGTCAGGCGTTTTTCTTTGAATTGAACGCGCTGGGCATCTTGCGGCAGGATCAGACAGGCCTGCTTCCCTTTGATGACCGTCCCGCTGGACATAGTCTGCCGGACTCTCAGGACCGGGTCGATCTTTTCGGCAGCGGATTGTTCTTGGATCCTTTCGATTTTCAGGTTCAGTTCCTGTATCGACTGGTTCAGTTGCCCGATTTCTTTTTGGGAAGAAAAAATTTTTTCAGTATTATGGTCCTGTTCCTCCATCAGGTGATTTAAGGATTCTTCCGCCCCACGGATTTTCTTTTCCAGACCGTCATATTCAAAGCGGGCCTGAGCCAGGCGGTTCAAATCGTTGTTGGTTTCCAGTTCGTCCAGCAGGGCCTTCAGGGGCCGTTGTTCCAAAATCCCCCGGTCTTGAACCTGAGCCAGTTGGGCGATCTGCCCGGCGTAGTTGTTGGATTCCAGTTTCAACTTTTCGATCAGGCCGCCCAGTTTTTCCAGCTTCTGCTGTTTTTCTTTAATTTCCACCTTAAACGTGTGGATCATCCCCGCGGCCTGGGTGTCCACGCCGATAACCAGATTGCAGGGTCGGGAGGCATCGGAACCTATAAAAGCGGCTTCGATCCCTTTGCGGGCCGTTATGTCGGAAGAGAGGATCTTGCCGGTCGAAGAGGTTACTTGAAGCTGGCCGTGGACATCCATTACGCTATGCAACACCTCATCCCGGATGATGACATCCCCCAGGGCCTGAATGCCGGAGGCCTCCACGTATCGGGCCATAACGGTGCCCTTGGATTTAATCTTCGAACCGATGATCCCGCCATTTACCTGGATATCTCCTTCAATGTCGACGGCGGCCTTGTCGATCTCCCGGGCCGTTAATTGTCCGCCCTTGACCCGGTATCCTTCCTGGATAATGCCGCTGACCTTGATATGGCCGTTGAACTGGATATGTCCGGTCTCCAGGCCTACGTCGCCGTCGATGCGCAACTCCGGATAGACGACGATCCGTCCGTCCCGGTTGAGGGCCGGCCGGCCGCAGGTTTTGGCGAACACTTGCAGACCATCCTCGGAACTCCGGGCATTCTCCCCGGCCAGGAGCAGGACATCCCGGACCGCTTCCGGAGAGAGGGTCTGCCCAAAAATATTCATTCCGGCCACCCCCGGAATCGACGGTATCTTTTCGGCCAGCAACGCCCCTTCGGTGACCTGGGGGATTTCTCCCTTGTCCTTGAAATCGATGGCGCCATCCAGGCGGACGGTTCCGACTTTAGAGGCTTCCAGGTCAAAATGGTATTCGATTCGGCCGTCTTGGCCGCTGCGGGCCGGAGTCCCGGCGGCGATCACGGCTTCCTGGCCCCGGTTTTCCTCTCCCCCGAGGAGTCGATCCAAATCCGCATCCAGGCTCAATCCATAGACCACCCCCTTTTGGGTCAGCCAGGCTTTTAAGGCTTCCACGGTCAACTCGGCGGGTACCGCCTCGGGTATCTTAAGAGTGGCGGTCAAGGCATCTTCCGAGATCCGGAGCTGAAACCCCTCCGCCTCCCAATCACTGCCGGTTGTTCCCTGGGAACCTTCACCGGCTTCAGGGGCGGCCGATTCCAGATTTTCGGCCGCCGGCCCGTTCCCCTGGTTGACAGCGGTTTCCTCCTTGGAGGAGGCCACAGGGGTGGTTACAGGCGCTTCTTCGAAAAAAATCTTAAAACGGTTTCCACATTTTAAACAAGGAGCGCTTTTATGAAGGGTATTTTCAGGAACCAGGTACTTGGTTCCGCAGGTGGGGCACCGGGTAATCCTTTTCGAACTCTCCATCGCTAGCCTTCTTGGATTTACTTTTGCAATAAAATTTAAAAGCCGGCCGACATGTACAGGCATATCGGCAATTTTTTCCCCAGGTAAAATCCGGTTTCCGGATAATTCCAGGCTTCAGCGCCAGCCGGCCCCAGCGTTGAAAGACGAATCAATATTTATTTATTAATAAAACTAATTAGTTATAAAATAAAGGTGCGGTCTGGTCGGTAAAAAAAATTAAATTGATAAAAAAAATAATAAGAGGCATCTTTTTTGCATCTTTTTCAAAAAAAATATTAGGAGGTAACTCATTATGGATATTAAAGAGATTAGCGGGGCCCTGTTACCGCCTTCTCTAATACAAAAAAAGGAAGGAGGCAGCGGTTCGGAATTCCAGAAAATCTTTCAGGATGTCCGCCTGACGGCGAACCCGAGTGCTGCGGCGGGTCCGGTGGCGTTGCCGGGGGTGGTTCAAGGATTTGAGATTGGTACCGTGAACGGGGTTTTGGAGATTCAGGATCTCCAGCAACTTCAGGCCCGGGGCATCTCCGCTACCGAAAAAACCATCGCCCTGTTGGAACAGTATCAACAGGCGCTGGCCGATCCGGCCCAGACCTTAAAAGAGATTAATCCCCTGGTTCAGTCCCTGGCGGAAAAGGTTACCGATCTGCAGGGCCTGGCTCAGACATTGGCGCCTGCGGATCCCTTGAAAAAGATCATTCAGGAAGTCGGGACTCTGTCGGCGGTAGAGGTGGAAAAATTCAACCGCGGCGAATATGTCTAATGGCGGCTAAAAGAAAATAGCGGGCTAAACAGGAACCTATATGACCTATTCGATCGGTTCGACCCGGCCGACCCTGGAGGAACTTCCGATCCAGGGCCATTCGGCGCAACCGCTGCCGGCGGATGAAACCCCACGCTTCAGTCGGATGCTGAGCAAAAAAATAATGGAAGCGGGAATTAGCCGGAGCGTTCCGGAAATAAAGCAGATAGAATATACGGTAAAACCCGGTGATACGCTGTGGAAACTGGGAGTCAAACAATTTCAAGTGGATCCCTATCAACTGGCCCGGGACAACGGCATTGCCGACCCGAATCGGATCTATCCCGGCCAGAAACTGACCATAAAAAGAATGGCCAATCCCAGGCCTCAGGAGGTCGTGGCCAGTTGGTACGGGCGGGATTACCATCAAAAGCCAACGGCCAGCGGCGAGCCTTTCGACATGTTTGCCAACACCCTGGCCCACAAAACCCTGCCCTTGGGAACGCAAGTTCGGTTGACCAATCCGGCCAACGGCAAGACTCTGGTGGGGAAGGTGAATGACCGGGGGCCGTTTATTCCCGGCCGCGACGTCGATCTGTCTTACGGCCTGGCCCGCCAGCTCGGGATGGCGGCGAAAGGGGTCGGTTCTCTGATCATGGAAATCTTATGAAGGTCAAAAAAATGACCTGCGGCTGGCTCGCGGTCGGTTTGATTTTCGTATCCGGTCTGGAGAATAGCGGTCTGGGGGCCGAAGGCCAGGACCGGGTCGTTCCTCCTGGTAAAAAAAACGACCGTCCGCTCCCGGTTCCGGAAAG
>JACRCK010000212.1 GCA_016219065.1 Deltaproteobacteria bacterium
AGGTCGGCCCCGTAGGACTCCAGCCGCCGGGCCATGTCCCTCAGGACCGGTACCGGGCTCTCGCCGGTGCCCTCGATGAGGGCCTTGATCCGCGAAGGGATCTTCGGATTGTTGTCCACGATCATGCGAAGGTGATCGGCGTCATCTTCGGCCGCCGTGGCCCGCAGCACCCGCTGCTGGAGATCCACCGTGGCCTCCGGTCCCATACCGCCGATGATGCCGATGATTTTGTCGCTCAAGCTGCGTTTCCTTAAATTCGAAATCCGAAACTTGAAATTCGAAAAAAATTCAAATTACCGAAATTTGAATGTTCAAAAGGTGAAAAATCCGGCGGCGATGATACCCTCCCGCCAAGGGGGGGAGGATGTTTCGGTCATTTTGAATTTTGATCATTCGTGCTTGTTTCGAATTTCGGATTTCGAGTTTCGGATTTAACTTAGGTAGCCCCGTTGTTTCAAGCTTCTCCCAGCACCGCTTCCTGATACACATACAGGGCCGGCGAGCCGCCGGTATGGACGAACAACACCCGGCTGCCCTTGGGAAAATAGCCTTTGCGCACCAGGTCGATCAATCCGGCCATGGCCTTGCCGGTATAGACCGGATCGAGCAGCACCCCCTCGGTGCGGGCCAGGAGGCGGACCGCTTCGGCCATGCCGGGGGTCGGCAGGGAATAGCCGGGCCCCACATAATCATCAAAACAGGTCACGGCTTCTCGGGGGATTTCAATATGCACCCCGACAAACCGGGCTGTCTCCCGGACCAGTCCGTAGACCAGTTCCTCCTGCTGGAGTTTCGGGCGGCTGACGTTGATGCCGATGACCGGCAGGTTCATCTGGCAGCCGTGAAAGCCGGCGACCAGTCCGGCGTGGGTCCCGGTGCTGCCGCTGGCGCAGACTACGTAATCGAGGCTCAAACCCTGCTCGAAGGTCTGGGCCATAATCTCCTGGGCGCAGGCCACGTACCCCGTGGCTCCCAGGGGATTGGACCCCCCGCCGGGAATGATGTAGCCCTTCCGGCCTTCGGCGGCCAGGGCCGCGGCCACCGCCTGCATCTCCCGCTTCATGTACGACCCGGCCGGCACGACCTTGACGGCCTCCACGCCCAGCAGGCGATAGAGAAAATTGTTACCACCCGCTTGCGGATTGTAGGTTCCCGGGACGCGTTCCTCCAGGACCAGCCGGCACTTCAAACCCTCCTTGACGGCGGCGGCCAGGGTCAAACGACAATGGTTGGACTGGATGGCCCCGCAAGTGATCAGCGTATCCGCCCCCTGGGCCAGGGCCTCGGCCACCAGGAACTCCAGTTTGCGCGTCTTGTTTCCTCCGGCGGCCAACCCCAAAAGGTCGTCCCGCTTGAGATAGATCTCCGGACCGCCCAGGGCGGCGGAAAAACGCGGGGCCGGTTCGAGGGGAGTGAAACCTGCGGTGTAACGTCTTCGGGGGAAACGGGCTAAGTTCATGGGAGCCTCTCTTTCTATCTTCCGTAGAGGGTTAGTAGTATAGCCTGATAACCTGCAAGATGAAAAGATATCTGTGGGAACCAATATAAATTAAAAGAGAAAACGGTTTCAAGGGTAAAAAACGCCCAAAAGTTCAAGCGCCGTTTTCTCCGCTTTGTCTGGAAACGGTAATAATCGATTCCGACCATTTTCCGGTAGTCGGCAGATTTCGGATGGTTAAAAATACTGCCTGTAAAAATAAAAATAAAGGGTTCGTATGATTTTATATCCGGCCCTCCTCGCTTAAAATAGATCTATATTATTTCTGCGACAATGCGAAAAAAATTATCGGGTCGAGACCTGCCGATCCGCAAAGCTTCCAGCCTTACCTCCCTCAGGAGGTCCCCCCCGGCTGGGTCCACCCAAGGTCGGTACTTTTATCCTTGTAAAAGGTTAACGGTATCGACCTTGCCTTTTTCAGGGACCGAGTCCGGTTGGCTGGCCCGGATACGGCTGGAGTGGTCTGATTGAAGCCGCTCAAAGTAAAAACTAATAATCAATAATCAATAATCAATTCTTAATTTTCAATTATTAATGAACTTCTACGGATGGGAATAATAACCAGCGCTGGTCCCAACAGGTTACCGAAACCAGCAACGCCCTCGATCTCGAACCGGGCGTCTTTTCCTGGGATGATCCTCGAAGGATCGCCCGGTCGCTCCAGCGCTCCGCCGAGGACAGCGATCGGCGCCGGGGCACTCCCTTCCGCTCCGCCATGTCCATGCTCAACTTCTATATCAACCGGGCGGGCCGGAAGCTTCCTGAAAGACAACGCCGGGTCCTTGAAAAAGCCAAGGAAGAGCTGCGGGCCCTTTACGGCCGGCCGCACCGTTGAATTAATGGTGGTGGCACCGGAAAGGGAAGGGGGGGTTGGTCGTTACCCTTTCGTATTAAGCCCCCATGCCCTTGGCGAGCACCCACAAAGCATGAAAATAAAGGGCCTAAGGGGATACGTCATTGCGAGGAGTGGAGCGACGAAGCAATCCCCGTCCCAGCTTGGATTTCCTCGAAGCTTATCCGGGGGATTGCTTCGCTTCGCTCGCAATGACGTTACGATGGCTTTGAAATTCGATGTTGGACGTTCGATGTTGAATGTTCGTCTTTTTATTTTCGTATTAAAGGAGGCGTTTATGTCTGAAGACCAAAGGTTTTCGCGACGAGACCTGCTGAAAATGTCCCTGGCCACGGGCGGGATCCTCCTGGCCGGTTCCGGAGATCCCTTGTTGGCCCAAGGGGCCGCAAGGGTACCGACCTCGGAACAGGCCATGGGCCCGTTCTATCCGGTGCTGAAACCGGCGGATCAGGATGCCGATCTGACGGTTATTCAGGGAAAGCCCGGGAAGTCCCAGGGACAGGTTATTTACCTGCTGGGCCGGGTGATGAATCAGAACGGCCGACCTCTGCCGGAGGCCCGGGTGGAGATCTGGCAGGCCAATTCTTTTGGAAGATACACCCACCCGCAGGATGCGAATCCTGCGCCCCTGGATCCGAATTTTCAAGGGTACGGCGTCTCAACTACGGACGGCGAAGGCCGATACCGTTTCAAGACCATCAAACCGGCGCCCTATCCCGCGGCCGGGGACTGGGTCAGGCCGCCGCATATCCATTTTCAGGTCACCGCTGGATCAACCCTACTGGTGACGCAGATGTATTTTGAAGGGGAGCCTTTGAACGAAAAGGATCGGATCCTCAGGACAGCGAAAGACCTGGGGAGCCTCATGACCAAACTGACACCCCCCACCAAGGATCTCGACCCGGGCTCCCTCGTGGCGGCCTGGGATATCATCCTTCCCTAAGGAAGTGTAATTATGGAGATCAGGGTTCTTTTTTGGTTGAAGAAATCAGGACTGGGGGTCGTCCTGCTGATCGGTTTGACCCTGCTGTCGGCTCTGTCCGAGGCCGCTGCAGCCTCCGGGATAGGAAAGATCCGGCCTCATGCCAATCCCCTTTTGCATTCCTTTCTGGACAGTGCGCAGGTTTATCCGGAGAGCGTGACGGTGGATCCGTCGAACGGTGCTTTCTATGTGGGCTCCGTCAAGGATGGAACCATCTACCAGGGCCGGATGGGCACCGGACGGTTGGAGGTGTTTTCCCCCGGCGGGGCGGATGGCCGGGTGATGGCGACGGGGATGTTTTTCGCCGACCACCGGCTAGTGGTCGCCGGCCGGCAAACCGGCTTGATCTTTGTCTATGACACCCGGGACGGTCAACTCATTTCCAAGCTGGACAACGGTCTCCGCGCGGGTCAGACGTTCCTGAACGATGCCGTTTTCGCGCCCGACGGCAGCGCCTACGTAACGGACTCCGTCAACCCGGTGCTCTATCGGCTGGTTCCCACCAAGACCGGGCAGTATGAACTCCGGGAGTTTCTGAAGTTCGAAGGCACACCGGTTTCCTATGTGCAGGCGGCCGGGGCCGCGGGGATCAACGTCAACGGGATCGTCGCCAGTGCTGACGGCCGTTATCTCCTCATCGGCAAGCGCAACGAGAACCGGCTCTTCCGGATTGACCTCAAATCGCGCGAGATCACCGCGGTGGATCTGCCGGCCGGAAGGTTGCATACACCCGACGGTCTGTTCCTGCAAGGGGACACGCTCTACGTGGCCCAGAATCTACCCCGGTCCATTGCGGTCGTAAAGCTCTCCGCCGACTTCCGGCGCGCCGAACTCGACCGCGTCATCACGCACCCCACGGTCGCCTTCCCCACCTCGGTGGCGCTCTACCAAAACAAGCTGCTGGTGGTAAGCTCCCAGTTCGACACGGCCGGGAGCCCGGCAGCCGTAACGGGTCCTTTACCGCCCGTGGTGCCCTTTTGGGTAACTGAAATCGAGCTCGATCCGAAATAGGCGGGTTCATTTCTTTTGACGGGGCCGGCTAGGTCAGATATTATCGGTAACTATCCTTTTGGAGAAAAGTAGCCCCCCTGGTCGATCCGGGTGTCGGACTGCTGATGATCGGCGTCCGGGGGTCCTTTAGAAAGCCTGCCGGAAGCCGGGGAAAGAATCGTGAAACAGTCCGCTTTGACCGCTATAATCTTTTTAATTTTTGTTTCGACGGTCTGGGCCGCCCCACCGGACTGGGCCGGTCACTGGGAATTCACCGAGTGCTGGCCCCACCTCGATAAGATAACTTCCAATTGTATCGAATATCGTCTGGATATTCGCCGGGTCGAGACCGGTTATACCGTCGATGTCGATGCCGACGGTTTTCAAACCATGCGACGGCTGCAGGGAGAGGGACGAGTCGACCGAAACGCCCTGGAAATTATCTTTCGCTCGGTGGGCGAAGAAGACCTGAGGTCTGACTTCAAACCGGGGGACATTCTGTTCACTCTGAAAAAGCAGCAGGGAGGGTGTTGACGGAATGGGGCGTGCTGGAACCGGAGCTGAATAAATACCAAAAGCCGGGCAACTACTTTCGCCGAAGGTCCGGCGGAAGCAGGCCGCGCGGAAACCCCTGATCACTCCGCCCCTCCTTTTAAGTGCGCTCTTTTTGATTTCAGGGAATCCGTTTATTGACAAGCAGTATATAAATCATTAGATTTTGTCTGCTATTGGTCCCTAGCGGCCCGCTAGGGGCTTACTCCCTTAATTAAGAAACTGGAAAAAATGGCTCCCGAACCGATATTGAAATCTATCACCACTGAAGCAACGCAATTATCCGGAGAACCGCTGGAAGCGTTTCACGTCCGTCCTCAAGATTTTCTGGATTGGCTCTTCGGGATTCTCATTCTAAGCAGTCTGGTCTTTCTGGTTTACACCAGCATTACGGGGGGGCTGTTCAATCCTTTGATCGAGGCGATTCAAACCGACAGCCGAATGGCCTTTATTGTCCGACCGACCCTGCTCTGGGCCTCTATGGGGAGCCTGTTCGTCGTGTTCAGGACCATACTCTGGTTCCATTACCGGCCTTTCCCGCCGGCCGTTTTTAATGACGCCCCGCCGCTCACCGTGATCATCCCGGCCTATAACGAAGGCCCGATGGTGGAGAAGGCCATTCATTCCGTCCTGGCTGCCGACTACCCCCGGGACCGCCTGGAGGTATTGGTGGTGGACGACGGCAGCCGAGACGATACCTGGTACTATATCAAGCGGGTGGCCAAACTCTATCCCCAACAGGTAACGGCGGTCCGCTTTCCCGCCAATAAAGGGAAAAGGGAGGCCTTGTCCGAGGGCTTTAACCGGGCCCGGGGTGAAGTGGTCGTTACCGTTGATTCGGATAGCGTCATCACCAAAGGTACCCTCCTGGCCATGACGGGTCCTTTTCGGGACCCCGCCGTGGGGGCCGTAGCCGGAAAAGTGAAAGCCTACAACCTGAGGGAGGGGATCATCCCCCGCATGCTGCATGTTCGCTACGTGCTGTCTTTTGATTTTTTGCGGGCCGTACAGTCAACCTATCGAACCGTATACTGCTGCCCGGGGGCACTGGCTGCTTACCGGGTCGGGGCGGTCAGGAGAGTGTTGGAACAATGGCGGGCCCAAACCTTTATGGGCGCGCCTTGCACCTATGGCGAAGACCGGGCCTTGACCAACTATATGCTTTCCTTGGGATACGATTCCGTCTACCAGGGCTCTGCCGAGGTTCATACCGTAGTACCCCAGTCTTATAAAAAATTAACCCGCATGTACTTGCGTTGGGACCGGAGCCATATCCGGGAAACCTTCCATTTTATCCGGATCGTCTGGAAGCGACCATTTTGGCCCTGCCTGGTTTCCCTTTTTGATACTTTCATTACCAACCTGCGCTACCCGGTTACCTGGTTCGTCCTGGGTCTGCTGGTTTATCGGTCCCTCCAAAATCCCGGGACGATGCTCCGCGTTTTTCTGGCCATCGGGATCTTTTCATTGTTGAACAGCCTCTATTACCTTTACAGCGAGCGGCGGGGCGACTTTTGGTACAATGTAGTCTACGCCTATTTTGCTTTCCTGACCCTGTTCTGGGTTTTTCCTTACGCACTGCTGACGGTTCGTTCTAAATCCTGGATGACCCGCTGAGGCAACCGCCAAGGCGGCGGCCGGGCCTAATAGTTTCCGGCCAGGCGCCAAACTCTAAAACTTAAGGAGTCTTGTCGATGGCCAGGGTTTCAGACCTTATTGTCCGGGCCTTAAAAAAAGCGGGTGTCCGGCATATCTTCGGCATTCCCAGCATCCACAACATTGGGTTTTACGATGCCCTGCGGGAGGAGCCGTCCATCCGGCACATTCTCTGTCGGCAGGAAGCCTGCGCCACCCACATGGCCGACGGCTACGCCCGGGCCGGAAAAGGGGTGGGGGTGGTCGTCACCTCCACCGGTCCCGGCGCCTGCTACATGGCGGCTCCCCTGGTTGAGGCCTGGGGAAGCCTGTCGCCGGTCCTGGCCGTCACAACCAATGTGGCCACCGACAAGATCGGCATAGGCACGGGGACCCTGCACGAACTGAAAGAGCAGGACCTCATTTTCAAAAATATCACCAAGGAACGGTTTTGTCCCAGGACCGGGGAGGAAGTACTGACGATGATACCCCGGGCCTGGCAAAAAGCCCTTTCCGGGAGAACAGGTCCGGTCTACTTTGAAGTCCTGACCGATCTCTGGGACCGGGAGGTCTCCGGGTCCGACGAGGGCAGCCCTCTACCCGAAACGGCCTCCACGATAGAGCCCTGGTTGGAAGATCTCGATCGGGCGGTCGGGATTCTCGGCGAGACCGAACGCCCCGTGATCGTAGCCGGTTCGGGCGCCGTTCGGGCCGGGATCGGCGCGGAAATCCAGGCCCTGGCCGAGGCGCTCCGGGCGCCGCTGGTCACCAATACGGAGGGGAAGGGCCTGCTCCCGGAAGATCACGATCTGGCCTTCGGGCACGCCGCCCGGCGCGGAGCGGTCCGGGAACTGCTAAAGACCAGCACGGTGGCGCTGGCCATCGGGACCCGGCTGCGCAGTGTGGATTATCAACGGCGGGGTGTTTTCCTGCCCCGGTTGATCCATATTGACTGGGATGAGACCTGGATCGGACGGAATTATCCCACCGAGCTGGCGATCCTGGGCGATATTCGGACCATCGCCCGGCGTCTGACGGAAAAGATCGTAACCGGGGCCGTCGGCCGGGGGAAGAGGACAGGGCCGGTCTCGACCCTGCGGGAGCGGATCCGGGAGGAGCGGCGCGCCATCGCCCAGCAAGGCCCGGAGATGGAATATCTCGATGTCCTGCGTCGGGTCATCCCCCGCGACGGCAGCCTGGTGATCGACAACACCCTGCTGGGCTACTGGGCCGAGTATTTCTACCAATCCTTCCGGCCCGGCGGCCTGATGGCGGCGAAAGGGTCGTCGATTATCGGTTTCAGTTTTCCCGCGGCCATGGGCTTGAAAATCGCCTGTCCCGAACGGCCGGTGGTGGCGGTCATCGGCGACGGCGGTTTTTTGTACGGGGCCCAGGAAATGGCCACCTGCCGCCGCCAGGGCCTCGGGTTTCCCGTGGTCGTACTCAATAATGGGTCTTATGGCATCATCGATCTCCTGCAGCGCCAATTCTACGGCCGGGGGGATTTCGAAACCGACCTGCTCAATCCCGATCTGCCGGCCCTGGCCGCCGCCTTCGGCATCGGCGCCGAGCGGGTGGCCACCCCCCAGGGGCTCGAACGGGCTTTGCAGTCGGCCCTGGCGTCCAAGGAAATGCGGGTTATCGAACTGGAAGCGGCCTTCCGTGATCCTTTTGCCTTAAAGTAGGATCTCTCTAACTACCTGAATTATCGCGTCCGGCCGGTGGCGCCGGAGCAGACGATACCGATCCCTCTACAAAAAACTTCTTGCCACTCTTCCGTTTTTGATATATATGAGAGGTGATTCACCTATAAGGACCAATAACATGTCCCCTGCGCTCAAAACGTCCCAGGCGCGCCGTTCCCTGAAGGCCAAAGGCCTGACCACCCGGGCCGCCATCCTGGAAACGGCCCAAGAGGTCTTTCGGGACCTGGGTTATTACCAGACCTCGGTCTCCGAAATCACCCGCCGCTGCGGGGTCTCCATCGGGACCTTTTACCAGTACTTCAAGAACAAAGAACAAATCTTTCTGGAACTGAACGACCTGATCCTCTCCCGCTTCTGGGAGCGGGCGGAGGGCCTGCCGCCGCAGGCCGGCAGTCTGGAGGGGCGCCTGGCCGGGGTCGTTGGGCTCCTGGTTGACCATATTTCCAGCCACTTCTATTTCCACCGTATCCTGGGGGAATTTGAACTGATCGACTCGGTGACCATTGGTTATTACGATTCGATCGCCCGCTTCTACCGCAACTTTTTCCGGCGGGAAGCCGGCCTAGGGAACATCCGGCCTTTTGATCCGAACTTGATCACCTACGGCCTCATCGGAATGGTCTATTTCAATTCCCTGGACTGGGGCCCGAAAAGTGCAGCCTACCGGGGGGAACGGCTGGTTTCCCTGATCGTGGACCTGGTTTTAAAGGGCATCAGCGGACCCCGGCCGTGGAACCGGCCGGGGGATCAGACGGCCCCCCCCACCGGCCGGAAGACGAAGGGACATCCGGAGCCGGAGGAAGAGGCCGCCCAGGGCCAACTGACCAAACGGGCCCTTTTCCAGGCGGCCGAAACCGTGTTCGGGCAATACGGGTTCAACCGGGCCAACGTTTCCGAGATCACCCGTTTGGCCGGGGTAGCCCAAGGGACCTTTTACACCCATTTCAAAAGTAAAAGGAACCTGCTCGAAGGGTTTGTCCGGTATTTGAGCCGGGAGTTGCGCCGGACGCTGAAACAAGCCACGGAAGGATTGGCCGACCGTCGCGATCAAGAGCGGGAAGGCCTCCGGACCTTTTTCCGGTTTCTGCACCAACACAGCCGGATCTACCGGGTGGTCGGCGAAAGCGAGACCGTGGGCCTGGAGACGGGTATGTGGTATTACCAGAAACTGGCCGAGGGTTATGTGGCCGGAATTCGGGACGGGCTAAAACAGGGAGAGATTCGGGAATTCCCGGCCCCTTTTCTGGCCCGTGCCCTCATGGGGGTCAATCACGTGGTCGGTTTGAAATGGCTGGTCTGGAATTCCTATCCCCAGGCGGAATTGCCCCAGCCGCTTTTGAATGAACTGGGCCAATGGGTACTGACCGGTCTCGGGACTTCCGAGAAAGAATCGGCCTCTTGATTTTTTTGTTGACAGCCCGGGGAGTCGTTGATAAATATCTGACAGTTGGTTCACCTGTCAGCTTACCCGGTATCTTATTATAGCTAATTCCTGTTTTGATCCTGTGAATTTCGGGCCTGCGGATCGGTTCGGATTTTGGGCTGGGAAATCCGGATTTAAACCGGCGCAGGTTTTTAGGGGGCTGGACCCTTGTTTGATCTGGAGGGGAAAATTGTAATCATCACCGGGGCCAGTTCCGGCATCGGGGCCGCCCTGGCCCAAGGCTTTTCCCGGGCCGGGGCCCGGGTGGTCCTGGCGGCCCGTCGCAAGCAAAAGCTGGAAATGGTGGCTGCCGAGTGTCCCGGCGACCATCTCAGCGTAGAGGCCGATGTGACCGATCCCCAGGGACGCCGGGACATTCTGCAAAAAACCCTGGAACGCTGGGGCCGGCTGGACATCCTGGTCAACAATGCCGGGATCGGGGCCTACGGACATTTTCTGGATACGACCGAAGCAGAGTGGCGGCGGCTGTTCGAAATCAACCTCTTCGCCCCGGTCCTGCTGACCGGGGAGGCTCTAAAAATCATGCTGAACCAGGGGGCCGGGCTGATCATCAACCTGGCCTCCCTCGGAGGACTGCTAGCCCATGCGGACAAGGTGGCCGCCTATGTGGCCAGCAAGCATGCCCTGCTGGGCTTTTCCCGCGGTTTGGCCCGGGACTTGGCCGGCACGGGCATCCGCGTCTTGGCCGTCTGTCCCCACCTGACCGCCACCGAATTTTTCAGCGCCTCCGGGGGCGCCGAAGAGCTGGCCCCCGAGGTAAAAAAATACCAGGGCTTCATGGACAGTCCCGAGGAGGTGGCCCGGGGCATCCTGGATCAATTGGATGCCAGTCGCCTGGTTGTTTTCCCTACGGATAAACCGGCCCGGGCCTATGCCAAGCAAAAGGACTTATAATCATTGAAGACTAAACCGGTAGAGACAGCGCTGGTCGTGGGCGGCGGTTCCGGTATGGGCCGGGCGGCGGCCGGGGCCCTGGCCCTGCGGGGGATCCGGGTCTTCGTGGCCGATCTACAGTTGGAAGCGGCCCGCGAAACGGCTCAAGCCATCAGGAAGGCGGACGGTCGGGCGGACGCCTTTCCGGTGGACGTCTCCCGCAGCGACTCCGTGCGGGAGTTGTTTGCCGCTTTGCAAGGGCAGGCCGAACGTCTGGATCTGATGGTGCAGACGGCCGCCGTTCTGGGGCGGACCGCTTTCATCGAAGCGTTGGAGGACGACGAATGGCGGCGGATGATGGCCGTCAACCTGGACGGGGTTTTTTACTGCTGCCGGGAGGCGGTACGCTGGATGAAGGAACACCGGACTGGCCGTCTCCTCCTGTTCAGCTCGGTGGCCTCCCTGACTCCGACGCCGGGCTCCCTGCACTACAGTGCCTCCAAGGGAGGGGTCAATATGCTGGGCAAAACCCTGGCCAAGGAGGCGGCCCAATACAATATCCGGGTCAATGTGATCGCACCGGGCTACGTCGAGACCCCCATGCTGGCCGATCTCCCGGAAGGCTTTGAGGAGTATGTCCTTAAAAAAACGCCATTGAAACGCCTGGGCGAAATCGCGGAGATCGCCGGACTGGTCGCCTATCTGGCCTCCCCGGAAGCGGACTTTTTCACCGGGCAGATTTTCAGCCCCAACGGCGGGTGGGTAATTTAATATGAAAAAAAGACGAACGTCCAAACATCGAATTAAATACGAAAAACTCCAAACGGGCCAATTTTTCATGATTCTGTGAAAAGATAAACATGAAGCGTATAAATTCTTTATTGCAGGTCGAGTACCGGGAGGACGTCTGCTGGTTGACCGTTAACCGGGCGGAGGATCGGAACTCCATCAACACGGCGTTGATGGAGGAGCTGGACCGGGCGCTGACCGAGGCGGAGGCGGTCCCGGTCCGGGCGGCGGTGATTACCGGGGCCGGGGATACCTATTTCATCGGCGGGGCCGACGGCGTGGAAATGATGCAGTGCGACCCGGACCGGGCCGCGGCCTTTTCCCGGAGAATTCAGGACCTGTTCAACCGCCTGGAGGCCAGTCCGCTGGTCCTGGTGGCGGCCATTAACGGGCTCTGCTTCGGGGGAGGCTATGAACTGGCCCTGGCCTGCGATTTTCGTATCGCCGGCGACCGGGTCCATATCGGGCTGCCTGAGGTGAAGGTGGGGTTGATCCCGGGCGGGGGAGGGACCCAGCGCCTGCCCCGGCTGGTAGGCATGGGCCGGGCCCTGGAGATAATCCTCAGCGGACGGCTCTACCCCGCCCAAGAGGCGTTGGAACTGAATCTGGTCCACGCGCTGGTCCCGGCGGAGCGACTCCTGGAGGAAACGGCCGGGTTCCTGAAACCCATCCTGAAAAATCCCGCCTACGCCCTGGCCCAGGCCAAAAGAGCCGTTCGGGCTTCCCAGGGAGCCCCCCTGGCGGAGGGCCTCCGGGTGGAAACCGGGGAATTCCGGAAGTGTTTCGACCATTCCTATTTTGTCCAACTCATGTGCCGCCAGATCAAAACCGGAGTCCTGTCCACCACAGCCTTGCTGCCGGAGGGCTTCTGTGAGGAAAAGGGGTAGCGGAAATGAAGGTGTTGGGAATTAGCGGAAGTTTACGCGATCAGAGCAATACGCTCTATTATCTGAAAACGGCCCTGCAGGTGCTGGAACAAGAGGATATCGAAACCGAGTTGATTTCGCTGCGGGATAAAGAGATCAAACCCTGCACCGGTTGTTATGACTGCCAGACGCAAGGCTGCTGCACCATCCGGGGGGACGATTTCGAAGACCTCTTCACCCGGATGCGCCGGGTCGAAGGACTGATCCTCGGTTCCCCGGTCTATCTGAGTTCGGTGGTGCCCCAGATGATGGCCCTGCTTGCCCGGGCCACCTTCGTATCCTACTGGAACGGTAGATTTTTTAACGGCAAGGTCGGCGGGCCGATCACCGTGGCCCAGCGGGCCGGGCACAACCTGGCCTTTTCCCAACTCCTTCTCTGGTTCTTTTTCAACGGTCTGATCGTTCCCGGATCGATCTACTGGAACGTAGGCGTGGCCGGCACCCGCGGGGCCCGGGACGCGGACCAAGACCTGATCGGCCTGGAGGTGGTTTCCACTTTCGCCCGGAATCTGGCCGGGCTGATGAAAAAACTGTTTTAGCGAGGCGGCGGACGATGGAAGCGCAAGGGATCGGTTTCTGGCTGACCAAACGGGCCTTCTTGGACGGCGCCGGGGAGGCCGTGGTGGACGGCCGGCGTCGCGTTACCTACCGGGAACTCAACGACCGGGTGAACCGTCTGGCCGGGGTTCTCCAATCCCTGGGGTTGAAACCGGGCGATCGTTGCGCGCTGCTGGCCTACAATTGCCTGGAGTATGTGGAGGTGATCTTCGCGACGGCCAAAATGGGCCTACTCCTGGTGCCCCTGAACTGGCGGCTTTCCCCGGCCGAACTGGCCTTCAATCTGTCCGACAGCGGGAGCGAAACCCTGATCTTTGACCCCGGTTTTGCCGAGGTCGTTTTGAACCTGGTCGGTCAAACCTCCGTCCGGCGCCTGTTGGTCCTGGGAGCCGAAGAGCAAATCGGGGCCCCGGCTTATGATCAAGTCCTGACCGGGTCCTCCGGGACGGAGCCGGAACCCGCCGCCCCCGTGGGGCTGGATACTCCCCATATCATCATGTACACCGCCGGCACCACCGGCCGGCCCAAGGGGGCCGTGCTGACCCAGGGGGCCAGTTTCTGGAATGCCCTCAATCTGGAAATGGACCTGCACTTCACGGCCCGGGATCGGGACCTCCTGGTGCTGCCCATGTTTCATATCGGGGGGATCGGACTGTTCACCCTGCCGCTTCTCCAGGCGGGCGGCACGGTGGTCATCCAGCGCACCTTTGAACCGGCCGAGACCTTGAGGCTGCTGCAGGAGGAGCAGATCACCCTGTTTTTCGGCGTGCCGGCCGTTTTTCTCTTTCTGATCCAGCACCCGGATTTCCGGGCCCAGGCCTTCGAGCAGACCCGCCTGGTTATGAGCGGCGGGGCGCCGCTGCCGATCAGTCTGGTCAAACAATATCAACAGGCCGGCATCGTACTGCAACAGGGCTTCGGCATGAGTGAGGCAGCCCCCAGCATCGCCACCTTACGCCGGGAAAAGGCTCTGGAGAAGGCCGGCTCCATCGGCCGGGCCCTTTTTTACCTGGAGGCCCGGGTGGTGGACGAGGACCTGAAGGAGGTGGCGACGGACGCCGTGGGGGAACTGGTTATCCGGGGCCCCAACCTGATGCAGGGCTACTGGAACCGGCCGGAAGCCACGGCCGAGGCCTTGGCCGGAGGCTGGTTTCACACCGGCGACCTGGCCCGCATGGACGAGGAAGGCGATCTGACCATCGTGGAGCGTAAAAAAGACATGTTTATCTCCGGCGGGGAAAACGTGTACCCGGCGGAAGTGGAAAACGTCCTTTTCGAGCTGGCCCCGGTTTCCGAAGCGGCCGTGGTGGGTCTGCCCGATGAAAAATGGGGTGAGGTCGGCCGGGCCGTGGTGGTCCTCAAGGAAGGACAAACCGTGAGCGAAGCGGAGATCCTCGATCATCTGCGGGGCCGGCTGGCCCGGTACAAGATTCCCAAAAGCGTGGTTTTTGTCGACCGCCTGCCCCGCAATGCGGCTGGGAAGGTTTTGAAGACGGAGCTGCGGGAGAGGCTGAAGCCATAAATCTTGAAATGTTCAGGAATTTAAAAAAAGGAGGAAAACCATGGACGTGAGAAAAGCAGTGGGGATGTTGGCAGTGCTGGCCCTGGTGGGGGGCTTCCTGATTTCGGGGGTCCAGGCCGCCGAGCCGATCAAAGTGGCCCAGGTCGTGGACGTGAGCGGGCCTTTGGAGGCCTACGCCAAGCAGTCCATCAACGGGTT
This sequence comes from Deltaproteobacteria bacterium, assembly GCA_016219065.1. Taxonomy (GTDB): domain Bacteria; phylum Desulfobacterota; class RBG-13-43-22; order RBG-13-43-22; family RBG-13-43-22; genus JACRCK01. The sequence continues at coordinate 14,527 of JACRCK010000212.1, forward strand.
CCAGTTGGGTTTGGAGTACGCCACCAAGGGCACGATGCAGGTCCTGAACCGTCCACTGAAGGTCATCATCAAGGACGCCCAGGGTAAACCCGATGTGGGCAAGCAGATGCTGACCGAGGCCTTCAAGGACGACAAGGCCGATCTGGCGGTGGGCGGGGTTTCCTCGGCCGTGGCCCTGGCCATGCTGCCGGTGGCCAAGGAGTTCAAAAAGGTGTTGATTGTGGAACCGGCGGTGGCGGATTCAATCACCGGGTCGGATTGGAACCGCTACATCTTCCGCACCGGCCGTAATTCCTCACAGGATGCGGTCTCCAATGCCCAGGCCATCGCCAAGCCCGGCGTGATCCTGGCCACCCTGGCCCAGGACTATGCCTTCGGCCGGGACGGGGTCAAGGCCTTCAAGGAGGCGGCAGAGGCCAAGGGAGCCAAGGTCACGCACGAGGAATACGTGCCCATGAACACCACCGATTTCACCGCCCCGGTCCAACGGATCATCCAGGCTCTGAAAGATCAGAAAGGGGACAAATACCTCTTCATCATCTGGGCCGGCAAGGGCAATCCCTTCAAGATCGCCGAGATGAAACTGGATGAGAAATACGGGATCAAAATTACCACCGGCGGCAACATCCTGGACGCCATGGCCCTGTACAAGCCCCTGGTGGGAATGAAGGGGGCCATCTACTATTACTATGAGATTCCCAAAAATCCCATCAACGACTGGTTGGTGAAGGAGCACCAGAAGCGGTTCAACGGCCCTCCGGACTTCTTCACCTGCGGCGGGTTCTCGGCAGCCATCGCCGTGGTCAACGGGCTGACCAAGGCCGGCACCACCGACAGCGAGAAGCTGATCGCCGCCCTGGAGGGGATGCATTTCCAGACCCCCAAGGGCGAGATGGTCTTCCGTCCGGAAGACCACCAGGCCCTGCAATCCATGTACGCCTTTAAGATCAAGGTGGATCCCAACGTCAAATGGGCCATCCCCGAATTGGTCACGGAGTTTTCCTGGAAGGATTTGAACATCCCTATTCGGAATAAAAAGTAACGGCTACCAGGGGCTGCGCCGGTTTCCCCGGCGCAGCCACCATCCAGGGTTTACGGGCCGGGCGGCGTCTCCGGGTTTCGTGCGGCGCCGCTCCAGCCGCGAAGACTGTTGGTTCGGTTTATATCAGGAAGGTCTTGCGCCTAACCCACACCGAGGCGGTATCAGGAATGAACCAGTCAGCGATAATTGAAACCCGGGATCTGACCATCCGTTTCGGCGGGAATACGGCCGTCGACCGGGTCAACCTTCGGGTGGAGCCGGGCAGCCTCAAATCCCTGATCGGTCCCAACGGGGCCGGGAAAACCACCCTCTTCAATCTGCTCAGCGGCCAGTACAAACCCACGGCGGGACAGGTGCTGTTCAAGGGACGGGACGTGACCGCTCTGGGACCGGCCGATCGGACCCGGCTGGGCATGGGACGGTCGTTCCAATTGACCAACATCTTCCCGACCCTGACCGTGCTGGAAAATGTCCGGGTGGCGCTGCAGGCCCAGGCCAAGGTGGGTTTCGTCTTCTGGCGCTATTACCGCTCCTATGGCGAGCTGGAAGACCGGGCCTACGAGCTGCTGCAGCAGGTGCTCCTGGGCGAACGCTGGGCCGAAGAGGCCGCCAGTCTGACCCACGGCGAGAAGCGGAAACTGGAAATGGCCATCCTGCTGGCCCTGGATCCGGAGGTGCTGCTCCTGGATGAACCCACCGCCGGCATGAGTCTGGAAGAGGTCCCGGCTATCCTGGAAATCATCCAACGGATCAAGGCCGGGCGAAAGCGGACCATCCTCCTGGTGGAGCACAAGTTCGACATGATCCTGAGCGTTTCGGACACGATCGCCGTGCTCAAGGACGGGGCCCTGATCTGTGACGGCCCGCCCGCCACGGTCATCCAAAACCAGGAAGTGCAGGAGGCTTATCTGTGCGGAGGGCTGAAACGTGACTGATTCCATACTCGCACTCCGGGATGTCCATACCCATATTCAGCAGCACCATATCCTCCAGGGGGTGTCCCTGGAGGTCAAACCCGGCCGGGCCACGGTGCTGGTGGGCCGCAACGGCGCCGGCAAGTCCACCACCCTGCGGACCATCATGGGTTTGAACCCGGCCACCTCGGGGACCATTGAGATGGAGGGTCAGCCCATCCAGCAGCGAAAACCCTACGAGATCGCCCATTTGGGAATCGGGTACGTCCCCGAGGACAACGCCGTCCTCTACACCCTGACGGTGGAGGAAAATTTGCGCCTGGCCATGTTCCAGGAAAGCGAACAGGGCTGGAGCCGCCTGGAAACCATCTTTCACCTGTTTCCGGATCTCAAACGCTTCCTGCACTCCAAGGCCGGGATCCTGTCGGGGGGGCAGAAACAGATGCTGGCCATCGCCCTGGCCCTGGTGCGGGATCACCGCCTGGTCCTGATCGATGAACCGTCCAAGGGGCTGGCCCCGGTGGTAGTGGAACACCTGGGGGAGTCTCTGAACCGGATCAAGGAGAAAACCACCGTGGTCCTGGTGGAGCAGAATTTTTATCTGGCCAGCCTGGTGGGCCAGGACTATTTCATCCTGGATGACGGGCGGGTGGTGCATCAGGGGCTGATGGCGGAACTGGTTGAGGACCGGGAACTGAAACAAAAATACCTGGGGATCGCTGACGGAGGGCTAGCATGTCGGTAGCGGCCGGGACGGTAACAGCGGATCGGGCCTGCGAGGTCCGCAAATGGGGCGGCTGGATTTTCGGGGTGGGCATTTGGCTGCTGCCCCTCGGCTGGATCGACGTCACCACGTATCTGACCTTGACCTTCGCCGGGCTGACCATGGGCGTCCTGCTCTTTCTGACCGCCTCGGGACTGACGGTGATCTTCGGTCTGATGGATGTGCTCAACCTGACCCACGGGGCCTTTTTTGCCTGGGGGGCCTATGCGGGCTTTTCGCTCCTGAATGTGCTGGACCGCCGGGGCTGGATCGAGACGGCCACCATGGGGCAGAGTCTGGCCGACCTGGGCCTGGTGCTGCTGCTGGCCCTGCTGGTGGGCGCCGTGCTGGGGTTCATCCTGGAAAAGATCATCATCCGCCGGACCTACGGGAATCACCTCAAACAGATCCTGATTACCATGGGCGGGGCCCTGGTGATGGCGGAAATTATCCGGATTTTCTGGGGTCCCAACGACGAGGCCGTTCGGGTGCCCGCCGCCCTCCAGGGCTCCTGGGACCTCTACGACGTGCTGGTCAACAAATTCCGCGGGGTGGCCATTCTGGTGGGTCTGGTCATCTTCGGGGCCATCCAACTGGTGCTGCGGAAGACCAAACTGGGCATCATCGTCCGGGCCGGAGTGGAAAACAAGGAAATCGTCCAGGTGCTGGGCTACAACATTCAGCGGGTCTTTTCCGGGGTCTTCGCGGCCGGGGCGGCCCTGGCGGCCATGGGCGGGGTCATGTTCGCCATCTTCAACGGGCGCATCTACCCCGCCATGGGGGACGAGAATTTGATTTTCGCCCTCATCGTGGTCATCATCGGCGGCATGGGTTCCGTGACCGGCAGTTTTCTGGGGGCGATCATGGTCGGCCTGGCCTTCAACTACGTGGCCTTTCTGGTGCCCAAACTGGCCCTCGGGGTAAACATCCTGATCATGGCCGTCATCTTGCTTATTCGGCCTAAAGGTCTCCTAGGCCGGGATTAGACGGGGGGATATGATGACAGCACTCAGTCCGGTTCAAGCGGACCGGCTCCGCGAGCGGCAGACCCGGTTTTCCCAGCCGGCCTTTTTCGTTCAACTGGCCCTGTTGGGGGTCTTGCTGGTGATCCCCCTGACTTTTTCCTCTTTCCGGGTGATCGATCTGGTGGCCAAGATCCTGATCTTCGCCGTGTTCGTGGCATCCTACGATCTGTTGCTCGGGTACAGCGGCCTTCTTTCGTTGGGGCATTCCCTGTTTTTCGGAATCGGGGCCTATTCGCTGGCCCTGGTCACCTACCACTGGGGTCCAGTCCGTTATTACCACCTCCTGCTGGCCACCGGCGTGGCCCTGGCCCTGAGTATTTCCATGGCCCTGGTCATCGCCTTCTTTTCCCTGCGGGTGAAGGCCATCTTCTTCGCCATGATGACCCTGGCCCTGGCGGAATTCGCCGACATCCTGGCCGTCCAGTGGTATGACCTGACCCGGGCCGAGGACGGGGTCTCCTTCAAACTGCCGGGGATCTTCGACGTGGATTGGATCGGACACCTGGGGGGGCTGGAGATTACCGGCCGGCTCCTGACTTATTATTTTATCCTGATCGTGGCCGTGCTCCTCTTTGTGGGCCTGGTGTATTTTGTCCGCTCTCCGGTGGGACGGGTCCTCAAAGCCATCCGCGACAACGAACCGCGGGCCACGGCCCTGGGGTATCACACCTTCCGCTACCAGGTCCTGGCCATCGTTTTCGGCTCCAGCATCGCCTCCTTGACCGGGATCCTCTTCGCCATGTGGCTGCGGTATGTGAATCCCGGCTCGGTACTCAGCATGCCCATCATGCTCAACGTGCTGCTCATGGTCATCATCGGCGGTCTGGGGACCATGTATGGGAGCATCGTGGGGGCCGCCTTCATCAAGATCGCCGAGACCTGGCTGCCGGATCTGCAGAAGGTGACCCGGGGGCTCATGCCCCAGGTGGAAATCGCCCACCGGCTGGCCGAGCGTTGGATTCTCTATTTCGGAGTCCTTTTCATCCTGGTGGTTTTTTTCTTCCCCAAGGGCTTTGTGGGGACCGCCCGGGAGATCCTCCAGCGGCGCCAGGCCCGCCGTAATAAAAGGAGTTGATCTGCACCATGCCCGATGAACGGCCGACGGCCGGCCTGCTCAGCCTGGCCACCTATATTCCCCGGACCTACCACGACGCCGATTTTATCGCCTCCTGTTGCGAGACCCCGGCGGAGATCATCCGCACCAAACTGGGCTGGTACCAAAAGAACGTCCCCGGACCCGAGGACGGGACCGTGGCCATGGGCCTGAAGGCCGCCCGGAAGGCGCTCTATTACTCGGGATTGCAGCCGGAAGCCATCGACCTGGTCATCTACAGCGGTGAAGAGGTCAAGGAATACCGGAACTGGCCGGTGGGCCCCAAGATCCAGAAAGAACTGGGACTGCGCCGGGCCTGGTCCTTCGATATGCAGCAGCGTTGCGGCACGACCCTGGTGGCCCTCAAGCTGGCCCAGGATATGATCCGTTCGGATCCCCAACTGAAAAATATCCTGGTCGTTTCCGGGTACCGCAACGCCGATTTGATTCATTATCCCAATCCCCGGGTGCGCTGGCTTTACTACCTGGCGGCCGGCGTGGTCCAGCGGGACTGCCCCCGCAACGAGATACTGGAAAGCCATTTTCTGACCGACGGCTCCTTTGCCTGGGACGTCTATTGCCCCCAGGGGGGATCGGCCGCCCCCCTGACCCTGGAAGGACTGCAGGCCGGCGCCCAATACCTGGACGTCATGGATCCGGCGGGCATGAAGGACCGGCTGGAGCGGCTGAGCCTGAGCAACTGGCTGCTCTGCATCGACCAGGCCCTAGCCAAAGGGGGGTATACCCGGTCCGATGTGGATTACCTGGCCACGCTGCTGGTCAAGCGCAGCGCCCATGACTATCTGATGAAAGCCCTCGGCCTGGGGCCGGAACAGACCCGTTACCTGGCCGAGTTCGGCCATCACGGCCAGAACGATCAGCTCCTCTCCCTGGAGCTGGCCCTGGAAGAGGGGCGCCTCCGGGAAGGGGACCTGGTCCTGATGATTTCGGCCGGGATCGGCTACGCCTGGTCCGTGGTGCTGCTGCGCTGGGGGCCTCGCCGGGCGAAACCGGCTTGAAAAACTTGGCCCTAAATTTCCGGAATAAAGGTGAGCGCTATGCTCTACGGTGATTGGATCGGACGCTGGGGAAAGAGCTGCCCGGAGGTCGAAGCCCTGGTGGACATACCCCGGAATCAGCGCCTGACCTACGGTGAACTCAATGACCAGGTCAACCGCCTGGCTTATTTTCTATCGCTTCGCCTGGGGATTGCCAAAGGCGACCGGGTGGCCGTGCTGGCCTATAACCGGGCGGACTACATCGCCCTTTTTTTGGCCGCCGGCCGACTGGGGGCCATCCTGGTGCCGCTCAATTTTCGATTGGCCGTCGACGAGTTCTATTATTTTTTCCAGGACGCTGCTCCCCGGGCCTTCTTTTTTGATCGGGACCATCTGGAGACGGTGCGGGAATTGCAGCCCAGGCTGAAGGTGGACCATTTTGTCTGCCTGGATCCGGACGAAGAGCTGGGTCCCAGCCTGGCTTCCGACTGGGACCGGTTGCCGGCCGACCCGCCCCCCGAGGTGGACCTGAAGGCGGGCGATCCCCAACTGATCATTTATACCTCGGGCACCACCGGCCTGCCCAAGGGGGTGATCCTGACCTACGGCATGATTACCTGGAACTCCATCAACACCCATCTGGGCTGGGGGCTGCGGCGGGGGGAGCGGACTATCCTCCATTCCGCCCTTTTCTATACGGCCGGCTGGAATGTCTTCACGCTGCCCTTGTTCCATGGACTGGGGACCAACATCCTCATCCACCGGTTCGAGGCCGATCTCATACTGGAGCTGATTGAGCGGGAGCGCGTCACGGTCTTCTTCGCGGTCCCCACCATGTATCAAATGTTGATCGACTCTCCCCGGTTCCCCGGCGCCGATTGTTCCAGCATCCGGTTCCTGGTTTCCGGCGGCGCCCCGCTGACCGAGAAGATCTTCCAGACCTTCCAGCGCGAGAAAGGCCTGCACCTCCGGGAAGGGTACGGTTTGACCGAGGCGGGCCCCAACCTGTTCATGGCCGACGGGAAACTGAAAACCGTCGGTCGACCCATGCCCCATGTGGACCTGAAGCTGATCGGGACCGACGGAAAGCCCCCACCCGCAGGCGGCGAAGGGGAATTGCTCGTCCGCGGCGACATGCTCTGCGCCGGCTACTGGAACAAACCCGAGGCCACGGCCGAGGCTTTTCAAAACGGCTGGTTTTCCACCGGGGACTTGGCCCAGGTGGAGGCCGACGGTCATTACCGCATCGTGGGCCGGAAAAAAGACATGTTCATCTCCGGCGGCGTCAATATCTATCCGGCTGAAATCGAACGCTGCCTCGAAACCCACCCCCGGGTGGCAGCCGTGGCGGTCATCGGCGTCCCGGATGATAAATGGGGCGAGGTCGGCAAGGTCTGTCTGGTGACCCACCCCGGCGAACAACTCAGTCTGGAGGAGCTCCAGGGGTTTCTGCGCGACAAGATCGCGAAATACAAGATCCCCAAATACGGGGTCGTCCTGGAGACATTGCCGCGGACAGTGGCTTCGGAGAAGGTGCAGAAGTTCATCCTCAAGGAAAGACACGGGCGGGCGGATAATCTATAAAAACGAAAAGACGAACATCGAACATCGAACGTCCAACATCCAACATCGAAGTTAATGCGAAAACATCGTTCGGCGTTATGTGTTCGGCGTTCGGCGTAATAGTTTAATACAAATACGACATGGCTGGTAAAACCGAAGCCAAGAAATCATTCGATGTTGGACGTTGGATGTTCGATGTTGGACGTTCGGTTTTTCGCGTTAAGGTGTGATATGGATTCAACGAAAGGAAACATCGGAATAGTCAGTTACGGCCTCTACACCCCGGCGGAATTCGAAACCGCCGAGGAACTGGCGGCCCGGTCGGGTCTGGCGGTGGAGGAAGTGCAGGCCCTGGGCATCGAGCGCAAGTGCCGGCCCGGCCCCGAGGATCAGCCGATTCCCATGGCGGTCAAGGCCGCCCAGCAGGCCCTGGAGCGGGCCGGCGGCCTGAACCCGGAAGCGGTGGACCTGGTCCTCTGGACCGGCGAGGAATACAAAGACTATGTGGCGCAGACCGCCGCCATCCGGCTTCAGGAGGAAGTGGGCTGCCGCCGGGCCTGGGCCTTCGATCTGGTGGGGCAGGGGGTGACCACTCTGCTCGGACTAAGGCTGGCCCGGGACATGATGCGCAGCGATCCGGCCCTTCAGACCGTGCTGTTGGCCGGCGGGACCCGCAATGTCGACCTGGTGGACGTCCGCAATCCCGACACCCGCTGGCTGTTGCCCTTATCCGCCAGCGGCGGGGCGCTGATCCTGCGCCGAGGTGCGTTCCGCCACGCCCTGGAGGAAATCGTCATGGTCGTGGATCCGGAAATGGCCGACGAGGTCTACGTTCCCGGCGGCGGCACGGAAATTCCCTTCCGTCCCGACAATCTGGGCTCGGCGCTCATGTTCTTCAACACGCCCCATCCGGAGCTAGTCCAGGCCTACCTGGCCGGACGCTGGATCGAGGCCTTGACCGAGACGGCCGCTAAAGCCCTGGCCGGAGGCGGCGCCGATTACCTCGCCCTGCGGCACCTGGCCCCGGCCCAGCGCCGGGCAGTGCTCTCCCGCCTGGGAATCCGACCGGAAGCCTCGGCGGCCCTGGACCGGTGGGGCTGCCACGGGATCAACGACGTCCTGATTTCCCTGGATCTGGGACTCAAAAGCGGCGCCCTGCGGGAGGGTTCCCGGGTCCTGATGGTCGCCGCCGGCCATGGGTTCACCTATGCAGCGGCGGTGATCCGCTGGTGAAAATCGTAGCTGGTATTTGGAGTAATATGGAGTAATGGAGTATTGGAGTAATGGTTTTTAAGGCAATACTCCAATACTCCATCACTCCAGCCTAAAGGTGATGTTTATGTTTTTCGAAGAACTGGGCATCTATTACGAGATCCACGGCCAGGGGCCGCCGCTGGTTCTGCTGAACGGCATCATGATGAACACCTTGAGCTGGGCGGAGCACATCGAAAAGCTGAAAGACCGCTTCCGGCTTATTGTCTACGATATGCGGGACCAGGGACGGTCCAGCCGTTTGGAGGAGGGTTACGACAATGGCATCCATGCGGAGGACCTGAAACGGCTGCTAGACCACCTGAACCTTCCCCAAACCCATCTCTGGGGCTTGTCCTACGGCGGCCAGGTGAGCTTGATCTTCACCCTGCGCTACCCGGAGCGGGTGGACAAACTGGTGTTGTCCAATACTTCGGCCCACGTGGATCAGTACCTGCTAGCCCTGGGGGAGCAGTGGAAACGGGCCGCCCGCTTGTACGACGGAGAGGCCTTCTTCGACCTGGCCCTGCCGCCAATCTATTCCCGGAACTTTTACAATCAGCGCTATGACTGGCTGGAAAACCGCAAGCAACTTTTCAAGGACGCCCTGACCCGGGAATGGTTCGACGGCTTTATCCGTCTGGCTTCTTCCAACGCCACCTATGACCTCCGGGCCGAACTGCACCAAATAAAGCACCCGGTACTTTTGCTAGCCGCCCGGGACGATATCATCACCCCTTATGCCCAGATGCTCGAAATGAGCCGGGCTTTGACCGGGTCCCAGTTCGTCTGCCTGCCGGAAACCGGCCACGCGGCTTTCCTGGAAAAAATTGATACTTGCTGTACCCTGATCAGAGGGTTCTTAAGCTAAGCGACAAGGAGGAGGAGAACGATGCTGGAAATAAAGGATGCAGTGGCGGTCATTACCGGCGGCAGCGGGGGCATCGGCCGGGCCCTGGCCCGGTACTGGCAGGCCCGGGGTGGAAAGCTGGTCTTGGCCGACGTGGCGGAAGCGGCCCTGGAGAAGGCCCGGGAAGAACTTGGGCCGGAGACGGTCACCGTCGTTTGTGACGTGACCCGGGAGGACGACTGCGCCCGGCTGGCCGACACGGCTATCGAACGGTTCGGGAAAATCAATCTGGTGGCCCCCTTTGCCGGCATCATCCTGGACGGCCTGCTGGTTTCCACCGATCGGGAAACCGGGAAGGTCAATAAGAAAATGTCCCTGGCCACGTTTCAAAAGGTCATCGACATCAACCTGACCGGGGTATTTCTGACGGTCCGGGAAAGCGTCGAACGGATGATCAACCACGGGTGTCGGGGGCTCGTCTGCCTGATCTCCTCGACCGGATCCCTGGGTACCGCCGGCCAGATCAACTACTCCTCCACCAAGGCGGCCATGTCGGTGATGCCCAAGGTGTTGACCGCCGAATTTTTCCGGCGGGGCCTGGCCGACCGGATTCGCTGCGCCGCCGTGGCTCCCGGGTACGTGGGCACGGAGATGGTGCGGGGGATGAATCAGAAGGCCCTGGACAAGATACTGGCCGATGTGCCCCTGGGGCGCCTGGTCGAACCGGAGGAGGTGGCCTCTCTGGTGGGTGAGATCTATCGGAATGAAGCCCTGGCCGGAGAAACGTACTTTATCCACGGGGGGTTGCGGTTGGGGTCCAGGGGGTAGGGCGGGATCGAAGCGTTTAACGAGCCCCTACAACGTCGATAATTAATTTTTAATAATTAATAACTGATAGTTGCTAAATTAATCTATTGTAATACTTTATATCATATTTAGGTGCTAACCATCCTGCTCGGGGCGAGCACCCGCGAAGCCTGAAAATTATTTCCGCTGCTGCATTAAACTCCTGCGCCGAACGCCCACCACCGAACGTTATTTTCGTATTAAAAAAGGCCGGCCCAAAGGCATTAAGGGAAAATCCGGTGGTTACCGAAAAATATTATTGACACGAATATGAATTATAATTATAAAAGATGACGCAATGTTCATTTTTAACAGTCAAAATAAGGAAGATCCCAATCTGCCCCGACGGGAAAGGGAAAAGGTCCGGCAACGTCAGGAGATGCTGGCTGCCGCGCTCGAACTTTTCTCGGAGAAGGGGTATCACAACGTCTCCATGAACGAGATTGCCCAGAAGTCCGAATTCGCCGTGGGGACCTTATATAAATTCTTCAAGAATAAGGAAGATCTCTATAAAACACTGATGCTTGAGCTGGCCGGCCGTTTCCAATCGGAACTGGAGGGGGCGCTGGAGGCCAAGGATGACGAGATCGAAAAACTCCAAAACTGGGTCACGGTGGGAGGCGAAATTTTCCGGGCCAATCTAGCGGCGATCCGCCTCTTTTTGGCTGAGACCCAGGGCCTGAATTTTAACCTCGAAGGGAAGTTTGAGTCAGAGGTACGTGAGATTCATGAGAAAACAATAGAAAAACTGACGGCCGTTTTTGCCGCGGGGATTCAAAAACACCGTTTTAACCGGATTGCGGATCCCGTCCTTTTAGCCGTGGCCCTGGACAGCATCACCAAGGCCGCTCTTTTCCTGTGGATGGATTCGCCCGAACAGCACCCTTACCCCCCCGAGAACCCTGACGTGATCCTGAATATCCTCTTTGAAGGACTGGTGGCGCCCATAGATCGTTCCCGGCCGTGACCGATCCGTCGAGCAATCAAGATAAAGTTTTGTTGGAGGTTATATAATGCAACTTATGGAAAAAATTGTTAAAATAAATATGTTGTTCCTGGCAGGGGCGGCTGCGTGCAGCGGCCTCTTCCTGGCCGGGTGCGAACGCAAACCCCCAACCCCTCCACCCCAAATTCAGGAAGTCGCCACCATCAAAGCCACTACCCAGTCTGTGGAGCTGACTACGGAATTACCGGGTCGCACGTCCGCCTATCTGGTGGCGGAAATCCGCCCCCAGGTTAACGGGATCATACTGAAACGTTTTTTCACGGAAGGTTCGGAAGTCCGGGCCGGTCAAGCGCTCTATCAAATCGACCCTGCTTCTTTTCAGGCGACCCTGGACAATGCCAAGGCCGCCCTCGGCAAGGCCGAAGGCAATCGGCCGGCGATCCGGTTACGGGCCGAACGGGTTAGTGAACTGGTCGCCGATAAAGCCGTCAGCCAGCAGGAGGTCGATGATTCCGCCGCCGCGCTGAAACAGGCGGACGCCGATATCCAGTTTTGGAAGGCGATGGTGGAATCGGCCCGTATCAATCTGGGGCACGCGCGCATCACGGCTCCGGTCAGCGGTCGCATCGGCAAATCCAATGTAACGGAGGGAGCACTGGTTACCGCCCACCAGCCCCTGCCCCTGTCGACCATTCAACAACTGGACCCTATCTACGTGGATGTTCCCCAGTCCACCACCCAACTGTTACGCTGGAAAAGCCGCCAGGACGCCGGTCGTCTGAACCCCAACGGAGCCGGCCAGAAAAAGGTCAAACTCCTCCTGGAAGACGGCAGCACCTACGCCCGGGAAGGGCTGCTGCAGTTTCGCGATGTCACGGTCGATCCCTCGACCGGGGCGGTCACGCTGCGGGTGGTTTTTCCCAATCCGCAAGGGGTGCTCCTGCCGGGCATGTTTGTCCGGACGGTGGTGAAGGAGGGCGTCCAGGAGCAGGCCATCCTGATCCCGCAACAGGCGGTGTCCCGGGATCCCAAGGGGAATCCCGTAGCCCTGATCGTGAACGCCGGAGGCAAGGTGGAACAACGGCGGCTGGGGTTGGACCGGGCCATCAAGGACCAATGGCTGGTCACCTCCGGTCTGGCGGCCGGCGATCAAGTGATCGTCGAGGGCGTACAAAAAGTGCGCCCGGGAGCTTCCGTCAAGACCGTTCCTTTCCAGGAAGGTGGAGTAGGCGGGGCGGCCCCGGCCCGCACGGATCCGCCGGCGCCCCCGGCCAGATAACGGAGCCGGCCCATGTTATCGAGATTTTTTCTGGACCGTCCGGTTTTTGCCTGGGTCATCGCCATTATTCTCATGGTGGCGGGCGGCCTGGCCATCTACAATCTGCCCATAGCGCAGTACCCCCCCATCGCTCCTCCGTCCATCGCCATTACCTCCTTTTATCCGGGGGCCTCGGCGGAAACGGTGGAAAACAGCGTGACCCAGATCATCGAACAGAAGATGACCGGGTTCGACAAGATGTTATATCTGTCGGCGACCAGTGATTCCTCCGGTTCTTCCCGCGTCGAGCTGACCTTTACCCCGGGGACCGATCCGGATCTGGCCTGGGCCCAGGTGCAGAACAAGCTGCAACTCGCCATGGCCAGTCTGCCGGAGGTGGTCCAGCGCTCCGGCGTCAAGGTGGCCAAATCCACCCGCAACTGGTTGATGATCGTGGGCCTGATCTCGGAAGACGGGAGCATGGACGGCAACGATCTGCGGGACTATGCCCAGTCCAACCTCGAGAAGGTCCTTTCGCGGGTGCCGGGGGTGGGGGAGGTGGAGGTTTTCGGCAGCCAGTATGCCATGCGGATCTGGCTCAACCCCGATCGGCTGACCGCTTTCCAGATGACGGTTCAGGATGTCATCGCCGCGTTGCGGGTCTACAACGTGGAGGTGTCCGCGGGGCAGTTCGGCGGGGCGCCGGCGGCCAAAGGCCAGCGTCTGAACGCCGCCATCATCGTCCAGAGCCTGCTCAAGACCCCCGAGGAGTTTGCCGAAATCCCGCTCCGGACCAATCCGGACGGGTCCATCGTCCGAGTCAGGGATGTGGGCCGGGCCGAGCTGGGGACGGAAGCCTACGATATCCAATCCAACCACAACGGCCGGCCGGCCGCGGCGCTGGCCATCCGGCAGGCGGCCGGGGCCAATGCCCTGGCTACGGCCGATGCCGTCCGGACCAAATTGAAGGAGATGAGCCACTTTTTTCCGGCCGGCATGAAAGTCGTTTACCCCTATGACACCACCCCCTTCGTCAAGGTGGCCATCCAGGAAGTGGTCAAGACCCTGATCGAGGCCGTCGTGCTGGTGTTTCTGGTAATGTTCCTGTTCATGGGCAGCATGCGGGCCACCCTGATCCCGACCATCGCCGTGCCGGTGGTCATCCTGGGGACCTTCGCCGTGCTGGGGCTTTTCGGTTTTTCCATCAACATGCTGACCATGTTCGCCATGGTCCTGGCCATCGGCCTGCTGGTGGACGACGCCATCGTGGTGGTGGAGAATGTGGAACGCATCATGCGCGAAGAGGGGCTCTCCCCCCGGGAAGCCACGCGCAAGTCCATGGATCAGATCACCAGCGCCCTGATCGGCATCGGCCTGGTGCTCTCGGCGGTCTTCGGCCCCATGGCCTTCTTCAGCGGCTCCACGGGGGTCATCTACCGGCAGTTCTCCGTAACCGTCATCTCCGCCATGCTACTTTCGGTGGTGGTGGCCCTGGTCTTGACCCCGGTGTTGTGCGCCTCTTTTTTAAAGCCGGCGCCCCGGGGGCCTGAAACGGCGGAGGAGGGGAAGGGCTGGTTACGGCCGTTCTTTCGCTGGTTTGACCGCACCTTTATGCGGGCCCGCGATTTTTATCTGCAACTGGTCAGCCATTCCCTGTCCAAAAAGTTCCGCTATGTCGTCATCTTTCTGCTGATTGTGGTGGCCATGGGCTTCCTTTTCCGGCGCATGCCCACCGCCTATCTTCCAGATGAAGATCAGGGCATCCTGATGGTCCAGGCCCTGCTTCCGGCGAACTCGACCCTGGAGCAAACCGATCGGGTCATGAAGACCGTCCGGGAACATTTCCTGGGGCCCGAGAAGGCCGCGGTGGAAGCCATCATGACCGTTTCCGGTGTGGGCTTCTCCGGCCGGGGCCAAAACGCCGGCCTGGCCTTTGTCAAGCTCAGGGACTGGGATCTCCGTAACCGGCCGGGACTGAAGGTGGGCGCGGTGGCCGAAAGGGCCATGAAGGCCTTTTACCAGATTCGCAACGCCATGGTGTTTGCCTTCGCGCCGCCGGCGGTGGTGGAACTGGGCCAGGCCAAGGGTTTTGATTTTCAGTTGCTGGACCGCGGGGGCATCGGCCACGGGAATTTGATGGCCGCCCGCAACCAGCTTCTTGGAATGGCGGGCAAGAACCCGGTATTGACCAAGGTCCGGCCCAACGGTCTCGAAGACGTGCCCGAATACCGCGTCGACGTCGATTGGGAGAAGGCCGGGGCCCTGGGAGTGCCCATCGCTTCGATCCACAATACGATCTCGGCGGCCTTCGGCAGCGCCTATATCAACGACTTCATCCAAGGTGGACGGGTGAAAAGGGTCTACGTCCAGGCCGATGCCCCCTTCCGCATGTTGCCCGAAGATCTGGAAAAACTCTATGTCCGCAACAACACGGGGAAGATGGTGCCCTTTGCTTCCCTGGCCTCCAGTCACTGGACTTCCGGTTCCCCGAAGCTGGAACGCTTCAACGGCTTTCCGTCCCTGAACATCGTCGGGGAGGCGGCGCCCGGGAGAAGCTCTGGTGAGGCGATGCAGACCATGGAGGGGTTTGTCCGGAAGTTGCCCCAGGGAATCGGCTTTGACTGGACGGGGCTTTCCTTTCAGGAGCGGCAGTCCTCGGCCCAGGCGGCGCCCCTGTACGCTTTCTCGATCCTGGTGATTTTCCTCTGCCTGGCGGCCCTGTACGAAAGCTGGCCGGTTCCCATTTCGATCCTGCTGGTCTTGCCCCTGGGGGTCATCGGCGGCGTAATCGCCTCCACGTTCCGGGGGTTGCCCAATGACGTCTATTTTCAGATCGGGTTGCTGACCACGCTGGGACTGACCACCAAGAACGCCATCCTGATCGTCCAGTTCGCCAAGGCCCGGCTGGAGGAAGGCCAGGGACTGATCGAAGCGACCCTGGAAGCAGCGAAATTGAGGCTGCGGCCCATCATCATGACTTCGCTGGCCTTCGGCTTCGGTGTCCTGCCCCTGGCCCTGGCGACCGGCCCAGGCGCCGGGGCGCAAAAAGCCATCGGCACCGGCGTGTTGGGCGGGGTGATAACCGCCACGTTTCTAGTGACCTTGTTCGCACCGCTGTTTTTCGTGTTGATTGAAAAGACGCTGGGAAAACGCAGCCGGCATAAAGCAAACCCGGCAGCTGAGAACCCGCCGACGAAGGACCAATGACATGGCTGGAATTTCAATCTTACAAAACTTTTATGGCCGTCTTCGGCCGCTCGCAAGACATGAGAACGGGCACCTGGGGGCACAGTCCCGCGCAACGCGGGACTGTGCTACGCTTTTAAATTCGATGTTGGATGTTGGATGTTGGATGTTCGATGTTCGTATTTTTATGCTGATGCTGGCCCTCTCCCTTTTTTCGACCGGCTGCACCCTGGCCCCCACCTACACCCGGCCGGAAGCCCCCATTCCCGGCACTTGGCCGCAAGGGGAGGCCTACCGGGAGATCCCGGCGGCGACCGGCCCGGCCACGGCGCCCGAGACGCCCTGGCGGAATTTTTTCACGGATGCCGGCCTGCAAAAAGCCATCGAGACGGCCCTGAACAACAACCGCGACCTGCGGCTGGCCGCTTTGAACGTGGAACGGGCCCGGGCCCTGTACGGCATCCAGCGGGCCGAACTGTTCCCGGTGGTCGAGGTCAACGCCAGTGGGGGAAAACAGCGGATTCCGGCCGACCTTTCGACCAGCGGACAAGCGGTAACCACGGAGCAGTACAACGTCAACCTGGGCCTCGTTTCCTGGGAGATCGATTTTTTCGGCCGTATCCGCAGCCTGCAGGATCGGGCGTTGGAAGAGTTTCTGGCTACCGAGCAGGCCCGCCGCAGTACGGAGATTCTGCTGGTGGCCGCGGTGGCCAACGCCTATCTGACGCTGGCAGCCGACCGGGAAAACCTCCAACTGGCCCAGAGCACTTTTGAAACGCAAAAAGGCGCCTACGATCTGGTCAAACGCCGCCATGAGGTCGGACTGGCCTCCGCAGTGGATCTCCATCGGGCGCAAACGCCGATGGACACCGCCCGGGGAGACATCGCCCGTTTTAGGCAGTTGGCCGCGCAGGATGAAAACGCGTTGAACCTGCTGGTGGGAGCCCCCGCGTTCGGGCGGAGCGCAAGCCGGCCCGCGGACCTGGCCGGCGTCAAGCCGCCCGGGGAAATTTCGGCCGGCCTCTCCTCCGAGGTGCTCCTGCGCCGCCCGGATATTATGGCGGGCGAGCACCGGCTCAAGGCGACCAACGCCAATATCGGTGCGGCTCGGGCGGCCTTCTTGCCCCGGATTTCGTTGACGACCTTTATCGGAACCGCCAGCAGCGACTTGTCCCGGCTCTTCAACACCGGCGCGGATACGTGGGCCTTTGTCCCACAAATCAACCTGCCGATTGTCGCTCCCCGGCTGTGGTCGGCCCTGGAGGCTACGAAAGTAGAGCAGGAAATCGCCCTGACCCAGTACGAAAAGGCCATTCAGACGGCCTTCCGGGAAGTGGCCGACGCCCTAGCCGTACTCGGTACGGTGGACCAGCAACTGGCGGCGCAACAATCCCTGGTGGAAGCCAACTCCGAAACCTACCGCCTCTCCCGGGCCCGTTATGACAAGGGCATCGACAGTTACCTGAGCGTCCTCGATGCGCAGCGCTCCCTCTACTCCGCGCAACAGGTCTGGGTCGCGCTGCGTCTGGCCAAACTGGCCAACCAGGTGCGGTTCTACGCCGTCCTGGGCGGCGGCAGCGAACCGAACGGGACGGGGGCATCTCCAACCTTACGATAAAAAGGTATTTTTAGTATTAATTCTATTCAAACTAAACTGCCATGCTCGGGGCGGGCACCCGCGAAGCATGAAATCCCCCCCCACCCCCCTTTACTAAATAGGGAGGAGCCCAAGCTCGGCTAATCTGGTAAGCTTTTTATCGTTCTCCTGCTCTGCGTGGGAACCCCGCCTGCGGCGGGGTCCTGGACGCTCGGCGTCCCTACCGCCCGCCCTACGTTTTTAAATTCGATGTTGGACGTTGAATGTTGAATGTTGGACGTTCATCTTTATTTTCGTTGCCTTACCCTTCAAGTTTTGCCATAATCCGGCGATGTCGGGGTGAGGAATATCCCCACAGATCCATATCTATATTTATTTCGGAAAAGGAGCGGGGAAAAATGAAGCGTCACTGGATTCTGGTCATCGTTATACTGGGTTTGGCGGCCGTCGGCCTGGCCGGCTGCTGCGGCGGCGATACCACCACGATAAAGGAGCAGCCCATTATCGTCACTCCGGGTACCGCCACTACCGCCCCTACGGTGGGCCAGGAACTGGAAAGCCTGGAAGACGCCTATAAGAAAGGGGTCATCAACCGGGACCAATACGAGGAGGCGAAGAAAAAGATCCTGGAAAAGGCCGGCAAGTAATCGGGGTTCTTTTTCCAGGACCCCGGCCTTGTCAACCCAGCGAGTTGCCCGCCGGTCGTTTGCCCCCCGCCGTGGGAGGGGCCGGCTGCCGGCCCTGCTCGGGGTCGCGGCCCTGCTGATGCCCGCCGGTGCCTGGGCCTTCGAAATGCGGGGGCCGGAGGGGACCGAGCAGCGGGTTGCGCCCGTCGAAACCCTGGAGACCTCTCCCTTGAAGCTCGGCCTGCAGGGGCTCGTCCGGGTTTACCAAAAAGTTATTTCTCCCGTCAATCCGGATCGCTGCGGCTTCCGGCCCAGTTGCTCCGCCTACGGTTCCCTGGCGGTCCGGGAACACGGCCCGTTTTGGGGGGTAATCATGACGGCGGATCGCCTGATGCGCTGCCATCCCCTGAAAAAGCCCGGGCCCTCGACGCTGCTCCTTCCGGACGGCAAGATTTTGGATCTCCCACCAAGTAAACCGCTGACGGATCCCGCCGAACCATGATCCGGTTGTTGTTCCTGGCCTTGATTCCCCTGTTCCTATTGACCGGCCTGGCCCGGGCCGGGGAAGAAGCCCTGGTTATCACCGAAACGGTTCAACTGCGGGTGGCTGACGGCTTCCTGGCGCAGCAGGAATACTACCGGGCGGTCACCGAATACCTGCGGTTTAGATTATTATTTCCCGATTCGACTAAAGGAGATTACGCCCTGCTGCAGATAGGCAGGGCCTATGGGCAGGGAGGGGAACCCGAGCGGGCGATCCAAAGTTACCGTAGCCTGCGGGAGGTCTTTCCCGGCAGCTCTTTAATCGTCCAGTCCAAATATCTCGAGGGCCTGGCGGCCTGGAGGGGAAAAAAACCGCACCAGGCGCGGGAAATTTTTGAAGCCCTGGCCCGGGATGATCCCCAAACCGACCAGGCCCCTCGCGCCCTGGCGGCGGCAGCCTTGATACACCTGGAGGAGGATGATCCCCGTGGAGCCGGAGAGGCCCTCGACCTATTTTTAGCCCGCTATCCGGAACACCCCCGGGCCGAAAAGGTGCAGGAGGCCGACCGGCTCTTGGCCGACTACCGGTCGCTGCCCCAGAAATCCGAGGTCCTGGCCGGTATCCTGTCCGGAATCCTCCCCGGCGCCGGTTACGCTTACGCGGAAGAGTTTGCCACCGGCTTCCTGTCTCTGGGGGTCAACGGGGCCTTTGTGGCCGCCACCTGGACGGCCTTCGCCCAGGGTCTGGAAGCGGTGGGGATCCTGGCCGGCGGGGTAGGGTTGCCTTTTTACATCGGCAACATCTATGGCTCGGTCCTGGCGGCCCGCAAGTGGAATCAGGCGGTCAAAAAACAGGCCCGGAATCCGGTCCAGGCCGCTCTGGATTTCGTCTTTGAATAATCCGGCCGCCGAACAACCCGGGCGGCCGTCGCAACTTCCAGGGTTTTCGACCGTTGCCGAATATCACCGGGGGCCGAAGACCGGCAGGATTTCCAACTGATCCGGCTGGTCTATTCTCCTCGGCTTCGGTTTGGCCGCAGGGACCGATTTTTTGGGAATCGTTTTAGGGGTTCCTGACTTCGCCGAGGCCGCCAGGGCCATTTTGGATTTCAGTTCCCCCACCTGTTTGGCGGTTTCGAGATTGGTCGGGTCCAGGTCCAGGGCTTTCTGATAATCGGCCAGGGCGCCGGCCAGGTCCCCCCGACCCTCCTTCACCTCACCGCGCCCCAGGTAAGCCACCCGGTTTTGGGGGTCCAGATCCAGGGCCTGGTTGAAATCGGCGACGGCGGCCTCAAGGTTTCCCTTTTCTTTATGGAGCAAGGCCCGGTTTTTATAGGCCATGGAGGACCCGGGGTCCAAAGCGATGGCCCGGTTGGCGTCCTGCAGACCCCCGGGGAAATCCTTTTGCAGCAGTTTCAGATAGCTGCGGTTCGTATAAGCCACCCGGTTTCCGGGATCCAACACAATAGCCTGATTCAGGTCAGCGACAGCCCCGTTCAGATCTCCCTGGTCCTTTTTGACGGCGGCCCGGTAGAGATACCCGGGGCTGCTTTTGGGTTCGATTTCAAGAGCCTTGTTCAGATCGGCCAGTGCCCCCTCAAAATCCTTCTGTTTGGTCCTCAACAGGCCGCGGGAGACGTAGGCCCGGAAGTTGGTGGAGGGATTCAGCGTCAGGGCCTGGTTGTAATCGGCCAGGGCCCCGCTGAGATCTCCCTGCTTTCCCTTGAGGATCCCCCGATTGCAGAAGGCGTAGCTATTTTTGGGATCCAATTCAATGGCCTTGAGCTGGTCGGCCAGGGCCCCTTTTAAATCTCCCTTAATATACTTAATAAAACCGCGGCTGGAATAGGCGAAACTCATTTGAGGAGCCAGTTCGATCGCTTTTTCTTGATCAGCCAGAGCCCCATCAAAGTCCCGGCGCCTCTCTTTGAGAACTCCCCGATTGAAATAGGCGAAACCAAACTGGGGATCGAGTTCGATGGCCCGCAACACATCGGCCATAGCTCCGTCATCGTCGTTGATTCTTCTTTTGGCCAGTCCCCGAAAAGTGAAGGCCGGCGCGAACTTGGGATTCAGGTCCAAGGCCTGGGTAAAAGCGGCGATGGCTTCCGGATATCGGCCCTGATCAATGAAGGTCCTTCCCTGACTGAAATAGGTTTTAAAATCCTGGCTGCCGGCGTTGCCCGCCAAGGTCAGACTGATGAATAAACTGAATAGAAACAGAAAAAACGGGTGGTTTGAATGCGGTTGCGAGGGATCCCTTCTCATGGCCTGGCTCCTTATAAATGGTGGCTGATTGAGGGATGATTGAACAAATGATATCATGAAAAAGAAAGGGTGTTCAAGGAGTATTCCCTGGATCCGCTTCCGGAATAACCTTTCTGAGCCATTTCGGTTTCTATAAAGGGCTTTTCCGGCGGAATATTTGCCTTGAGCTGACCCCTTTATCCTGATACGGTGGTCGCCATGCCCAAGACCTATTCCCTGGACGGCAAAGCGCCCGTCATCGACCCGAAGGCTTTCGTTCACCCCGAGGCGGTGCTGATCGGCGATGTAGTCGTGGGGCCGGGCTGTTATATCGGGCCCTGCGCCTGCCTGCGCGGGGACTTCGGGCCCATCCGGTTGGAAGCCGGCGCTGCCGTTCAGGATACCTGCGTCATTCATACTTTTCCCGGGCAGGAAGCCCGGATTGAAACGGGAGGACTGTTGGGACACGGGGCGGTGATCCACGGTTGCATCATCAAAAAGAACGCTATGGTGGGGATCAACGCCGTGGTGCTGGACCGGGCGGTGGTGGGCGAGAACTCCCTCGTTGCGGCTGGGGCCCTGGTGCCGGCCGGACTGGAGATCCCGGCCGGCCGGCTGGTTGCCGGCGTCCCGGCCAAAGTCGTCCGACCGCTCACGGAAGAAGAGATCAAGAAAAAATTAGAGGGGATCCGACTCTACCAAACGCTGGCGGTCCGTTCCCTCCAGACCATGCGGCCAGTGGAACCTTAATATGAAAATAAAAAGATGAACCTTCAACATCGAACATCGAACATCCAACAGCGAATGTGGAAAAAATTTTCATGCTTCGTGGTGTGACGCCGCAGGCGTTACCTGGGCGTTTAGTGTGAAAATAAAACCGGTTTTTTCGAAAAACCAGGGGAGGGGCACTGATCATAGCGACATCGGAAGGCGGATTTCCAAAAGGCGCAAAACGGGAGCCCATTACGATTTCCCGGCGTGATTTCCTGCAGACGGTCCTGGCCGGGGGGACCCTGGCCGGATTGGCGCCTCTGGTTTCGCCCCTGGTCCCGGCCGCTGGGGCCCAGGCTTCCCGGCTGGAGGCCGGCAGCCCCAGCCTTACCGCCCAGGGCGCGGCGATCCTGCGGGCTGCCCACCAGCTTCTGGACCGGCCCCCCATCCTGGACGACCCGATCGCTCTGCGCATCATCGGCGCGGAAGATGAAGCCGCCCTGCGTTCGAATCCGCAGCGGTTTGACCGGAGCCGGTCGCTCCGGGCCTTTCTGGCCCTGCGCAGCCGGTATGCGGAAGACGGACTGGCCGGAGCCATCGCGCGGGGAGTGCGGCAATATGTGATTCTGGGCGCCGGCCTCGACACGTTTCCTTATCGAAACCCCTACCAGTCAACGGGCCTGCGAGTTTTCGAGGTGGATCACCCGGCGACCCAGGCCTGGAAACGCCGGCGTTTACAGGAAGCAGGAATTGTCACCCCGGATTCGTTGACCTTCGCTCCCGTGGATTTCGAGAAACAGACCCTGACTGAGGGTTTAAGCCGGGCCGGATTCCAGACCGGTCAACCGGCTTTTTTCTCCTGGCTGGGGGTGGTGATCTATCTGACCAGGCCGGCGGTAATCAATACGCTGGAGTTCGTGGCTGCCCTCCCGGCGGGAAGCGGGATCGTCTTCGACTACAGCCCTCCCACGGGCCTGATGGACGAGGACCAGCGGAGCGGGCACGAAAGACTGGGCCGTCAAGTAGCCGCCCAGGGGGAACCGTGGTTGACGTACTTCGTACCGGCCTCCCTGGCCGAAACGCTGCGCCGCCTGGGCATTAAACGGCTCGAGGATCTCGGACCGGAAGAAGCCGAGCAGCGTTATTTTCGGGACCGGAGCGACGGACTGCATCTCGGCGGGGCCGGCCGCTTGATGAAGGCCGAGGGCTGAGCAGATTCCGATGAAACCTTTTCCCCCGACCCGGGTGGAAGGTTCGAATCCGTCCAGAACCCTTTCAGTCCTGGACGCCGTGATCATAATCCTGGGGGTGGTGATCGGGGCCGGGATATTCAAGACTCCGTCGCTCGTGGCGGCCAACGCCGGGAGCCCGTGGCTGGTCCTGCTGGTCTGGCTGGTCGGCGGGGTCATCTCGCTGCTGGGCGCCCTATGCTATGCCGAATTGACTTCCGCCTATCCCCATGCCGGCGGGGACTATTTTTATCTCCACCGGGCCTTCGGCCGGAATCTGTCCTTTTTATTCGCCTGGGCCCGGCTGATGGTTATCCAGACCGGTTCGATCGCCATGACGGCCTTTCTGATAGGGGACTATGCCTCCGCCGTCCTCCCTTTGGGAGCGTATTCCGCGTCCTGGTATGCCGCCCTGGTCATCCTTTTCTTGACCGTTATCAACGTGACCGGTCTTAGCCGGGGAAAAGGCATCCAGAAAATTCTCCTGGCCGCGCTCTACCTGGGGCTGCTCTTTGTCGCTTTTGCGGGATTCATCCTGATCCCCTCCCGGCCGGCCGTTTCCTGGACGCCGGCCCCGGGGTCCTCCATCGGTCTGGCCATGATTTTTGTGCTCCTTACCTATGGGGGCTGGAACGAAGCCGCCTACCTTTCCGCCGAGGTGCGCCAGACCCGGAACAGCATGCTCCGCGTCCTGCTGCTGAGCCTCGGGGCCATCACCGCCATTTATTTGATCACCAATCTCTCTTTTCTGAAGAGCCTGGGGTTGCCCCTCATGGCCCAATCGGAAGTGGTGGCGGCCGATCTCCTACGCGGCGCCTGGGGGGAAAACGGCGCGCGTTTCATCAGCCTCCTGGTTGGCATCGCCGCCCTGGGCAACATCAACGGCATGATCATTACCGGCGCCCGGACCACCTATGCCCTAGGACGGGACTTCCCCCTGCTGGGTTTCCTGGGCCATTGGGAGGCGAAAGCCGAGACGCCGGTCAATGCCCTGCTGGCCCAGGGGACGATCGCCCTGGCCCTGGTAGGACTGGGCACCGGCGCCAAGGGCGGGTTTGTCATGATGGTCGAGTACACGGCCCCGGTCTTCTGGTTTTTTTTTCTCCTGACCGGGATCTCGCTGCTGGTACTGCGCCGTAAAGACCCGGAAAGGCACCCCGCCTTTCAGGTTCCGTTCTATCCTTGGATCCCGATCCTCTTTATCCTGGTCTGTTTATACCTGTTGTATTCCAGCTTGATGTACACCGGTACCGGTGCCCTGGTCGGAGTGGGGGTACTGGCGGCCGGTCTGCCCCTGCTTTTTGCCCGCCGCTTAAGATTCCGGTAGTCCAAGAATTAAAACGGGCGGATTGATCAACCCAGGAGGCATCATTGCAGCCGTAGCGCCTTTTCCGGGCAAATCTCCTGGCAGCAGAAACAGGTGATGCAGACCTCGGCGTCCGCCAGCGGCCGGCCGTCCTCCAGGTGTAAAGCGCCCACCGGACACTGGTCGACGCAGGCGCCACAACCGGTGCACAGGTTCGGCTCGGCTTGGGGCCGAAGCAGCGTCCGCTGGAAAATGAAGGACTGAATGGCTTCGTTGTTCTGGATGGCTTCCCCGCCCAGGGGCGGCAGTTTGAAATCCGGCAGGGGCTGCAATTCCCCGATGACTTCGATCCGGTCGAGGTCATAATCGCCCAACCCCCTTTCCCGGGCCTGCTGCAGAAAACGGAGGCGGCCCGGATCGCAGCCCATCATGCAGGCCATTACGGCATCCAGAGCCACGGCGTTGTCCGAGGCCAGGAGGAGGCCGAT
>JACRCK010000021.1 GCA_016219065.1 Deltaproteobacteria bacterium
GGCTAAGTAGACGTTGAGCAGTTCGTTGGACAGGGGATCGGTCGAGGCGTGTCCCACCAGCATGACGGCCGCGGTTTCATTGCCCAGATTGACGGGCAGGAAAATGACGGCATAGGGGTTACCCAGGGTAAGGAGTCGCCAGCTAAGGAATCCGCTTTCCAGCACCTCCCGGATGACTTCCTGAAACTCGTCTGCCTCCAACAGATCCCGGGAGACATCGGAGGGGAGGACGAGATGATGGAGCTTGACCCGGCCGTCTTCGACCGGTCCGGCGAAAGCCACCAGGTCGGCGTTATAAAACTTGACCATCACCTCTTTTACATGACCCCAAATGTCGTCGTGCGTGGGCAGGCTGGCCAAATACTGGGCGGTCTTCATAAAGGCGTCCAGGACCCCTTGGTGCTCGAATACCAGTTTTTGCATCAGGCACCATCCGGCCAGGGGCTTAAGTAGAGTCCCTCGAGGAAGAAATCCTCAAATTCGTCGTTCCGGGCCAGGTTGATAATCCTTGCCCGGTCCGTTAACCGCCGCAGGGATTCGACGGAGTCGGAGGTCATTAAAAGACTTTCACATCCGGCCAGGGCCGTGTTGCCGCAAAGATGAATGAATTCAGCGCGACCATGGGGCAGGAGTCCCACGGCTGCGGCGTTGGCCTTGTCTAAGAAATGTCCGAAGGCGCCGCCTAAGTAAATGTGCCGCAGGTCCCGGGGGCCCATCCCGGCCAGGGAAAGAAGGACCCTGACAGCGGCGCTAATGGCCCCTTTGGCCCGCTGGAAAACGTCCACGTCCCTCTTGGTCAGCAGCAGCCTTGGCCCCTGGAGGGGGAGCACAAACCCATTTTGAGGAAAACCCGGGGCAAAACAGCCCGTGGGGGTCAGAATTCCCGATCGGGCCAGACAGGCGATGAGATCGACGATCCCCGAACCGCATAACCCCCTGGGGAAGGCCCCGTCGATGGTTCTGAAGTCCAGGTCGAGGCCTGAACCCTTCACCTGATAAATGGCCCCCGATTCGGCGGGTATCCCGCAACCGAGTCCACAGCCTTCAAAGGCCGGGCCGCCGGCGGCTGAAGTCACCCAGAGGGTATTCCCGTCCCACAGGGCTATCTCGGAATTGGTGCCGAAATCGATCAGGAGGCTGCCCGGCCCTGCCTCGACAAGTCCCGTGGCCACAATTCCGGCCAGGAGATCGGAACCCACAAACCCGGCCAGGGGAGGCGGGATTTCGATAAGGGCCTCCGGATGGATCCCCCAGCTTCGCCTTAAGTCCTCCGGGTCTTCGGGCAGACAATCAATGGGGTGCTCCCAATGGGCGGGTTGGAGCAGCAATGGGGTGTTTCGACCGGAAAGCAGGGCCAGCATGGCCGTATTCCCCACCAGAAGGCATTTGACTATCTCTTCCGTTCCCATCCCTTCCCGGGTGGCCACGTCTTGAACGGCGTCGCTGATGGCCTCAATGGTTTGTTTTCTCATGTCTTGAGCCAGTCGGGGCGATTCGCAGGCAGCCGTCAGTCTGGTCATTACGTCGGCCCCATAAACCCCCTGGGGATTGAGTCCCCGGCGCCCGGTAAACCATTGGCCGGCCGAAAAATCAAAAAAGGAGAGGCTGATGTGGGTTGTTCCCAGGTCTATGGCCAGGCCGTGGGGTCGCTTGATATCCTTAGGCAGATCGGGAAAGGAGGGGGCAGGGGTTCTCCGGCCATAAGGATGGTCGCCATGGGCCGGGATTATGGTCCTCCACCGGGAGGGAGGGGCGGGATTGAGGATGGTGACTTCCATGTCCTGACGGGGTCTGACCTGGCAGGCCAGGCGTACCCCGGACAAGATTTGATCGTCGGAAAGATAAAGCTGTTCGGCAGTAGTCGGCTCGTCGGCTTCTGCGGAACTGACGGCTACGCGGCATAAACCGCAGGCCCCCGTTCCCCGGCAGCCGGAGCGGACCCGGCAATTGTTGGCCTCCAGAACCTCCTTGAGAGACTGGGTCGGGGAAAATTCCAGACGACGGTCACCCCCGGTCGTTTTCAGGATCAGGTCCGGCAAAGGGTTAGCCTTGCCTGCGCGTTGCCGAAACGAGGGCGGCTATATTTTCAGGCTTGGACCTCGGGGGGATCTCGCAGCCCGAGGAAAGGATAAACCCGCCCCGTTCGGAAAACCGCTCTTTTAACCGGAAGGCAGCGGCGCCGATCTTTTCCGGCTCCGCTTCTTCAAAGTCAAGAGATTTGATGTTGCCGTTTACGCACAGGGAAGGGACTTTTTTCTGGATTATCTCCGGATCGACACAATAGTCAAAGTTGATGAGGTTGGTGCCGCTTTCCGGATAGAAGGGGAGAATGGAGTCGATGGGGCCGGCGGCATGGAACCAATTGGCCAGGGCCCCGGCGGCCTTCAGGGCGGCGAACAATTTTTTCAACCGGGGGAGTTCGAATTCCCGAAAAAATTGGGGAGGTATGACGGCCTGCGAGGCGGCCGGATCGAAGACCAGGGGCAGGTGGGCCCCGGAGTCGATCTGGGCAATGCCAAATTGAATGGCCGTCCGGGTGGAGAAATCCAGGAATTTTTCAAAACTTCCCGGATCATCTATGGCCAGATAGAGGGCCGTTTCCAGCCCGAGCAGTTGGGTGGTCAGGGTCATGGGCCCCAAAATACACCCAACCACCAGGACTTCCTCTTTCACTTCATGCCGCAGGGTGGTCAAGGCCTCGAGTATCTCGGGCATACGCCCGGCTTTTAACGGATTGGGCAGAGAAAGGGCCTCCAGGTTGGTTTCTTTGGAAAAGGCGTAGGATCGCACGTAGGGGTAGTCGTCGCTCCGGTAAGTCAGTTTAGAACCCAAGGCTTCGGTTTCAACGCCCACGTCCATGACGGCAAAGACGGCGTCATAGTCGTACCGCGCCAGGGCCTTGAGCTGGCATTCAGCCACGACCCGGCCGTTTCGAACATAGTCATGAATCGTCGCTCCGGCCATAAGGGCCGTATGTCCGAATACCTGGGCGATCACCGGCAGCCGATCGACCGGCTCAAAATTTATCGCCCCTTGAATCCTTTCCAGACTGTTCATTGGTTTCCCCGAATCCTCATTCCCTCATTTAACGGCCGAACCCAGAAAGCGTCCCCCATCGAAGGCGGTTTCGGCCACAAAATCCACCCGGAGCATTTCAGCCGTGGCCTGCTTCAGGGCGGCCCCCCCGGCAAAGACCTTGATGTGCCCCAAACCCCGTTGCTCCAGCACCATTTTGATTTTTTTTATCTGGGAGATGACCGTCGTAATCAGTCCGCTTATGCCGATGGCCTCGGCCTGTTGTTGTTCGGCCGTATCGATCAGTCTCTCCAGGGGGCAATCCTTGCCGCAATCGATCACCCGATATCCCTTGCCGGCCAGGACCATCTTGGTAATATTCTTCCCCAGATCGTGGACATCCCCTTCGAGGCTGGCCAGGACTATGGTCCCCCGATTCGGTTCGGCAGAAGTGCCTTGGGGGAATAATTCTTTGATAACACTGTTTACCGCCCGGCCGACGAGCATAATCTCCAGCAAATTAAACTGGTCGATGGTGCACTTGCTGTCCAGTTGCCCCATGGCCGCCCCTATCCCCTCGGCCACGATCCGTTCAAGGGCAACGCCTTCCCGGCGAAGACGGCCGGCCTCGGCGACGGATCGGCCTTGATCACCATTTAACAGGGCATCCACGAGTAATTGCATAACGAAATCTTTCCACGACCGATGAAAGGGAAGTTTTTGACTTTCTACGACAAGGATTTATTTTTTTTGAGAGAATAGAAGTATAAAATAAGAAAAAGACCGGGTCAAGGAGAAAAAAAAAGGAGAAAAAAAGTCAAGCAAGGACGGTTTGCTGATTCCTCGGGGATGGTGAAGAGGGCAAATCCGGCGATTTCGGAAATTATCACTATCGGGAAACAATCCGTTGAGCGATCCGGTTGACCCGCTCTAATACCTCTTCCAGGTCAAAGGTCAGTATCCTTCGATTTTCCATGATCATCCGACCGGCGATCATCACCGAATGAACATCGGACCCCTGGGCGGAATAGACGATGATGGAAAAGGGATCATAACAGGGGATCAGATGAGGTTTGGCCAGGTCCAGAAAAATAAGGTCCGCTTGCTTGCCCGCTTCCAAAGAGCCGACCCGGTTTCCCAGACCCAAAACCTTGGCCCCCTCGGTGGTGGCCATCCGCAAGACCGTTCGGTCGTTCATTACCGTCGGGTCGAGATAATGGACCTTTTCCAACTTGGCGGCCATGTCCATCTCTTTCAACAGGTCGAGGTCATTGTTGCTGGCGCACCCGTCGGTCCCCAGTCCGACCCGAAGGCCTTTTTCCAGCATCTCCTTCACCGGGGCAATTCCCGCGGCCAATTTCATGTTGCTCTCCGGGCAATGGGCCACGGCACTTCGCTTCCGCGACAACCAATCTATTTCTTCCGAATCGACCTGGACGGCATGAACAATAACGGATTTTTCATCCAGGAGGTCCAGGTCGTTTAGATGACGGACCGGGGTCTTCCCATAGCGGGAGCGGATCAGAGAGACTTCTTCCCGGGTTTCAGCCCCATGGATAAAGAAAGGGACTTGTTGCTTCCGACAGATAGATTTCACCCTTTGCAAGGTCTGCGGGGAGCAGGTATAGGGAGAGTGGCAGAAGATTCCGGTCTGGATCAGGGGGGAAAAGTCTTTCCAGGTTTCCACAAATCGGCCGGCCACGGCGACATTCCGACTCGGGTCGGCGACGCCGGGGACGGGGAAATCCAGGACCCCCTGACAGATGAGTGACCGCATTCCCGACCGGTCAACGGCCTTGACGGCCTCATCCATGTAAAAGTAGCCGTCGGCAAAGGTGGTGGTACCGGACATAATCATCTCGGCACAGGCCAGTAAGGTCCCCCAATAAACCGTCTCCGGGGTGACAAATCGTTTTTCCGCCGGGAAGATGAATTCTTCCAGCCAGGTTTGCAGGGGCAGGTCATCGGCCAGGCCCCGGAATAAGGTCATGGCCCCATGGGTGTGGGTATTGATCAGGCCGGGCATGACCAGAAGACCTTGGGCGTCGATGATTTTTCTGGCCGGGGGGAGGAGGGTCTTGGACCCCTGGGGTTGAATGAAGACGATCTTTTCCCCTTGAATGCCCAGCGAGCCCCTGATCGCCTCGGGAAAATCCGGGGAGAGGGGCAAGAGGAGACCGTCGTGGATCAGGTAATCCAGGGTGTCGTTCGGAGTAAGGATCGCGGAGTTAGGCGTCATGATTCAGGATTGATGATTGATGATTGTCGATTTATGATCGGGAAAAAAGGTCAAGGGACGGGTTTCGAGAAATAAAGGAATTGAATGATTAGATTTCATATCTTATACCCTGTATCGTCCATCCTCTGTTCAACGACCTTCAACGTTACTTCACCCCGGACTTTTCACTCCGAACTATCCCCCGGGCAAAGCCCCGGGCCTTTTCAAAAATGGGAGGTAACTCCAGGGTCGTCAGCCGCCGATCCTTCAGAACCCACTTGCCGTTGATAAACACCTGGGTCACGTCCGAGCCCTTGGCGGCATAGACTAATTGTGAATAAAGGTTGTAAAGAGGCGTTAAATGGGGCTGTTTTAAGTCCAGGACGATCAGGTCGGCCTTTTTCCCCTTTTCCAGGGAACCGATTTTCCGGTCCATCTGCAAGACCTTGGCCCCTTCGATGGTGGCCATCCTGAGAACCGTCTTGGCATCCATGACCGTCGGATCTAAAAGGCGAACCTTGTGCAGCTTGGCGGCCGTACTCAATTCCTGGAAAAGATCCAGATTGTTGTTGCTGGCACAGCCATCGGTCCCCAGGCCGACGGTAATCCCCCGGGACAGCATGGGAACCACCGGGGCAACGCCCGAGGCCAGCTTCATGTTGCTTTCCGGACAATGGGCAACCTTGACCCGGGCCGTTCCCAGGGCGTCCAGGTCCTCCTCCGAGAGGGCCACACAATGGACGGCGATCAGATTACTTTTGAGCAGATCCAGTCGCTTAAGAAGACCGACCGGCGAGGTTTGATATTGTTTTTGTATTTGTTGCTCCTCCGGAAGGGTTTCCGAC
>JACRCK010000208.1 GCA_016219065.1 Deltaproteobacteria bacterium
AAAGGGACTTTTCCCAGGTGCTCCCGCCGTCCGCCGTTCGCAGGATGACGCCGTAGGTGCCCACGGCGAATCCGTTTTTTTCATCAAGAAACTGAACTTTGAGAAGTTTCTGATCGACCACCGGGCTTTTCTGCTTTTCCCAGTGGGCGCCTCCGTCCCGGGTATGAAGAATGGTTCCTTGATCGCCGACGATCCAGCCTTCCCGATTATTGGCGAAAGATACGCCGGTCAAGGCCTGGACCGTACCGGCCTGCTGGCGGGCCCAGGTCCTGCCGCCGTCCCGCGAATGGGTGATGGCCCCGAAGTAGCCTACCACCCAGATGTGTTCATGGTCGGGGGCCGCCACGTCATAGAATTTATCTCCGAAGGTCAGGGGAGGCGGGCCTATGGCCTTCACAGGAGCCGGTCCGCCATTCGTCTTCGGCGTCTTTCCGCAACCGGCCATCCCCACCGCCAATACCAGTAGCACAGCCAGGATCGAGGATCTTCCTCGGCTGCGCCCCCCTGCGCCCCATCGTTTTTTAAACATTTATTTCCTCCTCGTCCGCAACCCGTTTTAAACGGCCAAGGCCGCGTCAAATCCTTCCCTGACCGCATCGGTGATTTTCCGGGGTTTTTGCGCGTCCCCGATCACCATCACTGCAATCCCCAAACCCGCTGTTCCCCGGGCGAGATCGTTCACCGGCCGGGCCCCGCCGGCCAGAATGACCGTGTCGGCGGGCAGGGACTCTTGGCCGGTTTCCGTCGCGATGACCACTTCCTTTTCTTCGATGCGGACCGCCCGGACTTGCGTCCGGAGCTTTACCCCCAGCATTTTCAATTTCTTAAGCAGGCTCCAGCGGGTGCTGGGCCCCACATTCCCGGCCATTCTATCGGCCGGCTCCAGGATGGTGACGGTTCGACCGCTGTAGGAAAGCAATGCCTGCAGCCGGTCCCAATCCTCGGCCTCATGAAACGCTAAAAAGGCAAAGGCCCGGTCGTCCAGTACATCAAGCCTGGACACAAACAGGGCCGTTTCGCAGCCCAGGCCCCCCCCGCCGATCAGGACCACCTGCCGTCCGATTTCCGGTACCGAACCGTTGAGAATATCCCAGGCAGTAAAGACATGGGGCCGGTTGCTTCCGGGAATATCCATCTTCACCGGCCTGGCGCCCGTGGCCACAACCAGAAGATCCGGCCTGGCTTTTTCCACGAACTCTCGGCTCAAAGCGGTTCCAGGCTTTAGCTTTACTCCGGCTTTGCGGGCGCGGTATTCCAGGCTCTTGACGGCCTTGGAGAATTCTTCTTTTCCTGGAACGGATCCGATCAGATTAACCTGGCCCCCGAGCTTTTCGTTCTTTTCAAACAAGGTGACTTCATGGCCCCTCTCACGGGCCGTGAGGGCGAACTGCAGGCCCGCCGGCCCCCCACCCGCCACCGCTATGTTTTTTTTCACCCGGGCTTCTTGGATTTCGGTTGCCTTTTCCCGGCCCACCCTCGGATTGAGGGTACAAGATACGGGTTGGTCTGAAAAAATCGAATCCAGACAACCCTGATTGCAGGCAATGCAGGGCACGATCTCATCCAGTCGGCCGGCCTTCACCTTACGGGGTAAATCAGGGTCGGCGATGAGGGGCCTTCCCCAGCAGATCATATCCGCGGCACCGGAACGGAGCACCTTCTCGGCCAGCCAGGGATCTCCGAGGCGGTTGGAGGCCAGGACCGGCACCCGGACTTTTTCTTTGATCCCCCGAGCCAGATAAACATAGGCGCCGGGAGGGACATCACTGGTAATCTGGGGAATGGTGGTCTCATGCCATCCACCGGTTACATTGACGGCGTCCACTCCGGCCCTTTCGGCCTCGATGCAAAAAAGGGCTGATTCCAGGGTGGTATTTCCACCCGGGACAAATTCATGCCCCGAGATTCTGATGCCCAGGGCCGCCTGTCGGCCGATCGCCTGCCCCACCTTGCCGATCACCTCCAGTCCGAAACGCATGCGGTTTTCCAAAGAACCACCGTATTCATCGGACCGTTGGTTGGACACGGGCGACAGGAACTCCCCGATCAGGTAACTACCGCCCGCTAATACTTCAACGTAATCAAATCCAGCCATTACAGCCCGCAGCGCGGCCTGGACAAAGGCCATCTGGACTCCCTGGATGTCGTCCTTGGTCATTGCCCTGGGGAGTTCACCGGTCAGAGGACTGGCCAAAGGGGAGGGGGCTATAGGGGTAATCCCCGAATGTCTGGAAGAGGCCATCCGGCCCTGATGCATCAGTTGTATCCCGAGCTTGACCTCGGTTTCCCGGTGCAACTCAGCGACGAATTTTTGAAAGGGAGCGATATGCTGGTCGTCGAAGAGGGCCGGCATAAAGGGATTGCTCCCGACCCGATCGATAGCCACCGGGCCCATAATCATCAGGCCCACGCCGCCTTGGGCTCTTTCCCGGTAAAAGGCTTTGAACCGTTCGGTAAAGGAATAATCAGCGGTATAGAAGAGGGCCATAGCCGGCATCACGATCCGGTTCGGAATGGCCGCACCGCCGATTGAGATCGGTTTGAAAATCCTGGTGAAGTGCATGGGTCCCTGTTGGAAACAGCTGAATTCCAGCGGCAAAATGTTAATAACGGTGTAGGGGTCGCTAATCGTTGACCGGTCTCCATTTTGGAAGCGTAAATTCAGGAGAACCATCGTCAAAGACGACCTCCAGGGCCATACCGTTTTTCAGGTTCTCGATGTCGCCTTCCACGATATTGGAGAGCATGCGCGGCCCTTCCTGAAGGTCCACCAGGGCCACCACGTAAGGAAGATCCGTTATAAAGGGAAAAGGCACCCCGTATTCGTTGACGGCAAAGGCATACAGTGTGGCTTTCCCGGAGGCCTCCAGCCATTCGTTGTCGTCGCTCTGGCATTCGGTGCAATACAAGTAGGGCGGATGATCGATATGGCCGCAGGTCTTACATCTTTTCAACAGCAGTTTGTGTTGCTTCGTACCCTCCCAGAAGGGTTGGGACCATTTTGTCGGTTTAGGCAGGGGCTTTCGGATATCTTCATCGGTAAGCTGTAATTTTTCTTTTAAGGTTGTGTCATCCATTGCCGTGTTCCTCCTTTTAAGGAATTTCATTGCCCAGGACACTGAAGTGGACGTCCATCCAGGCCCCGCCGCCGCAGTTTTCGATCAGAAATTTTGCATTCGGCACCTGAGCCCTGCCCGCTTTTCCCTGAAGCTGGCGCACACTTTCCACAAAGAGGGCGAACCCGACCCCGGTGCCCGTATGCCCAAAGCCCAGGGCTTCTCCGTTAGTGGTGCAGGGAAATTTACCGCCCGGACCGGTCTCTCCCGAAGCCACGAGGGCGCCAGATCGTCCGGGCTCGACGAAGCCGAGGGCGTCCATCATGGCCAGGGCCAGGGCCGGGTAAGCGGCATAAATTTGGAAAATATCCATTTCTTCAGGTCCGAGCCCGGCCCTTTCAAAGGCCCTCCGGGCCACCGGGGCATAAAATTCATGCATTTTGGCCAGGTTCCTGAAACTCGATTTGGCATTGGTAAGATTCCGGTGAGAGTAATCGGAGGCTTCGCCAAGAAGGTATACCGGCTTGGGGCACACTTTTCTGGCCTTTTCGGCGGTGGTGAGCACGTAGGCGCACCCGCCATCGGCCAGTACATTGCACATCAGGGCCGTCAGCGGATAGGCCACCCTCCTGCTCTTTAATACCTGTTCGACTGTAACGGTCTTGGAATAAAACATGGCATTGGGCTGAAGGTTGGCCCACTTCCGGCAGGCCACTACCTGGGCGGCCACCTGCTCAAGGGTCGTGCCGGTATAGTTTATATAGGCCTGGCTCATCATGGCGGCCAGGGCGTTGTAAGTCATCCCATAAGGGATTTCCCACTCCAGGTTCGACCCGGCATGGGCAAAATACTTGATCTGGTCATTGGTGCTGAATTGCGAGAACCTCTGGGCATGAATGACCAGAACCGTGTCGGTTTCTCCGGAGGCCAGAATACCCTCGGCCGTCCTTCGAATGGCAAAGCTCGAACCGCCACCGGCCACCGTTGTGGCCACATTCCTGCAATTTTTTGCCCCGATGGCCTCCGGTAGATGGCCGAAGAAGATCTCCGTATTGTATTCACTGCCCATGATATGGGCCGCACTCAGGACCGCCCCCACTTCCTTCATATCTATCCCGGCGTCCTGCACCGCCATCCGGGCGACGGTATAGGCGATCTCATACTCGGACCGCTCGGGATAGAAACCGCAGGGCACCTCGCCGGTGCCAATGACTGCAAAATCACCTTTGCTCATGATTAATCCCCCCTTTTTTTCTACCGAATTCAACTGACAGGGTTTTCCAAAAAGTCGCCGGCAAAAAGGGTGTCCTTTTCCGGGGCAACTGGTATATCGTTCTGAGCAACGCTCATTTTTTAAAAAAAATGACTGACTGGTCAGGTTTGAAATTAACTTATTTTAAAAGGAATGTTATGTCAAGAAAAATTATTAAAATATTTATTATCTTTAATAATCAATATATTATAAATTAGACAAGGGTTCGTAGATAAATTCTGCACGACTTTATTTTTTGCTTGACTTCACTGAACGGCAGGGGTATAAGTAGGACATGACCAGTCAGTCAAAAATAATGGCAAAGGATTTCTAATGGCGTTCATTGAAAATACCGCTAAATTATGTAATGATGAACAGCCAAAGCGTATTAGAGGAGGAGCCATGAATGACCGGTCATTAATTAAAAAGCAGGATATCATCGATAAGGCCATTGAATTTTTCTCAAAAAACGGGATTGCCGAGACTAAAATAGAAGATATTACCAATACTTTAGGTATTGGAAAGGGGACGCTCTATCTCTATTTCAAGGGAAAAAAGGATTTGTTGCTCCACTGCATCGAACGGTTGACCACCATTATCATACCAAAAGAAATCTGGCTGGACATCCGGGAGGAGACAAACTACAAACTTCGTTTCGAAAAGAGGTTGGTCGCCTTTCTCAAGGTCTATCCGACCTTTTGCGGCATTCTGAACCTGATCAACCAGAGCCTGGAAAGCAAAGACCTGGCCCTGGCTAAAAAGGCTGGCGAGGCCTACCGTTTACTCGCCGGGCCTTTGATGAAAGACCTCCGCTGGGCCATCAAACACGGATGGGCAAGGGATATCGATCAGGATGTCATCGCCTTCATCATGTTGGGGTTGGGTGAAGGCCTCGGCAATATGCTTAAGATCGACCCGCGGTATACGCCCGAAAGAGTGGCCGAGATTGCCTGGGATTTTATGATCAACGGGATTGGCCTTTCGGGTAAGGTGAAACCGGATGAGGCGGGATCCATTTATTGGGAGTTGTCCGATGCCGGCAATAACAGCCTGCGTATCTACAACCTCAGCTTCAACGGGAGAAGCTTTCTGACCGGGGATTTTGGCAGGGGGGAACTCCAGATTCCCCTTAGAAATATTGCTTCGATTTCGGTGCAAGGCGGCGAAACTTCCTCTGTTTCCGTGGTAACCAAAAATGGAAAGCCCGTTACCCTGATGATCGACGGCAATACCCAGTTATTGGCGGAGACGGAGTTCGGCCGGTATGAGATTCCCTTGCGACAGGTGGCGCAGTTGGAAGCCGTTTCGGAAGACCAGTCTGCGGAAGTGGGGACTTGAACGGATGGAGGAGAAGGACAAATGGGAGAAAAAAACTACCAAACCATTGGATATGAGAAGAATGATCGAATCGCCACGATCACCCTTAACCGTCCGACGGTCCGCAACGCGATCAATCAAGAGATGGCCTCGGAACTGATCGACGCCCTCTCCGACTTTAAAGAAGATCAAGAGGCCAAGGTGGGCATACTGACCGGGGCGGGTGAAAAAATCTTCTGCGCCGGCGGCGATATCGCGATGTTCTTTGAAAAACTGGCCAAAGATTCACAAGCCCGGTACGACTGGGTGGTAACCGGCGAAGAGATTACCCGCCTCCTGATGGAGAGGACGGAAAAACCGATCATTGCCGCAGTGAACGGTCATTGCCTGGCCGGAGGCCTGGAACTGGCCCTGGCCTGTGATTTTATCGTCGCCGCGGAAAACGCCAAATTCGGATTGGCCGAGATCAACATCGGGCTGCTTCCCGGCTGGGGGGGAACCACCCGGCTTTTAAGGGCCATCCCGGTCAGAAAAGCCAGAGAAATGATTTATCTGGGAGAGCCTATTGATGCCCAGCAGGCGGAAGGACTGGGTTTGGTCAACCGGGTCACGCCTCCGGGGCGTGCTTATGAAACCACTCTGGAAATTGCCCGGAAGATTGCCGCAAAGTCTTCCTATACCTTGAGACTGGCCAAGAAGGCGCTGACCTACGGTTCGGAGGTCTCGGGCATGGATGTAGCCCTTTTCGTGGAGAGGGGGGCGGCAAGTCTGGCCTCGGAAGGGGAGGGTTTTCAAGAAGGGATAGCGGCTTTTCTGGAAAAAAGGCCGCCGCAATTTAAATAACCAATTGTTTATTATTTGGAGATTGGAGATCCGGCTATGGATTTCGGATTCACGGAAGAGCAGCAGATGCTCAGGGACAATATCCGGAAATTTGTCAATAAAGAAATCAAAGGATCCTATGCCCAGGACCTGGATGAAGACCCGGAGAAGATGTTCATCGATGAGGCCATGTGGAAAAAGATCAAGGACCTTGGGGTATTCGCCATGGCCGTTCCGGAAGAATACGGCGGCGCCGGTGGGACGATTATGGACGATGTGATCATCAACGAAGAGTTTGCCCGTGGCTCCGCCGCCGTGGCCATGTCCTTCGGGGCCACTACGGGTTTCGGCGCTCGGACGATCCTGTTCAGCGGAAACGAGGAACAAAAACGATATTTCCTGCCCAAAATCGCCGAAGCCGAAATCAGGTTCGCTCTGGCGGTGACGGAGCCGGGAGGAGGTACCGATATCCTCGGGGCTTTGAAGACTTTTGCCAGACGGGAAGGAGATACTTTTTTTGTTAACGGCCAAAAGGTTTTTATCACGAACGCCCATCAAGCGGACTATCTCCTGACCCTGGTAAAAACGGACAAGGAAACGGCTCAAAGGGCCAAAGCGCTGACATTATTTTTAATTCCGGTGCGCGACAACCCGGGGATCACCATTCGACCCCTGAAAAAATTCACCATCAAGGGGGCTTCGGCCTGTGAGATTTTTTTTGACGAGGCCCGGGTCCCTGCTTCCCACATGTTGGGGGAGTTGCACAACGGTTGGTATGAACTTTTAAAGACCCTCAATCACGAAAGAATCATCGTAGCGGCTTTAACCAACGGTATCGGTCAGGCGGCCCTGGAAGATATGGTGGCCTACGCCAAGTCCCGGGAGGCCTTCGGTCGGCCGATCGGGCAGTACCAGGCCATACAGCACAAAATAGCCGATACCATTATGGAGTTGGAATTTGCCAAATTGATCACTTGCAAAGCGGTATGGCTGCTGGAAGCCGGGCGGCCCTGCCACCTGGAAGCCGCCATGGCCAAATTGGTCAGCTCGGAAATGGCCTTTAAGGCAGCCACCCGGGGATTGGATATACTCGCCGGCTACGGCGTTACGCTGGAATATGACATGCAGCGCTATTTCAGGGATTCCCGGCAATGTACTTTTTCCCCCATCTCCAACGAGATGGTGCGCAATTTTATTGCGGAGCAATACGGCTTACCCAGGTCTTATTAAAACAAAAAAGCAAACAGGAAGGAGGAGCAATATGAAAAAGGTCGCCGGAGGTGGTAAAGGCGCATTGAAGCATTTGACGAAGCCGATCAGAATCGGCCCGTTCGAGCTCAAGAACCGGATGGTCCTTTCCCCCATGAATGAGACCACGTCGGGGGTAAACGGCGAGGCTACGGAACAATGCATTGCCTATTACGGAGCCCGGGCCAAAGGCGGCGCGGCGATGGTCATCACCGGGGCGGTCATGGGAACGAAACTGGCCTCCGAGTTTGTCTGGGGCCGCAATCTGCACTGTTTCCATCAAGGCCATCAGCAGGGGTTGTCCCTGCTTACGGACCGCATACATTACTTCGGAAGTTTGGCCTGTGCGCAAATGACCATGGGTTTCGGCCGCCAGGGACATTCCCGCGATCACCAGGCCCTGGCTCCGGCCCCGACAGCCGGTCTCCCCTATGAGATCGCCGCGGATCGGGACAGCCACGGGCCCCGGCAGGCCATGGAGAAAAGCGAGGCCCCGCGCTCGTTCCTGGTCGGCCAATTGACCCGGGAGATGACCATCAGTGAGATTCGGAGCGAACAAAAGGAATATGCCCGAAGTTGTCAACTGGCCTTATCCTCCGGCTTTGACGCCATTGAGATCCACGCCCCTCACGGCTACCTGGAACACCAATTCCTCTCCCCGCTCACCAACAGGCGGACCGATATGTATGGCGGTGACTGGCATGGCCGGAAACGTCTCCTGAACGAAATCATGGAGCAGATCCGCTACGCCTGTCCGGGGGCCCTAGTGGGAGTCCGCATCAGCGCCGAGGAACATGTGGAGGGCGGATTGACCCGGGAAGAAATGATCGACGTTGCCTTGGATCTGGAGGAGCGCGGCGCAGACTATATCAGCCTTTCCGATGGCGGGGGCTATGAAGATACGGCCCATCTAGTGGGGACGGAAAAGGTGGCCGAGCACATACCCGCTTCGGCCGCAGATTTTAAAAAGGCTTTGAAGATTCCGGTCCTGGTGGCCTCACAACATGATCCGGTCAAGGCCGATGCCGACATCAGGGCCGGCAAATTCGATATTTCCGCCCTGGGCCGCCAGCTTTTCATCGATCCCGAGTACCCCAACAAGGTCATGGAGGGCCGCCTCAAGGATATCAAACGCTGCACCCGGTGTGACACTTGCCTCGTCCGGTGTCTTTCGGGCCTCCCGCCGGCCTGCCCTTTCAATCCCAATCTCGGGCGGGAATATGCCCTCGAGGAGTACCGGATCGGCCCCCGGTTGAAACACGAAGCGCTTATGCCCAGGGCGGTTACCAACGCCTCCCTGCCGGCCCTGGACCGACCGTGGTGGAAAAAGGAGCTGCCGATTTTAAAGGAGCATTGGAGAAAGTTCCGCGGTCCAGGCCCAATACGATAAAGGGACAGCCGAAAACCAGGGCGGCCGCAGGCCGAGTTCGGCTGGGAATTATCAAGGGTTGGACCGCTTTCCGCTCAGGGAATGAAGGAGAAAAAATGGCTCTCGAATTCAAAAAAGATGACTATTTCAAAATCGATCCGGAATTTCATCTGGTCGGTGACCTCAGCCATATCCGGCATTTTCCCGGTGTTAAAATGTGGTGGGGTTCCGTCAACGGCATCACCCCGGCTTTGAATACCGGCATCCCACCGCATATTTGGGAAGGAGTTGAACCCTGGGAGAAGGAGAAACAAAGCAATCCGGAACGATTGATCGAGATCCTGGATAAATACGGCATAGACATCGCCTGTCTATTGCCGGAATCCATGATGGATACGACCGGCTACACCTCTCGTTGGTGTTCCAACGGTGAAATGGCCAGGGTCGTTGAACGCTACCCGGACCGTTTCTTGTACGAACCCAATCTGTCGCCCATCCTGCACAAGGGAGTAAAAAACACCGTGGCGGAGATGGAGTATTGGGTCAAAGAGAAGGGCGCCAAGATATTCAAGTCCTACCCTCCGGAAGACACCCGGATCAACGATCCCCAACTATGGCCCTTTTATGAAAAGGCCCAGGAACTCCGCATTGTCCTTTGCCTCCATACCGGAATCGGTTGGTGCGCGCCCGGAAAATTCAGTCACGGCCAGCCCCTTTACCTGGACGATGTGGCCCGTGATTTCCCGGAATTGAAAATATTGGCCTTTCATATGGGATATCCTCAGTGCGATGAGCTGAACATGGTGGCCATGGCCCATCCCAATGTCTATCTTTGCCTGAGTCTTCTACTGCCCTGGGCTTTGGGCGCACCGCGCAAATTCGGCAAGATTTTAGGAGAAGGACTCCGTTTTGCCGGGGCGGACCGGATCATCTGGGGAACAGACAGCCCGGGGTTTGGCTTCCAAGCCAAATTTTCGGTGGTTGGACTGCGTGAATTCCAATTTCCGCGGGAGCTGCAAGAGGATTACGGTTATCCGGAAATCACCGACGAGATCCGCCGCAAGATTTTCGGGGGGAACCTGGCCGGGCTGCTGGATATTGATACCAGCCGTAGAAGGGTTTAGCTTTAATTGCTCGTATTCCAACCTGGGGCGCCAGGTTTGATTTGGGAATACAGCCATGCGGAGGGCGGTGACGGATGTACACCCTGGGAGATATACCCCGGAAAGGAAGGACCCAATACCGGGATAATATGGCCCTGGTATTTGCAGGCCGAAAAATAACTTATGGGGAATTGGATGAACGGGTCAATCGATTAGCCCAGGCCCTGCTGGCCCTGGGGCTCCAAAGAGGCGGACGCGTCACCATACTGGCCGAAAATACCTTTAAATATATGGAGGTTTATTTCGCTGTGGCCAAACTCGGAGCCAGCGTTACACCCCTCAATTTCCGGTTATCCGATAAAGAGCTCGAGCATATTGCCCATGATTGCGAAGCCACGTTTTTTTTTGCCGGAGACGGGTACGAGGAACGGTCCCTGGGATTCCAGCCGACGCTCCCCTTAATCCAGCATTGGATCGCCCTGGATAATTTGAAGGAAGGCTTTCTGGTCTACGAAGACCTCCTCCGGCAGACCTCCGATATGGAACCACCGGTGGAGGTCGATGAGAATGACCTGGCCATCCTGATGTACACCGGGGGGACGACCGGCTTTCCCAAAGGCGTGATGCTGTCCCACCGCAATATTATGACCTCCTTGTACGGGATGATTATCGGTTTTTCCTTCAACAATCAGGACACCACCTGCTTCATTCTGCCCTTGTTTCATATCGCCTTATGGCCCGTCCTTTGCCTGTTGATGGTCGGGGGCAAGTCGGTCATTCTCCGCCGTCCCGACGTGGGAGAGATTCTGCGCTCCATAGACCAGGAGCGCTGCACCCATATCAATCTGGTCCCCACCATATTAACCTGGTTGCTCGATGATCCCCGGATTGATGCCCATGACCTGTCCAGCCTTCGTCTTATCGGCTATTCGGGAAGCCCCATTGCTATCGAGGTCTTGAAGAGATGTATTCAGAAATTCGGCAACATTTTTACCCAGGGATACGGCTTGACGGAAGCGGCGCCGATGGTCACCGTCCTGTTCAAAGAGGACCATGTTGTCGAAGGACCCCGGGTGAAACTCCTTTCCAGTGTAGGCAAAGTCGGCCTTCCGGTTGAAGCCAGGATTGTAGATGAATGGGATCGGCCGTTAAAACCCGGTGAAACAGGCGAAGTGGTCGTGCGGGGTAAAAATATCATGATGGGTTATTGGAAGAATCCCGAGCTGACGGCAGCAACCCTGCGCGGCGGATGGCTCCACACCGGGGATCTGGGGACCATCGACGAAGAGGGCTATATTTATTTGCTGGACCGGAAGGCCGACATGATAATCACCGGGGGAGAAAACGTCTACCCCAAGGAAACCGAGGACGCCCTTTATGAACACCCGGCTGTCAGGGAATGCGCCGTGGTCGCCGCCCCCGACGACCG
Organism: Deltaproteobacteria bacterium; assembly: GCA_016219065.1. GTDB lineage: Bacteria > Desulfobacterota > RBG-13-43-22 > RBG-13-43-22 > RBG-13-43-22 > JACRCK01. Next base: position 11,597 of record JACRCK010000208.1, read on the forward strand.
CTGGGGGGAGCGAGTCCAGGCCGTGGTAGTCTTAAAGCCGGGCTTTATCGTGGCGGAGGCGGAACTGATCCAGCATTGCAAGGTCCGGCTGGCCGGATACAAGTGTCCCAAAAGTATCGCCTTCTGGGAAGAATTGCCCAAAACCCCTGTGGGAAAATTACTGAGGCGCGAAGTCCGGAAGCATTTTGTAAAGTCTGCGGAGCAGGACTGATCGCGAACGGCAGATCATTCTCCTCCTTAAAATACCAAATACCAAAGTGAGGGACGAAAGATGAAGGGTAACGGGACTATCTCCTATCCGAAGTTTCGCTGGTTGGTTATGGTGACGATGATCATCGGGGTCGTGGCCCAGGGAGTGATCATGATTGCTCCGGCTCCCCTGATCGGGGAGGTGGCCCGATATCTGAACCGGGAATTGGGACTGGTGACCTTTACCGTCATGGGATTGTGGACCGTGACCGTCTGCATCGGTGGCATTATCGGCGGCGCCGTAGTCGACCGCCTGGGAATCGTCAAGGTCTATCTGGTTTGCGGGGTGCTGTTGATTTTATCGACTGTCCTCATACCGGTAGTGGGGCCGAATTTGCCTCTGATCATCGTTCTCCGACTGGTGGGGGGACTGGGCACGGGACCGATCCTCACCACCATATCCCGTCTGGCCGCGGAATGGTTCCCGCTTAAGGAACGGGGTCTGATCACCGGGGTGCAGGGCATGTCCGTGGCCCTGGGCGTATTCGTCGGCTTCGGAGTCGCGCCGGCCGTGTTTGAGGTTACCCGATCCTGGCCCCTGACCATGGCTTGGATGGCCTTGCCGGCAATTGTTTTCTTATGTTTCACCATCGCCATGATTCTCGGCCCCAAAGCACCGGAACTGATCAACGAAGAAAAGGAAGACCCCTTGGCCGGTGAAAGGGATTTTAAGCTGGCCTTAAAGGAACCCAGCATTTACCTATGCGTGGTCTATGTATTTCTTTTCAACTGGCTGATACAGGGTATTAATGATCTGACGCCGGGTTATTTCGCGGTTTCGCCGCCGATAGGGATAGGCTGGGGTCCCGTGACCGCTGGAAAACTGATGATGATTTTCCAACTGGTTTTTATGATCGGTTCCCTGATCAGCGGTTGGCTTCATGACCAAGTATATCGGGGCAACACCCGTTTGCAGGTCATGGTGGCCTTCGTTCTGACCGGTGTTTACTTTTTCGTTAAGTTTTCGGGGGTGATCGGTCGAGGGCCCAATCCTCTTTTACTTACGATTATGATGGTAACAGCTTTTTTCATGGGCCAGGGGATTGCCACGATCATGGCCTTTATCGCCAGGAATTATCCGGAGCATATCACCGGTAAAGTGGGCGGCATGTCCATGGGATTGGGCCTGATCGGCGGTGTAATCGGCATCGGTTGCGGCTCCCTGGCCTTGACCAGAACCCAGACCTATGAGGTTTCCATCCTTATTGTCACGGTGGTGGCTATCATCGGTTTTTTTGTCGCCATGGCCCTGAAAAGGCCCAAAGCCTTTGCCCATTTGCATAAGGATTAAGTATTTTATCGAATATCAATCTGAATTTAGGAGGCATTATGGTACGCTATATTGTGACAGGATGCGATGGCCAGTTGGCCGGAAGAGTGGCCACAAATATGTTAAATGCAGTGCCGGGGAATCAACTGATCTTCACCTGCCCGGATTTGGCACGATTGTCAAATGAAAAAAGAGAGGCCTGGGGGAAACAAGGTGCAAGTGTCAAAGAAGCAAACTACGATAATAAAGAGGGAATGATCGAAGCTTTCTCCGGAGGTGATAGAATCTATATTGTATCCAGCATTATCAACGGACCAAAGAGAGTTCAACAACATAAAAATGTAATTGATGCCTGTGTAGCGGCGAAAGTAAAGCACATTACGTATACTTCATTTTTCGGCGCTAATCGTGAAGGATATAATCAATACGTATTACCGGACCACAGGGCTACAGAGGCCTATCTTAAAAAATGTGGCCTGGAATACAATATCATGAGAAATAATCTGTACATGGAAAATTACCTCATTGTATCGGTCATACTGGCCATGTTGAGCAAAAACGTATGGGGGACTAATGCCAGGGAAGGAAAAGCAACCTATATTGCCAAAGATGACAGCGCTCGTTGCGCGACCGCCCTGCTTCTTGGAAAGGGAGAGCCCAACAGGGACTATGATCTTACCAGCCTGACACCGATTACACAGAGGGAAATCTGTGGATTGATTGCTGAAAAATCAGGAATTGATTTTAAATTTGTGCCAATGAATGATGAAGAGTTTGAGGCCTATCTTAAGGCTCTACATATACCCACCACAACCGATGGAGATTATTCCAAGTCGCCAGTACCATTTTGTACGAAAGACATGGTCACCAATGAAGGCGGTATCGCGACCGGACAGATGGGTGTGATATCTCATGACGTAGAAAAATTAACAGGAAAAAAACCGCTGGAAGTCAAAGATCTGCTCGAACCATACAGTTTCGTATGGAAAAAAAAGATAAAAAATTTAAATGAATTATAAATTTTTTGGGAGAACACCTACACTTATCAAAGGTCTCCTGATTGACCATCAGGGCTAGCTTATTTTGGAAGTCGGGTCAACACTAACGGAGTTTTATCTTCCGGTTGTAGTTTGTATACCGCCTCGCCAGACGGTCCCGGCCGAGCAGGAGGTCCGCGGCCAGGATGAAGGGCTTCATGCGGGCGGCGTCGACGATGGCGCAGTTCAGGCCGGCGCGGACGGCCAGGGCCAGAAAGACGGCGTTCACGGCCAGGCGGTTCGGCAGGCCGAAGGAGACGTTGCTCGCCCCCAGGACCAGATTGACACCGGTTTCCTTTTTTACGGTTTCCAGGGTTTCCAGGGTGGTCAGCACGGCCTTGTCGTTCACCGCGCTGGATTCGGCCAGACAGTCCAACAATATATCCTCCGGGGGTATTCCCAGGGCGGCGGTCTGCTCCAGGATCTGCCGGGCGATCTCCAGGCGTTGCTGGGGGAGCTTCGGCACCCCCACCCCCCCGGAGGCCATGGCCACCAGGGCGGTTCCGTAGCGTTTGACCAGGGGCAGGATCTTTTCCAGCAGGGCTTCCTCCCCGGTGACCGAACTGATGATCGGTTTCCCAAGTTCCAGCTTCAGCGCCTGCTCCAGGGCCTCCGGATTCCGGCTCTCCAGACAGATGGGCAGGTCTACCGTCTCCTTGACGGTCTGGACCACCCGGGGAAAGACCGTGGGTTCGTCGATGCCGAAGGTGGCCACGCTGACGATCAGGATATCGGCCCCGGCCTCGGCCTGCTTCAAAGCCTCCCGGCGGATGGGTTCCATATCCCCCGCTTTCATGGCCTCTTTCAACGGCCCTTTGCCGAAGGGATTGATCCTTTCACCGATCAGAACAGTCGGCCGTCCGTCGCCAATAATCACTTCCTTGCCCTGCGGACTCTTTACGATTGTGTCCATTTCTGTATATCCTCCAAACCCTAAATCCGAAATCCGAAACTCGAAATCCGAAACAAATTCAAATGATCGAATGTTCAAAAATTTAAAACGAAAACCTTCGTTTCGGTAATTTGAATTTTGAACATTGGTGCTTGTTTCGAATTTCGTGTTTCGAATTTCGAGTTTGTCGTTTCAATAAACTCCATATTCCCGCGTAAAATCAAACAAGGCCCTTACATTTTCAATCTTGGCATCTTCCAACCCGGTGGAGGTGTCCATGATGTACCCGCCGCCTTTGGCCACGGTATCGATCAATTGTTTACAATAGGCCCGGACCTGGTCCGGCGTTCCGGTGGCCATGATCGACAAAGGCACATTGCCCCGGATGCAGACCGTGCCGCCCAGAATTTCCTTGGCCTTGACCATGTCCGTGGCCTCGAAGGCGTAGCAGGCTTTGCCGGCCGGGATGTCCTTGATGGTTTCCAGACGAGAGGTGCAGTTTCCTTCCCACAGGGGGCAGGGGTTCAGGCCTTCGTTGATCAGGGCCTTCATCAGGTCCCGCAGGGTGGGCCAGAAGAAGCGGTCAAACTGCTCCTTGGACATGAAGTTGTCCAGCCCCCAGTGGATGGGGATGAACACCCGGGGATTTCCGGAGGCCCGGCTGCCGTTCACGGCCATTTCGAGCATGAAGGGCAGCAGCTTTTCACAGGCCGCGATCACTTTCTCCGGGCGGCGGTACAGGTCGAGCATGGTCCCCTTCATACCCCGAAAGAAGTCGCTCAGGGTGTCGAAAGGGGCCTGACAGACGGCGCCCATCTGCATGGGGAAGCCCGCCTCCTTGGCTTCTTTGGTGAAGCGCATACCGTAAGCGGCGATCTCCTGCGATTTTTCACCGGCCTTGACCAGTGCCTCCAGGGCCGCTTTGACCTCGGGCTGGGCGAAACCCCGCAGGCCCATGGAAATGCCCATATAGTAGCTGATGATATTGTGCAGGGGCGGAAGCTGCTGGAAGCCGCTTAAGGCACCCATGATACGGGGCCAGAAGCGGCGGATCATGAAGTCGGTGGGATCGAGCAGGAAGTGGTCGTACTCTTCCGCCTTCATGTATTCGCCTTCGATGTACTGGTAGGTCCGGTTGGCGGACACACCGTGACCGGGCCACTTGAGGGGTTTGAAATCCACCGTTTCGAGAATGGGTCCCAGCAGGCGCAGCCCGAAGGGGTTGTTGTCCATATCGGGGGCGAAATCGACCATGGTTTTCCACTGGGCCTGAAACAGCTTTTCGCCGTCGTACATGAGTTCCTGAACGGTCATTCCGCAGTACTTGGCCGGAAAAAAGGCGAAAAAGACCAGGATGGGCACCCGGTCCGGGACACGCAGGGCGATGGCGTCCAAGACCCGTTTTTCCCGCTCTTGGTAGAGTTCGGCAGGGGTGGGGCTCATGATCATTCTCCTATCCATTGTTTGCAAAAGTTGACGGCGGCCACGGCGTCGCGCCCGTAGGCGTCGGCTTTCACGTACTGACGGATTTCGTCGTCGATCTGGCCCCCGCCGATCATGATCTTTAAATTTTCCCGCAATCCCGCCGCCTCGATGGCCTCGATGGTGTTTTTCATGGAATCGAAGGCCAGGGTCAGGAAGGCGCTCAGACCCACCACCTGCGGTTTAAACTCCCGGGTTTTCTCCACCACCGTTTCAATCGGCACGTCGATGCCCAGGGCTAGCACTTCGTAGCCGCTCACCTCCAGCAGGAAAACCACGATGTCCTTGCCGATGTCGTGGATGTCGCCCTCCACGGTGGCGATCAGGACCCGGCCCTTTTTCGGGCCTTCCCCGTCTTTGGTCAGCAGCGGTTTGACCACGTTGGTGATGGCCGTCAGGATCTCCCCGGCCATGACCAGATCCGGGATGAAATACTCCGACGTCTCAAATCGTTTCCCGACGATTTCCATGGCCGCCCGGGCCGCGGCCAGGATCTCCAAAGGCTCCGTCTTGGTCTCCACCAGCTCCTTGACCCGGGCCGCGGTTTCTTCCTCTTTCAGGTCGGCCATGAGTTCAATCAGTTTTTGATCCATATAAAACCTCCCAAACAATACAAAATAGTTAAACGTTAAGCTAAAATTCGAAATCCGAAATTCGAAATCCGAAACAAATTCAAATGATCGAAATCCAAAAATTCAAAACAGCAGTTCTCCCTCATCATCCTCATTTTACGGGAGTAGGGTCGGCGTCTCGCCGACCGGCTTGGGATTGGAAGTGAACGAGAGTCCCAAGCCGTACTAGGTTTATATCCTATGTTGTCTGTCCCTTACCAGGCCGGCAGGCGAGACGCCTGCCCTACACCTTGAACTCCAGTAATTACTAAATTAAAATCCGGTCTGGCCGTATTTTTTCATTAACAATTAACAATTGATAATTGATTATTGATTATTGACCTGGGAGACCGCGCCCAGATCCCGGTTTTTTGATCCTGGAATAGGCCCCACCGGGTGCGGGCGGGGATAAACGGCTCGACTGAGCCTTTCGACGGGCTCAAGGCCCTGAGCCCGTCGAAGGGCTCGCCGAAGTCCCCGCCCCTACGTTTTTTCATTCGATGTTGAATGTTGGATGTTCGATGTTCGTCTATTTTCCTTTATAGAGCTTCCAGGCTCCCTTCTCGATCACCACCGGCACGTAGCACTTGGGGCCCAGGCCGTTGTGGTTTTGCGGGGTGTAATTGAAGACGCCGTTCTGGCCCACGAAGCCCTTGATCTTTTCCAGGTTGTCCCGCAATTGCTCCCGGATCTTGACCAGGTCCGGATCTTTGGCCGGATCCAGGTTGGGGTCCACTTTTTTTAAGGCCTCTGCTACCAGATAGACCTGGTCCCAGGGATGGCCGGCATAGAGGCTGAAGGCCCCGTGAGCCTTGGTGTATTTGGTGTAGAGATCCATGGCCACTTTTTTCTGAATGTCATTGGCCGGGAGGTCCGGGGCGATCAGGGTCTTCAGGGATGTGCTGACGATCCCTTCCGCGTATTTGCCGGCCAAGTCGATGAACTCGGGGCTCACAATGGCATAGTCACTGACGATGGGATGGTTGAAGCCCTGGTCCCGGGCGTTTTTGATCACGATGACCGTATCCGGAACGTTGCCGGTGATCAGCAGTCCGTCCACTCCGGCGGCTTTCAGGTGGGTGATCTGGGGGCTCATGTCGGTGCTCCCCGGGGCGTATTTCTCCACTACGGCCGGCGTGATCTTCAGCTCTTTGACCGCCCAGTCAAAGACCTCTTTTCCGGCCTGGCCGTAGGCGGTGTCGATGTATAGGTAGGCGATCTTTTTGGCCCCCCGGTGGATCAGATTTTCCAGCAGCACGGGGATGGAGGCCTCCCGCTGCCGGGGCACCACGTTGAAGACCCATTTCTTGGTGGGGATCCAGAGCTTGTCGATAGGGGTAGCGGCGATCATGGGGACTTTTCCGGATTCGACGGTCTGCAGGACGGCCATGGCGGCGCCGGAGGAACTGTAGCCTCCGAGCAGGACCACTTTGTCCACTTCGATCAATCGCTTGGTGTGGATGACCGCTTTGGCCGGCTCGCTCTCTGTATCATAATAGATCACTTTAAGCTGCCTGCCGTTTACGCCTCCGGCAGCATTGATCGTATCCACGGCGATGTCCATGCCCCGTTTTCCGCCAATGCCCAGGTTGGACTGGCGGCCGGTCATATCCATGGTGCCGCCGATTACGTAGGGGGCTTTTTGCGCCAGGCTGTTGCCGGGCAGGAAGCCCACCGTTGCCAACATCAGGGCCAAGAAAATACCGATCGTGCGTTTCATCATGCTCCTCCTTTGGTTAGTAAATTAAGATGTTGAAGATTGTATTATCCTGTTAGAAAACAGCCTTAAAAAATTCGAAATTCGAAGCACGAAATTCGAAACAAACTGCAATGTCCAAAATTCAAATTACCGAAACCTTTCCTCTTGCCGGGTTGGGGAAAGCCGACTGTTTTGAATTTTTGACTTTCGGTCATTTGAATTTGTTTCGAATTTCGGATTTCGAGTTTCGGATTTGTTTTAATTATCCTCCCAGATAAGCGGCTTGAATAACCGGGCTCTCCAGGACCTCCCGGGCCGTTCCGGTCAGGACCACTGCCCCCCGGTCCAGCACATAAACATAGTCGGCGATTTTCAGGGCGGCCCGGGCGTTCTGTTCCACCAGCAGCAGGGAGATGTCCCCCCGCCCCGCGATCTCCTTCAGGACGCGCATCATCTCCGCCACCAGCAGGGGCGAAAGGCCCAGCGAGGGCTCGTCCAGGGCCAGCAGCTTGGGCAGGGCCATCAGGGCCCGGCCCATGGCCAGCATCTGTTGCTGCCCGCCGGACATGGTTTCAGCCTTCTGCCTGACCCGTTCCCGGAGAATGGGGAAAAGGGAAAAGACCATTTCCAGGCGGTCGGTCAGGGCCTCTTTCCGCTTCTTGGCGGACAGGGAATAGGTGCCGATCAGCAGGTTGTCCATCACGCTCAAGGAGCCGAAAAGTTCCCGCCCCTCGGGAACGCTGGCGATCCCCTGTCGGATGACCGCATGGGCCGGAAGTCCGGTGATGGACCGGTCCTCGAAAAGGATTTTTCCGGTTCGGGGAGCCACCAGCCCGGTGAGCGTCTTGAGCAGGGTGGTTTTCCCGGCGCCGTTGCTGCCCAGGATGGCCACGATCTGCCCGGCGCTCACGGTCAAAGAGATCGCCTTCAAGACCTGGGCTTCCCCATAAAAAGTGGAAACTTCCTCCAGACGGAGGCGAGTCGTTCCGGTCCTAGCGGGGGCGGCGGGTGGGGCGGTGTCCCGATCAGCCAACGGCTACCTCCTCGCCCAGATAGGCCTTGATCACGGCCTCGTTCCGCTGGATCTCCTCCGGAAGTCCTTCGGCAATCAAGGTTCCCCCGTCCAGGACCAGGACTTTTTCCGAGAGGGACATGACGAAAGGCATGTTGTGCTCTACGATGAAGATGGTCAGCCCCTCGTCACGGAGCTTGTAAATCAGCTCCACCAGCTTGCCGATTTCGTGGGCCGCCAGGCCGCCCACCGGTTCGTCCAGCATGAGGAAGCGAGGATTCATACTCAGGGCCCGGGCCACCCCGACCAGCTTCCGTTCCCCCAGGGGCAGCCGGGAGATCGGGTCTCCGGCCTTGTGCTCCAGGCCTACCCGTTGCAGGTTGGCCCGGGCGATCTCCCGTTCCTGCTGTTCCTCTCTCCGGGCCGCAGGCAGAGCCAGACCGCAGGACAGCATGCCGGCGCGGCTGCGCACATGGCAACCCACCATGACGTTTTCCAGCACGGAAAGGCTGCCGAAGAGTTCCTCCAACTGAAAAGTCCGGCCGATGCCCCGGCCGGCGATATTATGGGCGGCCAGGCGGGTGATGTCTTCCCCCTGGAAATAGATGTGCCCGGCATCCGCCGGATACAGACCGGTAATGGCGTTGATCAGGGTCGTCTTCCCGGCCCCGTTGGGTCCGATAAGCGAAGTGATGCCGCCCGGCTCTAAGCGGAAGGAAACCTGGGTCAAGGCCATGATGCCGCCGAAATGCCGGCTGATTTTTTTAGCTTCCAGCCAGCCCTCAGGAAGGATTGTTCCCGGCACGGAACCTCCTTAAGGCCGGCTGCAACCGGTCCAGCCACCCGGCCAGCCCGCCGGGCATAAAAATGAGGATCACCACGATGATGATCCCGAAAAAGAGCGCGTCCACCTCGGCCGTCATGACCGGCAGCACTTTCCCCAGGTAGGTGTGAATCAGTTCCCGCAGCCACATAACCACCAGACTCCCGAGCAAAGGCCCGTACAGGGTTTTTCCGCCCCCGATGATGATGATGGTGATCAACTCCACCAGCAGCGGAAAACCGAAAAGGGCGGGCATGATGTAGCGGATCCAGAAGCAGAAAAGGCTGCCCACCAAGCTGGCCATGACGGCGGTGATAACGAACAACCGCAGTTTATAAGCCGCCACGTTGATCCCCAGACACCGGCTGGCCGTTTCACTGTCATTGAAGGAGATGATGGCCCGGCCCATACGGGAATGCATCAGGTTGTTGAGAAACCAGTAGGTCCCCAGGCAGAGCCCCCAGGATAAAAAATAAAAAGAACGGTCCCCCTCCAGCGCCAGCCCCCCGATGGACAGCGGCGGAATGCCCATAAGTCCGTCGTGGCCTCCGGTGAGCGATCCCAGGTTGGCGATAACGATCTCAACGATCAACAGCAGCGAGAAGGTGGCGCAGGCCAGGTAGTACCCTTTCAGTCTTAACAAAGGAGCCCCCAGAACAAAAGCCACCAAGGCTACAAACCCCGCGGCCAGCAGAATGGCCAGCAAGGGGGGCAGGCCCTTGATCGCGGCAATGCCGGTTACGTAAGCGCCGAGTCCGAACCAGGTGGGATGGGCCAGGGAGAAGATCCCGGCCTGTTCCAGCAGCACACCCTTCCCCAGGGCCAAAGCCCCGTAAATGGCCGCAAAACACATGACCCCCAGGACGTAGGAGCCGGATACCGCCAGCGGCAGCAGGAAAACGGCCAGGGCAAAGACCAGGAGGGGCAGGGGGAAACGCGTTGCCGGCTTCACAGGGTCTTCCTCCGAATGCGCCAGCGGTAGGTGCTGAGGACCAGAAAAATCACCATCACCAGCAAAGAAAACACGTCTTTTAAACTGGCGGAAATAAACCCGGCGCAAAACCCTTCCAGGAGTCCCAGGGCCAGAGCGGCCACGACCGTACCGATGATCGTCCACCCGCCCACAATGGCGGCCACCAGCCCCTTCAATCCGTTCAGCAACCCGATTTCATACCCCGTGAAGGTTATCGGGGCGGTGACGATGCCGGTGAGGGCCCCTAGCCCTCCCGCCAGTCCGAAACAAAAAAGCCGGAAGCGGCTGATATCGATACCCATCAGTCTGGCCCCGGTGGGATTGACCGCCGAGGCCCGGAGCGCTTTGCCGAACAGGGTATAGTTGAGAAACCAGGAAAGCCCGGTGGTGACCAGGAACAGGAAGGCCAGGACTACGATCACCTGGGGGGTGAGCGTGGCCCCCAGCAGTTGAAGGGGGGCGCCGCCCAACAAGGGCTCGATCTTCCGGGTTTCCGAGCCCCATTTCAAGAGGATCACGCCTTTGAGAATGGAGGCCAGGGCGATGGTCAGCATCATATAGACCATTTCCGACGGCTGCCGCACCGATCGTATCGTCGTTCGTTCCATTACGATGGCAATGGCGACCGTGGCGGCCACCGCCAGCATCGCGGCCGGCAGCAGTCCCAGGCCGGCGCCGTGAAACCCCCAGGTAAGCATGCCGCCCAGCATGACGAATTCCCCGGTGGTGAAGTTGAGGACCTTGGTGATCAGGTAGACCACGCTCCAGCAAATGCCCAGCACGGCATAGATGCTGCCGCCGGTCAGACCGGAAATGGTGTATTGGAGGATCTGGGAGAAGAGGGTCATGGTCTAATATAAAAGAAGAACATCGAACATTGATTTCTTATTCAATACTTATACCATTTTTTTAACCAATTGATATTACAAATTATACTATTCAATAGTTTTATTGGCAGATTAGAAAATTTACCGTATAATAAATTATTTACAATATATTGTAATTAATGATCAGAAAATTATAAAAATGAATAGAAAAGATTACTGGCCGGAAATAGAAACCGCTCTGCGCCCCTATCTGCTGCACGCCACCCCTCCTGTGACTATCGATACCTTGTGTGAATTGTCCGGCGCGCCGGTGTTGCCGGTATTGAACGTCCTGGAAAACCTGAAAAAGAAAGGTCTGGTAACCCGGAAAAAAGGGCTGCCCCAGGGAGTTTATTTCCCCGACCTGACCCGGCTGAAGCCGCCGGGATCGGCCGGGGAGCCCGATGGGCCGACCCGGGAGGCCCTGCGCCGCATCATCGCTTACTATAGCCGCACCATGGCGGAAGGGGAAGAGAAAATCCTGGTTTTGGCCGAATTGTACCGGAAGCTCGGCGACCTCGCGGCAGGCGGCGGGGCCATGAAACAGGCGGCCGGGATCCTGCGTCGGACCGGGCGCAACGACCAGGCCCAGGAGTATTACGACCTGTTCCTGAAAAAATTCCAGGGAGCCCGCATAACCGAAACCAACGTCGAGGATTTCCTGGAAAGTGTGCTGGGGAAAATCGCCGCCGCCAAGCACCTGATGACCATCCCGGAGCAGGTGGCCCTGCTCTCGCGGGCGGAGCGGGCGGCCCAGCGTTTTCAACGCTGGGATTACCTGCCCAAGATCAAACTGGCGCTGGGCAACGAGCTGCAGGCGGCGGGTCAGGATAAAAGGGCCTTCCGTTACATGGGCGATTTCTGGAAGCTGGCCGAAAAGGTGGGCGATCCCCGCATGCTGAAAATGGCCACTTTGATGATGGGGGAGTTCCTCCACTGGAAGGGGAAATTCGCCGAAGTGGTCCGCCGTTATGAAGAGGTGGTCGAGGATCTGGAGGAGTTCGGCGACGACGAGGCCACCCTCCGGGCCATTGCCCGGGTGGGATTGTGTTACGTGCGCTGCGGGCGCATTGCCCGGGGCATGGGTATGATCGACGCCGTCCGGGCCAAGGCCGACCTGCTCCATCTGCCGCAGATCTCTATTTTTTCAGACCTGATGACGCTGATCGCCCTTTTTGAACTCCGCAAGATCGCCGAAGCCGAAGTCGTCTTAACCCGCCTGTCCGGCCTTCCGGCGGAGCAGTTGGGGCATTATATCCTCTGGCCCGTGGAAGCCTGCCAAGGTTACATCCGCTGCATGGGCGGCGACTATGACGGGGCTTTCGAACACCTGAAACGGGCGGTGGACCACTCCCGCTACGTGGGCTGGCTCCATCAGAACGGCGCCTGGAACTTCGAACTGCTCGACATGCTCGAAGCCCGGGGCTTTGTGCACCCCGAATGGAATTACCGCAATGAAATACAACGGATGCTCCACTGGGACGATATCTATATGAAGGGCGTGTCTTACCGCTACCGGGCCCTGCGCCTTTTGGAAAAACAGCAGCCCCTGAGCCGGGTCCTGACTGACTTGAAAAAAAGTGAAAAGTACCTCGAACAAGCGGGGGCGGAAATCGAGCTGGCCCGCACCCGGACCGCCCTGGGCAATCTCTATTTCAAACAGGGAGAATTAAAGCCGGCCCACGCCTACCTGGGAAAAGCCTGGCGTTTCTTTTCCAACGTGGATCAGAGCCTGTTCCCGAAAGACCTGCTGGCGATCATGCCCCAGGAACAGAAAATGGAGGTGCTGATCGACCGGATCGTGGAGATCAATGAATCGCTGGGGACGCTGCAGGACCTGTCCTCTTTCCTGGAACGGGCCATCAATCTGGCCCTGGATCTGACCAGGGCCATGCGCGGGGCTTTTTTTACCCCCGGCCCCGACGGGGCGCTCACACTGACCGCCAGCCGCAACCTGGATCCCTCCATACTCCGGCCGGAGCAGGTCACGCACCTCCTGGAGGTCGTGCGGGAAGTGGCGCGGCGGGGCCGGGAGGCGGTGCTGCCCGGGCTCGGCCCGGAATTTCGTCTTTCCGAGACCGCCCTTTTAGCCGCCGGCATTCATTCCCTGATCTGCCTGCCGGTCCGGTTGGCCGACCAGACCCATGGCTACCTTTATCTGGACAATCGGCTCGGCCGCAAACCTTTTCCGGCCGACAACCTGCCGCTGGTGCGGCTCATCGGCAACCAGATCGCCGTGGGTCTGGCCAACATTCGGATCTACGATGAGATCAAGGTGCGCCGGGATCGTTTGGAGGACGAGGCCATCTTCTACCGCCGCGAGCTGGGGATCGCCAATCCGGCCGAGACCCTCATCGGCCGCTCGGAGACACTGACCGGGATCATCGAGCAGATACGGCAGGTGGCCCCCACGGACAGTTCGGTGTTGATTTTGGGGGAAACCGGTGTAGGCAAGGAGCTGGTGGCCAAGGCCCTCCATAACCTGAGCGGCCGTAAGGACGGTCCCTTCATCCCGGTCAATCTCGTGGCCCTGCCGGCGGATCTGGTGGCCAGTGAATTGTTCGGTCATGAAAAAGGGGCCTTTACCGGGGCCTACGGAAAACATAAAGGTCGTTTCGAACTGGCGGACCACGGTACCATTTTCCTGGATGAAATCGGGGACCTCTCACCCCAGGTCCAGGTCAAATTGCTGCGGGTCCTCCAGGAAGGCTCCTTTGAACGGTTGGGGAGCGCCAAGCCGGTCAAGTCCGATTTTCGCGTAGTGGCCGCCACCAACAAGGATCTGATCCAACAGGTGAATCAGGGTACCTTCCGGGAAGATCTTTTTTATCGTTTGAATGTTTTTCCCATCCAGGTTCCCCCTTTACGGGAACGCCGGGAAGACATTCCCCTGTTGGCCCAACATTTTCTGGACCAGTGCTGCCAACAGACGGGGAAGAAGATCAAACGAATCCCGGCCGACGAATTAAGAAAGCTGGTGGAATACCATTGGCCGGGTAATGTCCGCGAATTGAAACATTTTATCGAAAGGGCGGTTATTTTGTCCGACGGCCAGCATATCGCTTTTTCGGGCCTGGACCAGGTCCCGGTCCCCAGGGACAGCAACGAACCATCCGGTCTGCTGCCCTGGGCCGAGATGGAACGAGATTACCTGAAAAAAGTATTGGACGCCACCCGCTGGAAAGTCAGCGGCCGGAACGGAGCCGCCGCCATTCTGGGCTTAAAGCCCACCACCCTTTTCTTCCGGATGAAAAAACTGGGATTGCGGGGTTAGATGGAGTGATGGAGTATTGGAGTGGTGCGGTATTGTTTTTGAAACCATTACTCCAGCACTCCAATACTCCAATACTCCAATACTCCAATACTCCGCCAAATAAAGCCTTAAACGCAAACTTTCAGGCGCCAATCCACTCTTTGCAAAAATTGACGGCGGCGATGGCGTCCCGCCCATAGGCGTCGGCCCTGACGTACTGGCGGATTTCCTCGTCAATTTGACCGCCGCCGATCATGATCTTCAAATTTTTCCGCAACCCCGCCCCCTCGATGGCCTCGATGGTGTTTTTCATGGAATCGAAGGCCAGGGTCAGAAAGGCGCTCAAACCCACCACCTGGGGCTTAAACTCCCGGGTTTTCCCCACCACCGTTTCAATGGGCACGTCGATGCCCAGATCGAGCACTTCGTAGCCGCTCACGTCCAACATGAAGACCACGATGTCCTTGCCGATGTCGTGGATGTCACCTTCCACGGTGGCGATCAATACCCGGCCTTTTTTAGGGCCTTCCCCGCCTCCAGTCAAGAGCGGTTTGACGATCGCCGTAATGGCCGTCAGGATCTCCCCGGCCATGACCAGGTCGGGGATGAAATACTCGAAAGTTTCGAACCGCTTCCCCACGATCTCCATGGCCGCCCGGGCCGCGGCCAGGATCTCCAGGGGATTCGTTTTGGCTTCCACCAGTTCCCTGACCCGGGTCAGGGTTTCTTCTTCTTTGAGGTCGGCCATCAGTTCTATTAATTTTTGGTCCATTTAAATCCTCCTGCAAAGCAAAGATATGGATTTAAAATCAATAATTAATAATTAACAATTGATTATTAATTATTGACTATAAGTCAGGGAACATGCTGTTGTGGCTCTGCGGGGTATTTCCTCATGGAACGCTGCGGCGTCACACCCGCGAAGCATGCAAATCCCCCCCAACCCCCCTTTTGTAAAGGGGGGAGCCCAAGCCGACCGCACCAGGCCTACGTTTTTCATTCGATGTTGGATGTTGGACGTTGAATATTCGATGTTCGTCTGTTTCCCTACCCCTGGATTCCGGCTAAAAGCATGC
>JACRCK010000213.1 GCA_016219065.1 Deltaproteobacteria bacterium
TTAAAATGAAGGACAACTGCTGGTTCGCAGCATTGGTGCCGACTCAACCGTTCTGCTCGATCGTTTCCTGACGGCCCGGGAAGCCCCTGCCGCCGGGTTTCCCGGGGATGCCGCCACGGAGGAATTGATCGGGCTGGAAGACCTGCTGATCGAACGGCTGATCGACCTGGGGTTGCGCCTGGACCAGGCCGCCACCCGCCTTCCGGAAGGTTCCGGGCTACCGGCGGATCTGATCCGGGAAACCGGACTGGCCGGGATCCGGCTGGTGACTGCGGACAAAGGGGATCCCTATTTCCAGTCGCTGAAACGGGAATTCCGGAATAACCCGGATTTCCAGAAACTGCTGTCCGGCGCTTCCCGTTTGTTTGTGTTGCGCAATGATTCCGAAAACAGCCGGTCCTATAAACTGCTGCTGGCTTTGGTCCGGCGCTTTGACCGGGGCCTGATCATTCTGACGATCTCGGATCGGGAATACCGGACCCTGGCTTACGAAATCATCCTGCAGGGTCTCCTGAACGAATTTTCCGGAAAGGGAAACCTGGCTTATCTGGAAGTCTCGGATTCCCGGGGCCGGATCCTGGCCCGAACCGGCCGGGGCGACCTGGCCCCGCCAAAGGCGGCCGAATGGCGGCGGCCTCTGCCTGAGAAAAAACCGCCGGTGTTCTGGATCAAACTGGGTGCGGAGGAATTCCTGGAGCTGACCCGGCCGCTGGTCCCGGCCGGACCTTCGGCCGGGGTCGCCCGGATCGGTCTGTCGCTGAAAGAGATAACCCCCCTGCTGGATCAGTCGCGGACGCAGGTCCTGTTTATGACCGGCATCCTGCTGGCCCTGGGGGTGGTCAGCCTTTTCCTGATTTTTAAAGTGCAGGGCCGCCAGTTCCGGCGTATCCGGGAGATGGAAGAACAGATGCGGCTCCAGGAAGAATTGTCCTCCATGGGAAAACTGGCCGCCGGGGTAGCCCACGAAATTAAAAATCCCCTGAATGCCATCGGGCTGGTGGTGCAGCGACTGCAGAAGGAATTTACCTGGGAGGACCCGCAAATCCAGCAGGATTACGACCGGTTTACCCGGATCGTCCGGGATGAGATCAGCCGGGTCAACCGCATCATCGAGCAGTTTTTATTCGTGGCCCGGCCATATCAAGCGGATCAGGAGGAGCAATTCCTGGGGGAGATCCTGGATTATGTCCTGGCGCTGATGGAAGCGGAATTCAAAGATAAAAAAATCGTCCTGGAAAGGACCGGCGAACCGAAACCCTTCCCGTTCCGGGGCGATCGGTTTCAATTGACCCAGGCGCTGATCAATATTATCAATAACGCGATTGAAGCCATGCCTCAGGGGGGAATTCTGGGGATTGGCCTGCGGGAAACCGTCGAGCCGCCGGGGATTGAAATCCGGATCCGGGACAGCGGTCAGGGGATCGCTCCGGAAAACCGGAAACACCTGTTCGCCCATTACTTTACCACCAAGGAAAAGGGGGTCGGACTGGGCCTGGCCATTACCCGCAAAATCATCGAGGGGCACGGAGGCACCATCGGCCTGGAAAGCGAGCCGGGACGGGGTACCACCGTCGTTCTGCGGCTGCCCCGGGCGCAGTCGAAAAACTCAGCTTGACTTTTTCGGTAAAAAATGTCAAATAATTCAGTTTCTACAGCATTTTAATAAACTTAAAGAAGGTCGGCCCATGTTAAAAAAGATCCGCTGGAAATTTACCCTGATTGCCGTTTTGATCGTTTTCTCGGTGCTGTTTCTGTTGCCGTCGGTGAACAAGAACCTCCCCTCGTGGTGGAAGACCGTCCTGCCGGCGGAAGGCCTGAAACTCGGCCTGGATCTTCAGGGCGGGATGCACCTCATCTTGAAAGTGGATCTGAATAAGGCGATCACCAACCAGTTGGATCTTATTCAGCAGGATCTGCGGGAAGCCCTGCGCAAAAAGCAAATTCCGGCCAGCCGGGGGGAGACCAAGGGTTTCAACCGGGTGGCCTTCATCCTCCCCAATGGCGATCAGCTCAAGGGGGTCCAGGAAACCATCAAGGATGAATTTCCCATGATTTCCATCGCCGGCACCAGCCCGCAACCGGCCGGCCTGCAGGTGGAGTTGTCCTTACAACCAAAGGAAATCAGTTCCATCCAGGAAAACGCCCTGGCCCAGAGCCTGGAGATCATCCGTAACCGGATCGACCAGTTCGGGGTAACCGAACCGGTCATCGTCCGCCAGGGGGCGGATGAAATGGTGGTCCAGTTGCCCGGCGTCAAGGATCCCCAGCGGGCCATGGACCTGATCGGCAAGACGGCCCAACTGGAATTCAAGCTGGTCGATGCCGACACCAAGATCGATCGGGACGGCCTCATCGATGAGGCCGTTAAAAGCGGACGGCTCAAGAGCGGCTATAGCCCGGCCGATCTGAACCAGGCCCTGGCCGATCGGCTGCCACCGGAACGGGAGGTCTATATCCGCAAGGATTTGGACCGGGAAACCGGACGGGTGACCAAGAAACCCATGCTGCTGTTCAGCAAGACCCTGATGACCGGCGCCGCCATCAAGACGGCCAGCGTCCAATTCGGGGGCAATTTCAACGAACCCTATGTGAGCGTGGAAATGAACGCCCACGGTACCCGCACTTTCGATCAGATCACCAAGGACAATGTGAACCGCCAACTGGCCATCATCCTGGATCAGGTGGTCCAGTCGGCGCCGGTGATCCAGGAGCGGATCTCCGGCGGCCAGGCCCAGATTACCGGGGCTTTTACCCCGGACGAAGCCGCCGACCTGGCCATCGTGCTGCGGGCCGGTGCCTTGCCGGCGCCGGTACAAATCGTCCAGAACGTCACCGTGGGACCCACGCTGGGTCTCGATTCCATCAACAAGGGGCTGGTTTCCGGTCTGGTGGGCACGGCCCTGGTCGTCCTGTTCATGATGTTCTATTATCGCTTTTCCGGCCTGGTGGCCAACCTGGCCCTGATCCTGAACGTTCTGTTCATGATGGCGGCCATGAGCCTCTTCCGGGCCACGCTGACCCTGCCGGGCATCGCCGGCATCATCCTTTCCATCGGCATGGCGGTGGACTCCAACGTGTTGATTTTCGAGCGCATGCGGGAGGAATTTCATTCCGGGAAACCGGTCAAGTCCGGGGTGGACGGAGGGTACGCCAAGGCCTTCTGGACCATCATCGACGCCCACGTAACCACCCTGATCACGGCCTTCGCCCTGTTTCTTTTCGGATCGGGGCCGATCAAGGGTTTTGCCGTCACCTTGAGCATCGGCGTCATCTTCAATCTCTTCACCGCCCTGTTCTGCACCAAGGTGGTCTATGACTGGCTGAGCGTTAAACGCCGCCTCAAGGCCTTCCGTTTTGTGGAATTCGTCAAACCCACCAAAATCGATTTCTTCGGCTACCGGAAGCCCGCCTTTATCGCTTCGGCGATTCTCGTCCTGTTGGGGCTCGTGGCCTTCGTCCAGATCTACCGGGGAGAGGCCAACCTGGGGGTGGAATTCTCCGGCGGGACCATGGTTCAGTTCAAGGCCCAGCAGCCCTTCGGGCTGGAGAAGATCCGGACCTCCCTGACGCAACAGGGTTTCAAAGACCTGGACCTGCAGCAGGTCACCCAAGAGAACATCCTGATCATCCGGGCCAAGAAATCCGAACAGACGGTGGGCAAAGAGGCGGACGCCATAGGGAAAGCCCTCCAGGAGGATTTCCCGGAGTTGAAGTTCATCATGGAAAGCAAGGCCGAGATCGGGGCCTCGGTGAGTTCGGCCCTGAAGAAAGCCGCCCTCATCGCTATCGTCATCTCCCTGGCCGGGATCATTCTGTACCTGGCCTGGCGCTTCGAGTTCCGTTTTGGAGTGGCGGCGGCCATCGCCACCTTTCACGACGTCCTGGCCGTCCTGGGGATTTTTTATCTCCTCGACAAGGAAATCACCCTCCTGATCGTCACCGCCCTCCTGACCCTGGCCGGCTACTCCCTGACCGACACGGTGGTGATCTTTGACCGGATCCGGGAAACCATGAACCGGATGGGCCGCAAAAATTTCGGGGAGATCATCAATATCAGCGTCAACGACGTTCTGGCCCGCTCCGTCATTACCGGCTTTACGGTCTTCCTGGTGTTGCTGGCCCTCTTTTTCCTGGGGGGCGTGGTGATCAACGACTTTGCCCTGGCCTTGCTCATCGGGGTGGTGGTCGGCTCCTATTCCTCCATTTTCGTAGCCTCGCCCCTGGTCTATTACTGGCCCGGAAAGAAAGCCAAGTTGGGCCGAGCGGCCGGTACGACCGTGGTGCGTGAGAAGGTCGAGGCCGAAAAGATCGAGCAGTCCGTTCCCGAGAAGGTTGAGATGCCCAAAGCGCCCAAGGCCAAAACCGGAAAGAAGAAGGGCCGGAAATAATCCGCTTAAATTAACAACTGAGAAGTCAGCAAGGGAGGGTCCATGGTGGAACCCTCCCTTTTTTTTAAACCCCCCGGCCACCGGCTGCCGGCCACCCACGAAGCTTGAAAATGCACCCTTATTCGATGTTGGACGTTCGTCTTTTTATTAGAGCGGTTTCTCCGCCAGCCCATCCTTCCGGACCCGCCAGAAATGGTAGAAGGCCAGGAAAAGTAAAAAACCGGGCAGCAGAAAGCAGTGGAGGACGTAGAAGCGGAGCAGCGTGGAATCGCCGATCTGGGTTCCGCCCACCAGCAGGATATGGAGCACGGGGCCGAGCAGCGGAATCTGGTTCAGGAGCTGGGTTCCCACCAGCGTGGCGGCGTAGGTGTCCGCATCCCAGCGCAGGGCGTAGCCGGTAAAATCCAGGACCAGGGTCAGGATCAGCAGGCCCACGCCGACCAGCCAGTTGAAGCGGCGGGGCGGCTGATAGGCCCGGTAATAAAATACCCGGATCATGTGCAGCGACAGGGTGGCCACCATGACCTGGCCGGCCCAGTAATGGAGGCTCCGGATAAAACCGCCGAAGGGGATCACGAAGGTCAAGGTGGTGATGGAGAGGTACGCCTTCTCCGGCAGGGGCAGGTAATGGAACAGGAGCAACAGCCCGGTCAGGCCCAGCAGGATAAACAGCAGAAAGGTCACCCCGCCCAGGCAGAAGGTGTGGGTAAAGCGGATGGCCTCCGCAGTCAGGCTGGCGGGGTGCAGGTGCTTCCAGAAACTGTCGGACCAGGTTTTTTTCATAGGGGCAGCCGGAAAGAGGCCCCGGTTTCCTTGCCCGTGTCCACCCAGATCTTCCGGTCGGACCCCCGGGCCAGTTCCAGCCGGGGCAGGGGTCTCTCGGCCGGGCCTTTGACGACCCGGCCCTGGAGATCGAAACGGCTCCCGTGACAGGGGCAGACCAGTAGTCCGGACGACGGATCCAGGGCCGGCCGGCAACCCAGGTGGGTGCAGCGGCCCAGCAGGGCGTACCAGCCCCGGCTATCCCGGATCAGCCAGACGCCCTGGTGGTATTTCCAGGGATCCTTCAGCCGGCTTAATTCCGCCGGGTCCGCCACCGGAAACCGGGACGGTGGATCGGGCGACCCGGGCGCGCTGAAAAAGGTCAGCAGTCCCCGGCCCAGCAGATAAAGCGAACCGCCTCCCAGCAGGGCGCCGAAAGCTAAAAAAAGGCGGCGGGGAAATTCGGCTTTCATGGCTGGATCCAATTCCCCAAATAACTCTTTAAAGAAGCAGGGCGATGAAGTAAACTAAAGGACCTCATGGGACACCTTTCTGAAAAAATACCGCGGGACCGGTTGTTGATCAAGGAATTAATGGCCGCGCTGATTGCCGTCATCCTCCTGTCCTGGCTGGCCCTGCTTTTTTCGGCCCCCCTGGCTGGTCCGGGAGGGGGCCTGTCCCCGGCCGGGGTCTCCGTGAAGGCCCCTTGGATCTTTGTGGGCCTCCAGGTCCTTTTGGAGGTTCTGCCCCCGCTCTGGGCCGGGGTGCTCCTCCCCCTGGCGGCCATGGCCTTTCTGGCCCTGCTGCCGTTGGAAAAACGCCTGGGTGTATCCCCCCGGATATCCAGTTTTATGTTCGTCCTATTGTTGATATTCGCTGCGGCTCTCACAATCTACGGTTCCCTTAAATAGAGCGTATCGTTTTTATTCCACTATTCCA
The DNA here is from genome assembly GCA_016219065.1 of Deltaproteobacteria bacterium. GTDB lineage: Bacteria > Desulfobacterota > RBG-13-43-22 > RBG-13-43-22 > RBG-13-43-22 > JACRCK01. Next base: position 6,090 of record JACRCK010000213.1, read on the forward strand.
CCATTCTAATATTCCTTATCAGTACAGACCCTTCTCCTGGTAATAACGGGTGTACCATCCCTTGTACGCCCTGGATTTTGTAAGCAGGCCTTTGATTTCCTGCCGGTTGTAAGGCCGCGCCCCGGATCGGGTCTGAGTTTGAAGGGCCCTCCCTTCCGGATCGACCAGGGCTTCCCATTCAAAGTCGATGGGGGTTCCATCCTTCCGGGGGAAGGTCAGGGGAGGGGACCATTTCGTGCCTAATGCCGTACCGGCCATGGGAAGGCGGTTCCCCAGTCCGATCGCCCGCGGATTCAAATGGCAGCCTTCGCAGGACCGGACCGGCCGGCGAATCGTATGCGGCGCGTAAGGGTTAAAACCCAACCCCGGTTTCCCGTCCGGCGTCCGGGGGACCCGGCTGTCCTCGAGGACCAAACCCCGTTCATCGACCCGACTGACCACGAATTGATGCAGAGGGCGGAAGACGCTGGTCCGTCCCCGGCCGTTGATGCCGAAGATCGGATTTTCAAATCTCCGGTATGAATAGCCGGCGAACCAGATACCCGGGCGGATCGTCCCGTCGAGGTAGTCGCGGGACCGTGGAGGCGACCATTGGGCCTTCGGACGGGGCAGGTTTTGGCGTAAAAGCTCCTGGACCTGGGGATCGTTCTGCAGCCAGAGGGGCGCCCATTTCTGATAATCGGCCCGCTCTTCCCGGAGCAGATGAAAGCCGAAGTCCTGATAGCTCCACAGGGCATGGCAACTATGACATTCCATTTTTCCGATATGTTCCGGAATGCGGTGATCTAGCGGTCCCGGAGAACGGTCCAGGGAGGGGATGCGGTGGGATTTCCCCGATAACTTCCCGGTCAGGGTTAATTGACCGTCGATCCGCCGGACGTGGGGAAGTGGAAAACCGTCGGCGTCTAATAGTATTTCCCTATATATTTCCGAGTGTTCCTTGGCATTCTTAATATATTTTCGAGTTTGTGCCGGTCGGCCGGGCTCTCCGTGGCAGTTACGGCAGCGGATGGAAACCTGCCCCCCGGCCCGGGTGGCCACGGAACCATGGCCCATAACTTCCCGGCCGGAATGGCAATCGATGCACACCAGCCCCCGTTCGTGATGGATGTCGGGGGTCATGGCCCGGGGGTCCAGGCCGTAAAGCAGGGCCGGGGACTCGCCGTCCGGGGCGTTGAAACGATAGCTTTCCTCATAATCCCGTTCGGCCAGACCGACGAAATCCATTCCCACCCGGTGCCCGTTGTGGCAGGTCAGGCACTGGGTGGTGGGGATGGCCCGGGTCAGTTGGTGCATAAGGGGGTAGCCTCTTTTTTGCGCCTCCTTACCTTGGCGTATTTCCGCCTGCCGGGCGACGACGGCCCGGTCGGCGCTGCGGCTGAATCCGTCCGGGCCGTAGGGCATATGACAGGCGGCGCAGCCGGCGGCCCGCCACTCGCCGAAGCGGGGCGTGCCCGGGGTATGAAGATGGCAGCGGAGGCAGCGGCGGCGCAGCAGGTCGTCCACGGGCTGGCGGCTTTGGTCCGGGTGGGGCAGGGCGGGGTATTGATCCAGCGCCTGGTTCAGATAGGTCACCGGTTCCCGCGGTTGAGCGCCCCAGAGATACCGGGTGGGGTTGATTTCTCCAGCGGAAGTGGCCATGAGGGACCGTTGGACCCGTCGCACCTGATCGGCATGGCAGGGCCCGCAGACCAGCGGCGCCTGACCCAAAGCGGAAGGATTGGCGGCCAGCCCCCGATGGGCCTTATCCTGCTCCGTGGCCTGCGGATCGCCGCCATGGCAGCGCTGGCAGGGGAAACGGTGGCCTTTCCCCGGCGCCTCGATCCCCTGGTGGCAGGAAAGGCAGCCTTGTTCGGCCGGAGTCCGGACTCCGGACGTAAGGGTGAGCGACACCGCGATGAGGAAAATCAGGCCTAGCCAGCGTCCCATCAGGGCAGGTCCTTTTGATATTCCCGGACGATGCGGCGATGCTTTTCTCCCCGGTCGACCCGGTAGGCTTGCTCCGGATCGCGATAGATGGGATCCTGGTAGGTATCATGACAGGGCAGGCAGGGGGCCACCCGCCTGATTTTTATCAATTCCTTCCGGTTGAAGGGCCGGGCCCCGGGCCGGGAGGTGGATTGGAGGGGACGACCCTCCGGATCGATCAGCGCTTCCCAGGAATGGGGAAATTCCGGTTCGCCCCGGAAAGGGGACAGGTGCCGGTTGGCGTTACCGGCGGATCCCGGCAGGAGCAGGCCTGACCCCAGCCCCAGGGCCTTGGGGTTTCCGTGGCATTCCGGGCAGGAGCGGACCTCCCGGCGGACGGCATGGGGCTGGAGCGGTCCGGCGACGATGCCGTTGAAACCGGGACGGCGGAAGATCTTCCGCGCCCGTCCTTCCAGAGGCCGGCCCTGGGAGTCCAACTCGGTCAGGAGCACCTGGCAGCCGGGTACGAAAGGGGAAACTTTCCGGCGCTGGTTCCGGCCCAGGGGCGGGTCTTCGAAGCGATAGTAGTCCCGGGTTTCCAGCCAGGCCCCCGGCGAGGAGACCCGGTTCATGACGTCCAGTTGCCTGTCCCCGGACCGCCGGTAATCATGGCAGCCGTAGCATTGGGGCGCCCAGCGGGTATGGCAGGAAAAGCATTCCATCCGTTCGGAGCCGTGCCCGGGAAAAGCATGGGGTCCGGGTCTGGCGGTGATGATCTTGAGCGGGTGCCGGCGTCCGTCCACCTTACTGAAAAGGACCCATTGATCCTTCTCACGGCGGATGTTGGAAAAAGGCTGTCCCCGGGAGGAGGTCAGGAGCAGCTCCCCCGGTTGGATCGGCGGCAGCTTCTGGTTGGCGGCCAGCCAGATGACCGGATCTTTATCCGAGAGGACGGTCACCGTCCGGGGCGGCTTTTTTTCGGTTCCGTGGCAGTCTTCACAGCGGATTTCCACGGCCTGGTACATCCGGGAATAGATCCGGCCGTCGCCCATGATTTCCCGGGCCAGATGGCAGTCGATACAGTGCATTCCTTTTTCAAAGTGGATGTCGGGGGTCAAATGCTGGACAAAGCGGCCGCCGCTCAAGCGGCTTTTATGCAAATCCCCGGACTGGTAGGGGGTGCCGTATTGATCGGATTCCAGCAATCCGGAATAAGTCAAGCCGATCCGCCCGCTGCGGTTGTGGCAGCGCAGACACTGGGAAACAGGAGGGGAGGCGCTCAAGCGGTGCTGCCGGCCGTAACCGACTTTGTTCCGCGGCAGCGAGACGTCGCCGCCTTCATAGGTTCCCGCTGTATTCCGGACGACATGACAGGAGGCGCAGCCGCCGCCGTGGGCGCTGGGGCCGGACGGCCGTTCACTGTAGAGGTGGCAGCGGCTGCAGAATTTCCGCCAGTGGTCGTCGGCCAACTGGCCGGAGACCGCGATCTCGTTCCCGAGATCATCCTTGGTCAGGGCCCGGCCGTCGGCCCCTCGGCGGAAGGAGAGCCGGTCGAAGACCGGTATGGGGGCCAGGCTTTTCTCCGGTGTCCGCACCCCCACCGCACCATATCGGGCTTCCGGGGTATCCTGGGCGCCCCAGGTGTAACGGAGTCCGGCGATGACCCCCGCCATGGAGGCCATCAGGCTCCGCGGGGCCGTCAGGGCGGTGTTTTTTTCCGGCTCCCCATGCCCGCTGTGGCAGCGGGTCCCGTCCGGGGCCCGGCGGCCGCAGGTCAGATGGACCACCCGGAAATCCGCAGGATTGGCCCCCCCGAGCAGGCCCTGATGGGCCAGGTCCTTGTCGAGGGCCAGTCCGTTGCCGCCATGGCAGATCGTACAGCCGAAGCTCTGGACCGGATGGGCGGAGGAAATTTCCTCGATCCCGAAATGGCAGGTCAGGCAGCGTTCGCGGGTCCGCCAATGGGGCAGATACAGCTCTTTGACCCCGGCAGGGGCCGGGGAGGATTTTTGCTGGATCTGTTTCCAGGGACGATGGGTTTCCTGCCGCCCGACGATCAGCAGGGTGAGCAGCAGGGCCGACAGGAGGACCAGTCCCAGGGCGCGGTGGGAGAACATGGTTGGTATTATAGGGAATCGTTGCCAAATTGGGAATAGGTGATTATTATAGTCATCGGACGGATCGGTCGGATCCGACCGATCCGTCGGATTAAGAAAAACAAAGGAAAAAGAATGAACGAAACAGCGAAACTGGATTTTGAACAGGGGCCGATCCGGCCTCCCAATGAAGCTAAAAGCCTGTTGATCCGGGTCACCCGGAACTGTTCCTGGAACCAATGCCTTTTTTGCCCCGTCTACAAGGGACGTAAGTTCTCCCGGCGGTCGGTGGCGGAAGTGCAGGAAGATATCCGGACAATCAAGCGGATCATCGAGGATTTAAAAGAGCTTTCCCGGCAGATGGGATCGGCCGGGGAAATAGACGACCGGGTGATCGGAAGGGTATTTCAGTCGCCCGGTTATGCCCACGCCTATCGCAATGTGGCGGCCTGGATGTATTATCAGGAATTCAACGTTTTTCTTCAGGATGCCAACAACCTGGTTTTACCCGCGGCGGACTTGAAGGCCCTGCTGGATTTTCTGCGGGAAGAGATCCCTTGGGTCAATCGGATCACCACCTATGCCCGGGCCAAAACAGTGGCCCGCAAAACGGTGGAGGAGTTGAAATCCCTCCGCCTGGACGGTTTGGACCGGGTCCACATCGGGCTGGAAAGCGGATCGGACGCGGTGCTGGCCCTGATGAAAAAAGGGGTGACCGCCGCCGAACATATCGAAGCCGGCCGGAAGTTGAAGGAAGCGGGCATCTCCCTTTCCGAATACATCATGCCCGGCCTGGGCGGAAAGGAGCTTTGGGAAGACCACGCCCTGGAAACGGCCCGGGTCCTGAACGCGATCGATCCGGATTTCATCCGCATCCGTTCCCTGCGCATCCCGGACCGGATTCCGCTGAAAGCCCTGGTCAACGAGGGGACCTTCACCCCCTTGAGCGATGACGAGGCGGCGGAAGAACTCCGGCTGCTGATCGATCACCTGGAGGGCATCTCCAGCACCGTCACCTCGGACCATATCATGAACCTGCTGGAAGACGTCTCCGGGACCCTTCCCCAGGACAAGGGGAAAATGCTGGCGGCCGTCGATGCCTACCGTTTTCTCCCGCCCGAGGAAAAATTGATCTATCGTTTCGGACGCCGGGGAGGGGCCTACCGGTCGGTCCGGGATCTGAAAGATCCGGTGCTGCGGACCAAAATTGAAAGGGCCATCGAGGAAGTGCGGGCCCAGCACCCGGAAGGGATGGAAGCTTTTCTCAACGAACTCGTCGATCAGTACATTTAAATATTTTTTGACATTTCCGATTGTTTTTCATAAGGTAAGGCCCAGGAAAGCCTGCGCTAGGCTGAGTGACGAACCGGAAATCCGAAACGACTTAAATCCAAGAGGCCAAGAAAGGATCGACATGAAAAAAAACCATCGCCGGCAGTACCTGGACTTGTGGTTGAAGAGCCTCAAAGGGAAAAATGAAATTGTTCCGAAGACCTTTTTCCCCCTGCTGGAAAAGAAATTGAAAGGGGCGTATTCCCCGCCGACTTTGAAGCGCTACAATGCCGCCCTGCTGAACAACCTCATTGAAAACGGCTACGTGACCGGAAAAAAGGGCAAGGGTCTTTCCGGCGATCCCCTACCCATCGTCCAGGAGATTACCGGGCCCGTCCTGGATAAATGCCTGACCCGGGACCTGGGACGGATCACTTTCACGGAAGCCGATCTGGCCGCCGTTCCGGTCTCCCCGCCCAAAAAGATAAAAAGCCGAGCGGTCAAGGCAAAAACCGAAGCCCCCGCCCCCGCCGTTAAAGCGGCTGCGGGTAGGAAGAAAGCCCCGGCCCGTAAAAAAGCCGCCCCCCAACCTGCGAAAAAAGCGGGCCGCCCGGCCGCTAAAAAAAGCGCTCCTCCGGCCGCAGCGCCCAAAGGCCCGAAGGCCAAAGGACTCGTGGGGCGGCAAAGCGATCTGCTGCGCATGGGCCAGGGGTCTTTCCTGTTCGCCCAGCAGTTGACCCAGCAGATCGAAGAGTTGGAAAGACAGGTGGCCGCCTATCAGCGGGTTTTCGAGGGGCTGCAGCAGCTCTTCGGCCGGGAAATGGAAGAAATGGAAGACTGGATATTGAAATTGATGGACTGAGATCAGGAACCGCCCCACTGTTCCCAACCAGCGCTATCCATAAAACACGGGCGCCGGGAGTTGTCTTCCGGCGTCTTTTTTGATGGGAGTCACCATGATCACACCGGATACGATGCAAGCCCGGGCTATGGACCTGTTCGCCCGGGATCTCTATTGAGCCCAGGCTATCCTGACCGTGGGTCTGGAAATGATCGGCGAAGAAGAAAAGGAGGCGGCGGTGCGGGCCATGGCCGGTTTGACCGGCGGGTGTTACCGGGGCGATCTCTGCGGGGCCATTGCCGGGGCGACCCAGGTGGTGGGCTGCCTCTTCGGGCGGGCCTCCCTGGAAGAGATGGAAGACGGCCGCCTGGCTGCAACGGTCCGGAAGGTCTATGACCGGTTGAAAGAACTGGCCGAAAAAAAATACGGAGATACCACCTGCCGGACCATTTCGCACTGCAACTGGTATGACCCGGAGGATGTCAAGGCCCGCCGCATCGACGGGCGGCGCGACGAATGCACCCGTTTCGTGGGGGAGTGCGCCCGGGTCGTCGGAGAGGTGCTGCTGGAAGTGGTGGGGGAAGAGGAAATGAAGATACTCCAGGGGGTGGAATAACCGGGAGTTCCCGACCGTTCAAACATCCCGGGCGGCGCCCGCAGCCGGTCATTAACGCCACCCGGCTGTTTATTCTGAAAAGAAAATAGACGAACCGGGTCGGGTTCGGGGAAGGATCATAAAGCCCGGGAACAGGCGATCTGTTCGTGTTCTTTCCCCCTGACCGAGAGGACGGGCACCGGACAACGGCGAAAAACCTTTTCCGCCGTGGACCCGAACAGGGTGTTCACGATATTCGTGCGGCCCTTGGTTCCCATCACCACCAGGTCCACCCCTTCATTCTTGACGGCCTCTATCAATTCCACCCAGGGAACGCCCACCCGAAAAATCCGGATGACCTGCAGATTCAGACAACCGGTCTCCTGCAGCAGTTGATCGATCGCGGTTTCCCGTTCCTGCTTCTGTTTGGCGATAAAGGTTTCCACCGAAAGTCCCAGGTCCTCATCTTCCACGGCGCGAATGGCTTCCACATCCCGGTGGTTGATGATATTGGCCACCACCAGCGGGACATTGACGGAATTGGCTAAAAAGGCCGCGTACTTCAGGGCAGCCTTGGAATATTCGGAAAAATCGACCGCCGCCATGATGATCTTGATCGGACCCATCAACACCTCCGTGAATTGCGCATTAATAGTTTTTACTTCACCAAATAGAGGATAACCTTAATCTCGGTCTCAGCTACTTCCTGTTTTCGTAAGCGATCTTTCCACCAATTATCGTCATCTCGGATTGTATATCTTTGATCGTCTCTTCGGGGCAGGTGAGGATGTCCTGGGAGATAATCACCAAGTCGGCCAACTTGCCAGGCTCGATCGAACCTACTAACTTCTCCTTGAAGGAATAAGCGGCCGAACCATTGGTGTAGAGACGCAGGGCCTCCTCTCTGGATATTTTTTGATCGGCTCCATAGACGACACCGTTTTTATCCTTCCTCGTCACCATCACATACATGTTAATGAAAGGATTAAAGGTATTGACCGGGCTATCGGTCCCCGCTCCGATACCGGCGAGACCCAGTCGATCTATCAACCAACGTGTCGGGCAGGCCCTATTGGCCATTTCCTTTCCGAGGAATCGTTCCACGGTTGCCGCCTTATCCCACATGAAATTGTTCTGCAGGTCGACCCTAACCCCCAGTTTTTTCGCTCTTTCCATTTGGTCCGGCTGCATCAGACTGGCATGGATAAGGCTGAAGCGTTGTTCCTTGATGGATTTTTCTTTATCGGCGTATTCGTAAGCATCCAAGGCCCTGTCTATCGCGGCATCCCCCACACAATGGATGCCGACCCGCCAGTTGTAACGGTTGCAGATTCCTACAAGTTTATTAAGTCTTTCCGGTGCAATCAGCAATGAACCACGGTAATTGGTATCGTGCGGGTAGGGTTTTCGGGTATGGGCGGTTCTCAAGGTCATACCGCCGTCGATCATGAGCTTGATCCCGGAAAAGTTGAGCCAATGGTCCCCGAAACCTGAGTAGAACCCCATCCTTTTTATAATTTGTTCCCATTGTTCCTCTGTTTCTTCGGGCATGTACTCTCCCGTTGGGGTATACATGACGCTTACCCGCATGGTGGCTTCATGCTTGCTCCAGAGGTACTGATAAATCTTGAAAGAGTCAGGGTCGGCGGAACCGATTACCACCCCGGTGAGCCCTGCCGAGTTTAACCTTTTCATAGCGTCCTTGAATATGGTTACTCTCACATCAAAAGGAAGGGGAGGCACTATTTTCGCGACCAAGCGTATCGCGGCTTCGTGAAGCACACCATCAGGCTCTCCGGTGGCATCTTTGTGTATCGCCCCTCCCTTGGGATCCGGCGTATCTTTAGTTATTTCGGCCAGTCTGAGGGCCAGGCTGTTGCACATGACGGCATGCCCCACGGTGGGGAGAAATACCGGATTGTCCGGAGCAACGCTGTCGATTTCTTGGCGGGTCAGGTATCTCTTTTCCTGCAACTGGGCGAGCGGGTGCCAAGCGTTCCCTCTTATCCATTCTCCAGGCTTGACCTTGCCGGTCGCCTCTTTTATGAACGCGAGGGCTTCGCCGATAGTCTTCGCTTTATGCAGAGGTACCGCATGCAATCCTTCTTCGGCCATGTCCATATGGTTGTGTGAGTCGATCAATCCTGGAATGACGGTTTTCCCCTCGAGATTTTTTCGAATCGTTTCCGGTCCGGATAGGTCTAAAACCTCCCGGTCCGTGCCCACCACCAAGAATTTCCCGTCGCGAATGGCGACGGCTTGAGCCATCCGGAAGGTCTTGTCAGCCGTAACAATTTTACCGTTGTAGAGGACCATATCGGCGTAACGTTCTAGAGTCGAAGCGGAGTAAAGCAGCGTTGGGAAAACCATCAGGCAAACCGACAGCATAAAAGCTGTTTTACTGATTTTCATTTCAGGGACTCCTTTCCGGGACGGTGGTTCTTTACTTTTATAGGGGACCAAATTTCGATTCCTAAACCAGTCTGCTTCCATTGGGGTGAAATGGAAACAGGCTATGGAATCGCCTAACGCTCCCGGACCAGCCGTCTGGCCTTGCCCTCGAACCGTTGCAGGCTGCCCGGTTCGGCCAGTTCCACCTCGGGTGTGATCTTGATGTGGTACACGATGTCTTTGATGAAGCCTTTGATCGCGGCCTGGACCCGGTCGTCGGACAGTTCCCGGGAAGCCGCTTCGATCCGGATGCGCAGCCTTTTTCCCGACCCCTGGGGCGGGACGACCAACTGGTACTCATTGGAAAATTCCGGGACCCGGCGAATGAAATTTTCAACGGCCGAGGGGAAAATGTTGACCCCCCCGAAATGAAACATGTCATCGGCCCGGCCTAAAACACCGCCCTCCATGCGCAGAAACGTCCGGCCGCAGTCGCAGGGATCGTAATTGAAGCGGGTCAGGTCTCCGGTCTTATAGCGCAGGAGGGGGGCGCTTTCGCAACAGAGATTGGACAGGATCAGTTCGCCCACTTCCCCCGCTTTTACCGGGGTTCCGGTTTCCAGGTCCAGCAATTCGGGCAGGAACATGATCTCGTTCAGGTGCGTCCCCTGCTGCCGGATGCACTCGTAGCCGAAGTTGGTAATCTCCGTGCTGCCGATATCGTCGTAGTTCTTGGCCCCCCAGAGTTCCTCGATCAATTTTTTGGTCGACGGAACCTGCGCCCCGGGTTCGCCGGCGGTGATGACCATCCGCACCCGGGAACGGGGCAGGTCGACCCCGAGCTTCTGGGCCAGTTACCCCAGAAAGATGATGTAACTGGGCGTCCCGCAGACTATGGTGGCGTTCCAGTCGATGATGCTGCGCAACCGGGTCTCGGAGGTTTGTCCCCCCCCGGGCACGATGGTCACCTGATGTTGTTCCAGGGCCGCCTGGATACCCCACCAGGCAATGAAAAGGCCGTACATGAAAGGGAAAAAGACAATGTCCCGGCTCTCGATGCCGTAGCCATAGATAAAATAGCTGAACTGTTCAAAACAATTTTTAAACCAGTCTTTTTTGCTGTAGGGGACTTTCAAGGGGAGGCCCGTCGTTCCGGAAGTCTGGAATACCCGCGTGGCGGCCTCCGGCGGTATGCAGGGGAAATCGCCGAAGACCGGGTAATCCTCCTGGGATTTCAACAATTCCTGCTTGGTGGTGAAGGGGACCTGGCGGACGTCCTCCAGATTGCGGATGTCCCGGGGCCTTACCCCCGCTTCCCCGAATTTTCTCCGGTAAAAGGGACTTTTCTCCAGGACATACTTCATCTGCTTTCGGAAGAGCCGCAGTTGTCGTTTGATCAATTCTTCCCGGGGTAAGGTCTCTAACTCCGGCCGCCACATTTTTACCATGCGGACCTCCTTCTAAACGATTAATACGAAAATAGCTGGGCTCAGACCGGCTCGGTCTGCCAGACCGAGTCGGTCTTAACCTGGGGCATTACCCCCAAAACTTAATACGAGAATAAACGAACGTCCAACATTGAACATTGAATGAGGTTGTTCACGTAGGGTTGGGGTTTATCCCCAACCGTCCTTGGGTTGCCTGGTTGGCGGGGGCGGGGGGTTATAAAACCCCCCTACAAAAACCCCAAGCGGACCATAATACACTCTTCGCAAGGACTCACCCGGGTACGGCCCTTTAATACACGTAGGCCGTGGGAATCTTTTTTGCTTTTTCCTGGCCCTTCCAGTACTCGATCCGTTCCTTGATGAAGCTGATCCAGGAGTCGACCTCGGCGGCCGTAAACCCCTTGGCGACCATGTCCTTTTTATAATCGCTGACGACCACTTCCACCGCTTTGGACCAGCGGGCCATTTCCGCGTCGGCCAGCGGTACGACTTGGCCGCCCTTTTCCAGGAAATATTCTTTTCCGGCGATATCGGTCTTGTTCCACTCCACGGCCCACAGGTCGATATACTGACTGGCTAAATCGTCAAAAACCTTTTTGGCCTCCGCCGGCAAGCTGTTCCATTTGGCCTTGTTGAAGATGACATAAAAGGTATAGCCGCTTCCGGCCTTATAGGAAGTGGTGTGATACCGCAGGACATCGCCGGTTTTGAAGCTCTTGAGCTGTTCGAAGGGACCCATGTTGCCCTCCATCACACCCCGGCGGAGCGCATCATACATATCCATCATTTCGACGGGCACGACGGTGGCGCCCAGGGCCTTGACCACGTCGCCGCTGCGTCCGGTGCCCCTGATTTTCAGGCCTTTGAGGTCTTCGAGGGTCTTGACCGGCTTGTTGACGGTTTGAATGACCGAGGGCGGACTGGCGCTGAACATGAGCGGGTGGTAAGAGTCCCATTCTTTCGGTTTGAACTTGTTGTAAAAGTCATTGATGACGTGGGTGAGCACAAAGCTGCTCGGGGCGCCCAGGGGCAATTCGGTGAGTTCCATGACCGGAAAGCGCCCCCGGGAGTAGGAACAATGGGCCAGGCCGATATCCGCGATGCCGGAGGCGACACCGGCCGCCATTTTAGGCGCTGTCAGCAGCGTGCCGCCCGTATGCTGGGTGACCTTCACCTTGCCGGCCAGCTTCTTATTCACTTCCTCGCAAAACTTGCCCATCAGTACGGAATTGATATGCATGACCGGCATATAATTCGCTAAAGACAGTTCGATCACCTCGGCCCCGGCCGTCGTTGAAAACAATAACGCTACCGCACCCAACAACAAGATAAGTTTTCTGTTCATGTCCATTCCTCCTTTTTTAAATGTCCCGCAGGGATCGGTTTAATGGATAAACATCGAGGGCAGCCAAAGCGCAAGCTGCGGAAAGACGAACAGGAGGCCCCAGAAAAGGATCAGACCGATCAGGAAGGGGGCGGACCCTTTGTAAATGATTATCGTGGGTACCTTGGTAATATTCTTGACGACGAAGACGGCAATGGCCACCGGGGGAATAATCATGCCGACCATGATGACTACGCTGATGAGGATGCCGAACCAGATCGGGTCGAAGCCCAGTTTGAGGATGGTCGGAAAGAATATGGGCGTGGCCAAAATCATGAAGGCCAGGTCTTCGATGAAAGTGCCGCCCAGTTCATAGACGAGGCAGATCAGGAACAGAATCACGTAACGGTTTACGTTGAGCGCGGACAGGTAATCAGCGATGCCCTGGGGGATATTGGTGACGGCGATAAAATGGCCAAGGATCAGCGAGCCGGCGATCAGCATGAGAAACATGCCGGCCGTGCGGATCGCTTCCGAGAGGGAGCGGACGTACTTCTTAAAGCTCATATTCCTCTGGGCCAGCGCCAGCAGCAGGACGGCAAAGGCCCCCACGGAACCGGCCTCCGTGGGAGTGAAAAACCCCAGCATGATCCCCCCGATCATGACCGCGAAGATCAGAAACACCCAGAGCACCGCCGGCAGGGAGCGGGCACGGACTTTCCAGGTCGAGCGTTCCGAAACCGGCGCAATCTTCGGATTGATGCGGGCCCAGCCATAAATGATGCCGACGAAGAAAAGGCCGATGATCAGGGCCGGAATGATCCCGGCCAGGAACAGCTTGCCAATGGACTGCTCCGTAATGATGCCGTACAGGATCAGCACCACACTGGGGGGGATCAGGCAACCCAGGGTGCCCACCGTGGCAATGGTTCCGGTCGAAAGCCTTTGGTCATAGCCGTAGCGGTCCATTTCCGGCATGGCCACACTGGCGAAGGTGGCCGTGGTGGCCGTGGCCGATCCGCAAATGGACTTGAAGGCGCTGCCGCCCAGGATGGTGGCGATGGCCAGGCCGCCGGGGATATGGCCGATGAACTTGTGCGCCGAATCGTAGAGGTTTTTAGCGATACCGGAATGATAGCCGATTTGACCCATTAAAATAAAGAGGGGAAAGACCGTGTACCCGTAGTTGGTGATGACATCGAACAGGTCCCGGCCGATCAGGTTGGTGGCCACCTGAAAACCTTTCAGGTAGGCAAAACCCACAAAGCCGATGACGGCCATGGCGAAACCCAATTCGATGCCGGTGGCAAACAAGAGCAGCAGCAAAAGCAGCAGGGTAATTCCGGTGAGCTCATTCATATTCGCCCGTCCAGATCTTGACGATGTCGAAAATAAAAACGAAGCATTCGATGCCGCAACAGACAGCGACCCCGTAGGCAAAAGGGTAGGCGGGGAGCTGGATGGTGGGCGAAACTTCGCCCGAAGCGCGGAGTTCGGCGGCGACGCTGAAAAGGTTGTAGGTGATGATGGCAAAGAGGGCGATACAGATCAGGCGGGTAACGGTATTCATGACGTCACGCGTCCGTTTGGACACCACCTCGATGACCAGGTCCACCCGGATATGGCCCCGGTCGAAGGAAACCTTGGGGATGGTAAAGCCGATCACCAGGGCCAGCGACAGGGCCACCACTTCGAAGGTGCCCACCAGGGGGTGACCGGCGGCGCGCAGGATCACGTCGGTGACCGTCAGCAGCATCATAAAAGTCAGGGCCGCGCCGCCGACGGCGTCCAGGATTTTTGTCGTGACCTTGAGAACCTGCCCCAGCAACCTACCCATGATCCTCCCTTTCTTTTTTCCGGATTTGTTCCAGGCCGGTTAAAACCCGGTCCGGAGAGAAGGGGGTACGTTTCAGCCTCACCCCCGTGGCGTTATAGACGGCATTGGCCACCGCCGCCACCGTTCCCGACACGTACCCTTCCCCCACCTCCTTGGTGTTGTAATGGCGGTCCTTGGGATAGTCCTCGGTGATGACGTCCAGGTACTCCGTCTCCACCATATCGAGCGCACAGGGCATCTTGTACTCCAAAAAAGAAGGATTGAGGATGCAGCCCTGCTCCACGCGGAGCTCTTCGGTCAGCATGTGCCCCTGGCCCATGGAAACCTGGCCGTCGATCTGCCCCTCCACCAGCATGGGGTTGAAAGGGAAGCCGCAGTCATGGGCCGTGGTGGCTTTCAGCAGTTTCACTACGCCGGTTTCAGTATCGACTTCCACTTCGGCCACCGTGGCATAACTGGAGTAGTTTTCCGTCCAGCGGCCTTTGGCCGTGGCCAGACTGGGGTGCGTCGGCTCCTTTTTCATCGTCCGGAAATGGCCTTCGCCGATGAGGGAGTCGCCTTTGTTTTTGGCAATGCTGGCGGCCAGGACCTGCGCGTAGGAGAGCTTTCGTTCCGGAGCGCGGGTGACGAATATTTCTTTATTGTAGGCCGTCAGGTCTTTGACGGGTTCGTCGAGTTCCTCGGCAGCCACCGCCAGGAGCTTTTTCATGGCCTGGGCCGCCGCTTTTTTGGCCGCATTGCCGGTCACGTAGGTCAGCCCGCTGATCCAGGACCCGATATCCACCGGCGTGGTTTCGGTATCCGAGGCATAGACCTGCACTTCTTCCAGCGGGACGCTCAGTTCCTCGGCGACGATCTGCGAAAGGACGGTCTCACAGCCCTGCCCGATGTCCAGGGCGCCGGTCATCAAAGAAACGCTGGCATCCTCGTTCAATTTGACGATGACGGACGAACTGTTCGGATAAATCAGCGAGCCGCCGAAATAGGCCGTGGTACCGATCCCGATGCCCCGTTTGATTTTAACGGCGCTGGCCCGTTGGCTCCGGGCCGCTTCATGCCTGTTCTTGAAATCCGTGTGCGCGGCCGCCCGGGTGAGGCACTCGCGCAGTCCAAAGTTTTTTACCGAGTCGCCGTTGGGCAGCAATTCCCCGGTTTTTCGGGCATTACGCAGACGGAATTCCACCGGGTCGATCCCCAGTTCTTCGGCGATCATATCAAATTGGGACTCCAAGGCGAAGCGCATTTTCGGGGCCCCGTGTCCCCTCTGGGGGGCGCGGACCAGATTGTTGGTGTAAACGGAATACCCTTCGTATTTCAGGTTGGGCACCCGGTAGGGGGCCATGGCGAACCCCCAGGCCAGGAAGATGATCACCACCCCGCTGCCGTGATAGGCGCCGCTGTCATTGATGGTCCGGATTTCCTGCCCCAGGATGTCGCCCTCCCGGGTCACCCCGGTTTTGACCTCGACGATCAGCGGCTGGCCGTGACGGGCGGCTTTGAAAACCTCCTCCCGGCTGTAGACGATTTTCACCGGCAGATGGGATTTCATGGAGAGTAAAGCGCTGATATATTCGTGGTGAAAAAGGTCGATTTTACCTCCGAAGGCGCCGCCCACATAGGTTTTCAAGACCCGTACGCTGCCGTAGGGCAGCCCCAGGGTGCGGGCCAGCTTGGCCCGTTTGAGGAAGACCCCCATGCTGGACGTCCAGACATTGAGTTTCCCCGAATAATCGAAATGGGCCACCGTGGCCTGGGGTTCCATATAGCCGTGGGCCCGAATCTGGCAATAGTATTTATCCTGGCGGATCAGGTAGGATTCCTGAAAGGCTTGCTCCACGTCTCCCCAGCCGGTCGCCGTCTTGCCGCCGATATTGCGAAAAGGTTCGTTGACCCGCGGATGGCTGGGATGGATTTCCGGGGCCCCGGGCTGCATGGCCTCTTCCGGGTCGAAAACCGCCGGCAACAACTCATAGTCCACCTGAATGAGGGCCAAGGCCTCCTCGGCCGTGTCTTCGTCGACGGCGGCCACTCCGGCGATATCTTCCCCCACATGGCGCACCGTATCCACGGCAATCGGCAACTGGTCGGCCGGATAACGGGGCGTTTCTACGAAACCGTGCTTGATGCGCAGCGAATCCGCCGCCGTAACCACCGCCTTGACCCCCGGTAATTTTTCCGCCCGGCTCGTATCGATGTGCCGAATGCGGGCATGGGGATGAGGGCTCCTCAAAACCTTGCCGATGAGCATTCCCGGCAATGAAATATCCACCGCGTATTGCGCCCGGCCGGTGGCCTTGAGCGGGCCGTCTTTCCGCGGCACGGATTTGCCCACATACCGAAGCTGCTCCATTACCCGTTCCCTCCCCCCACCAATTGTCCGGCTTTCTGGATGGCGGTGACGATCTTGTTGTACCCGGTGCAGCGGCAGAAAGTCCCGGAGATGGCCCGCTGAATATCCGTTTCGCTGGGGGCCGGGTTCCGGTCCAGCAGGGCCTTGGCCGTGAGGATCATGCCCGGTGAGCAGTAGCCGCATTGAATGGCCCCCTGATCGACGAAGGCCTGTTGAACGGGGTGGAGCTGCTGGCCTGCGGCCAGGCCTTCGATGGTGGTGATGGCCTGCCCCTGGGCCTCCAGGGCCAGACAGAGGCAGGACCGTACGGGCACCCCGTCCAGCAGCACGGTGCAGGTGCCGCAGGAGCCGTCGTCACAACCTTCCTTGGTTCCGGTCAGCCGGAGGTCTTCCCGGAGGACTTCGAGCAGGGTGCGATTGGGGTGGACGGCGATCTCGTACTCGTTGCCGTTAACTTGCAGGGCGATCAGTCGCCTGGTTGACTTTTTCATAGTTGCTCCTTATTCCGGATCGACCGGAGCGCCCCCTGAATGGCCTTTCCGGCAATCACGGGCAGCATTTTTCGGCGATAGGATCCCGGAAGCGCCAGGTTGTCCACCAGCGGCGCCCGTTGGCCCAAAATCTCCCGGAAGGCGTCGGCTGGGATCTGCTCGAACGTGCCGTCCGGAAAGAGCCGATCGGTTTCCACCTCCACCGGGGTCGGCCCCACCGCTCCCAGAATGAGCCGTGCTTTTTCAATGGTTTGATCCCCCCGGAGCGTCACGGAAGCGGCCGCCGCCAGCAGGGGATAATCCACGGCCGGGCGCAGCCGCATCTTTTCATAGCTGGAACCGTCCCGGGCGCCGGGTAGGGGGATGATCACCCCGGTGATGAGTTCGTCGGCGGCCAGGGAGAAGGGGTTTAAACCGTTGCCGGTAAAGAGGTCCTGCAGGGGGATGACCCGGGCCTGGTTTTTACTTTTGACCGCAACCCGGCTCCCCAAGGCCAGCAAGGCCGGGGCCAGATCGCCGCAATAAACACTGAAACACTTTTTCCCTTTGGGAACGGCATGGCAGCAGTCCCCCCCGGCTTTAAAACAGGCCGGTCGTTCGAGCCGCCAGGCCCTGGACTGGTTATAGTAAAGACAGCGGGTGTTCTGGCGGATATTGCCTCCCAGGGTGGCCACGTTCCAGAGGGGCGGTGCCGCCACGGTTTCGACTGCCTGGTGCAGGGCCGCCAAACGGTCTTTGATGAGGGCGGAAGCCGATAAGTCCGCCAAAGAAGTCAGAACGCCAA
>JACRCK010000215.1 GCA_016219065.1 Deltaproteobacteria bacterium
TGGGAATGACCACCGATTCGATCCCCAGGGCGTAGGCCTCCCGGGCGATCCCCTTGATGACCGCGTTCAGCCCCCCGCAGTCGCCGCCGCTGGTGATGACCCCGATACGCTTGATGTCCGCCATATGTCATTACCTCCATGATAAAAGTTAATCAACCGGGCCAAAGGAAAGGGGAAATGTTCGGTACCGGACAAGACTGTCTCCAATTCTTCTGACTCCTCTTTCCGTTGCGCAGAAAATATAACTAAAAAAGAAACAAAGCGCAACTTATGTTGAATTCTTCAAGGAAGTTTCGCGGTCCTGGCCTTCAATTCCAAGGGGAAGTCGATCATCGCCTATTAGGAGGAAGACAATTTTTATAATTCGGGCCGTCTGAAGGTGGCCATGACCTGGGACCAGTTATTTCTGCCGCTCATTCTGCGCTGATTGAAAATAAATCGGGGGTATCGAACTCTGGAGATAGGTCGGGCAGAACAACGCGAAGCCCAACGAGAATGACGGGCCCGGCAGTTGGGTTTCGTTTCACTCTACCCAACCTACAACTACAACTGCTCAGAAAAACCTGGTCTTACTTCTTAATGTAAGACTGAAAAACCTCATATAGGGCTTGAGTGAACTTCAGGTCTAAGTTAGTCCGGTCGAAGTAGGCGATCCTCGGTTTTCCGTTGGAATCCAGTTTCAGGGAACAGAATTCCCCCGCCAGGGGGGCTCCGCCGTCCACGGTCTGGGTCACCCAGGTGGAAAAACCCTTATTGCTGTTGTAGGCGTAATTCAAGTCGAAATCCTTCACGTAGCAGATATGAACCCCCCCGTTATCATCCACAGCGATGGAGGTTCTAGCATCTTGGGCGTCGTCGATGGGTGGGGCAACGATCCAGTTTGTGGTATTGTGGCGGGCATATTTTAATTTATGATTTTTTGAATCCGTATAACTGACATGGAGCCATCCGTCTTTGTCCATGGTGATGGCATTGCCCTGGCCTACAATTGTCGCAGGAAAAGATCCTGGATCGATTACATCAAAAGACCAAGTCCCGTTGAACTTGGCGTATTTTAACCCTCCATTTGTCCAATAGGTGATATTCGGATTGCCTGAAGGATCTAAGGCAAGCGAAGTATCGGCAGCAAACAGGGGAATATACAGACATGAATCAACCAAAGTTTCAACGGTCCAGACTCCGGCAGTGCGGTGGGCGTATTTAAGTTTGTTGTTGGTAAAATCGCAGTAACTAACTTTTGCGGTGCCACTTTGATCTACTACCAATGAATTTCCCCATCCCACACCTCCCGTATCAATGGTCTCCGGGGTAACCCAAATCATGGGCAGGGGGAGGATTCGTTTGAACGTATATTTCAGAGAACCGGGAGGCGTTAAATCAAAATAGGTGACCTCGGGGAAGCCCAGCAAGCTCGGATTAAAAAAGAGGGAGGGCTGCTGCGCTTGGGAACTGCTGTCGATATCCTGAAAGGCCCAGGCCGTACCGTTCCAGACGGCGTATTTAAGGACATCGGCATTGACGTAAGCGATGCTTGGCCTGCCACTCCCGTTCAGAACCAGGGAGCTATACCAGCCCGCATCGACGCCGGCGTCCACGATCTCCGTCTTCCATTTGGAAGCCAGGGCGGAATTCGTCCAGAAGATCGTTAACAATATCAAAGCAAACAAGGCGATGGCCTGAATTCGATGGTTAAATCCTTTCATCCGGTTCTCCGCTATCATCATTTTTTTGCCATTGAGGATTCCCGACCTGCAATTCCGAGCATTATATGTCGTCAACGGGCCATAAATAAAGGAAAATCATCTTGCTCCCGGAGGGGGCGAGGAAAGACACGTAGGTTGGGTAGAGCAACGCGAAACCCAACGACAACAACCGATCCGTTTGTTGGGTTTCGTTTCACTCTACCCAACCTACAACGACTTTTCTGCCGCTTATATTGAAATAGCAGACGAGAGACTAGGGTACCGTCAGGTAGGGCCGGAGTTTCTCCAGGGTCTTTTCACCGATCCCGCTCACCTGCTGCAGTTCTTCTAGTTCGGTGAAAGGTCCCAGGTTTTCCCTATGTTCCACGATCCGTTGGGCCAGGCCCGGCCCGATTCCAGGGAGATGATCCAATTCTTCCGCGGTGGCCAGGTTCAAGGGAATCGGCCGGCCGAGGATCCAGAGCGTCCGGACCGACAACGGACCCTTTTCCAGGGATAGCCCCTGCGGAGCCGTAACGGAAACGGTCAAACGGGTTTCAGTGAACAAGACTTCCCTCGCGCGGGAAGCCGGTATTTTACCTTCTCCGGTCGGTCCGCCCCCATCCTGAAGGACCCGGCCGACCGTAGGCGCCCGGTTATAGGAATAGAGCCCCGGGCGTTGAACGGCGCCGGCAAGTTCGATAATCAGCTTCTTTCCAGACTGTTCGCCTGAGTGGAGGGGGGATTCTGTTTTTCGATTTTCAAGCCAGTGGCAGAAAAAGAGGGTCCCCAGGATAAGGGCGCTCACCAGGACCAGGCCCCGCTGCTGAGGACGGCTGAGGAGCGGAGGCAATCACTCCTCCCAGAAGATGCAGCGGACCGGGCAGAGGTCGATGGCCTCCTGGATGCGTTCCTCCGGGCAGCCCTCGGGGTTCATAACCAGGGCCTTGTCGATGGCCTCGTTCAAAGAGAAGACTTCGGGGCAGACGTCCACGCAGGCCCCGCAGCCGATGCAGTCATCGATGTTGATTTCAGGGGTTCGGGTCATTGGCGGTTTCACCGTGTCATTGGCGGCGGGAGCCGCGTCATTGGGCGCTGAGCGCCGTCATTGGCCACTCACGTGGCGTCATTGAGTCATTAGCGCCTGTTGCGAGTCATAGAGCGCATCGCGCTGTCATTGACGCAGGGGCTGTGCCTGCTACTGACACGGCGCAGCCGCCAATGACCAATAACCGACAATGTTCATTCCAATCGATATTTTTCCCGCAAGCGCTTCGATATTTCCCGGATCCATTCAAAAGCCGCCTCCACGGTCTTTGCAAAATCCGGGTTGACCAAGCAGCAGGTGGCCGGGGAGAGCAGGCTCTGCGCCAGGAGTTGCTCCCGGTCAAAGCCCAGTCGATAGAGGTTCCCCCAGAAGCCTTCCAGCATCTCGATCAGGCCGGGAATGGATTCCTGGGTAAACAATTCGGTCTGGGTCGGCACCAGGCCCCAGGACAGGACCCCGCCCTTGTCCAGAAATTTCTGGATGCTGCTTTGATATTTGGTAAATATGGGGCCATTGCGGTAGGCGTCGAAGGAAAGGATCTCCATGTCCTGTTTCAGCAGGAAATCCCAATCCGGGTTGCCGCAGAGATGGACCCCCCGGGGCCGTTCGATCTGGTCGAAGAAATTCCGGAAATCCTCCCGGGCCATGATGTCCGTATAACCGGAAACGCTGCTGAAGATGAATTGCAGACCCGGTTCGTCGATGAACATGAAGGCCCGGGGATTTTTCTCTTTGAGTCGTTGCAACTGGGTGTTGACCCTCCGGGCCATGAAGTCGATCAGGACCGGCCGGACTTCCTCGTTGAAAATAAGGGGCCGGTCGTTTTCGTCCAGGACCTTCAGCCCGAAACTGATCGGACCCTCCAACTGACCGCGGATAGCCGCGTACCCGGAAAGATCCCTGCTCAGGAATTGGTGGTAGACCACGGAAAAACGCGGGGAGATATCGAAATATTCCCTTTCTTCGAAATGGCCCAGCAGGGTTTCCAACTCCTCATAGAAGCGTGGGGTATCGAAATGAAGGGCATTTTGGTCCGGGTCCAACACCATGCCCGGAAAATGCTCCGAGGCCTGGACGTACATATCCTCGTAATAGCCCACATGGGGTAGTTGCGGCCAGAAAGGGATATCCAGGGACAGGGCCAGATCGAGAGCCCGGTCCACGTCCCGGTGAGGCAGGATGGCCATGGCGGTGGTGCGGAGACCGCCGGGGATTTTTAGAGTGTTATCCGGTATGCTGATGGGTTCCATTGCATCGTTTTGAATTTCGAATTTCGGTCATTTGAATTTGTTTCGAATTTCGGGTTTCGAATTTCGAATTTGCCTTTACCCTTTTCCCCGCTGCTTCTTCTGTTCTTCCTGGTAGAGCTTGTAACTGATGCTGTCCACCAGGGCCTGCCAGGAGGCTTCCAGGATATCGGTGGACACTCCCACGGTCCCCCACTTGTTTTCCCCGTCGGCGGACTCGATCAGGACCCGGACCTTGGCCCCGGTTCCCTCCAGGCTGGACAGGACCCGGACCTTGTAATCCTCCAGGCGCATTTCCTTCAGTTCGGGGTAAAACCGTTCCAGGGCCTTGCGCAGGGCGTTATCCAGGGCGTTGACCGGCCCGTTGCCCACCGAGGCCGTATGGGCTACCTGGCCGCCCACCTTGACCATGATGGTGGCCTCGACTTGGGGCGGCTGGTCTTCCGTCGTCTTGTGGGATAGCACCCGGAAGCCCAGGAGCTGGAAATAACGCTTCTGCCGCCCCATGGCCCGGTTCATGAGCAGTTCGAAGGAACCTTCCGCCCCCTCAAACTGAAAACCCTGTTTTTCCAGATCCTTTAACTGAGACAGAATCTCCAGGACCACCGGATCCTTGCTGGAAAGGTCCAGGCCGTAACGATGGGCCTTGGAAAGGATGTTGCTGCGGCCGGCCAGGTCCGAAACCAGGATCCGTTGCACATTGCCCACCAGTTCGGGACGGATGTGTTCATAGGTTTCCGGATTCTTGGCCACGGCGCTGACATGAATCCCCCCCTTATGAGAGAAGGCGCTGGACCCCACGTAAGGCTGGTATTTGTTGTGCCGGATGTTGGCCAGCTCGTTGACGAAGCGGGAGACCTCGCTGATCCGGCGGAGCTGCTCTTCCTCCAGCACCGGGATCCCCAGCTTGAGCTGCAGATTGGGAATAATGGAGCAGAGATTGGCGTTGCCGCAGCGGTCCCCGAACCCGTTGATGGTTCCCTGCACGTGGGTGATGCCCTTTTCCACGGCGGCCACCACGTTGGCCACCGAGCATTCGCAGTCGTTGTGGGCGTGGATTCCCAGGGCTACCCCCGGGAATGCTTCCCGGACCCGTTGAATGATCGGGACCAAACGGCCGGGAAGCGTGCCCCCGTTGGTGTCGCACAACACCAGGCAATCTACTTTGGCCTCCTGGGCGGCCTTTAAGGTGACCAGCGCATATTCCGGATTGGCCTGGAAGCCGTCAAAAAAATGCTCGGCATCGTAAAAAAGAGTCTGCACCTGGGGCCGCAGCCAGGCCAGGGAATCGTGGATAATTTCCAGATTCCGGTCCAGGGTGACCTTTAGTGCGTCCCGGACGTGAACGTCCCAACTCTTGCCGAAGAGGGTGATCACCTGGGTTCGGGCCTGCAAAAGGGCTTTCAGGTTGGGATCTTTTTCCGGGGACCCCTTCGGGTTGTGGGTGCTGCCGAAGGCGGCCAGACGGGCCTTTTTTAAGGACTGCTGCTGCATCTCCCGGAAAAACTCCCCATCCCGGGGGTTCGACCCCGGCCAGCCGCCCTCGATATAGTCCACCCCGAGTTCATCCAGTTTTTTGGAGATCCGGATCTTGTCCACTACCGAAAGATTGAAATCTTCGGCCTGGGTTCCGTCCCGGAGGGTGGTGTCATAGATTTCTAGATTGCCCACGGGATCCTCACTTTAATACGAAAATAAAGCACGAACGTCCAACATTCAACATTCAACGTCCAACATCGAATTAAAATACGTAGGGGCGGATGGGTATAAAACGGCTCGACTGAGCCTTTCGGCATGCTCAAGGCCCTGAGCCGGTCGAAGGGCTCGCCGAAGTCCCCTCCCTACGAAAAACCTTTGAATTTGCAGCAATATTCTCAAAAACACCGGTCAACTGTCAATGACCCAATGACGCTGCGCCGGCAGCCAATGACGGCCGCAAAGCGGCCAGTGACGCCAGGTTTATCGGCCAATGACGTAATGAGGCGGTAAATCATTTCTTTCGGCTCATCATTCAATCTCCCAGGGGCCAGGAAGCATACAGGACCGTCCCCTTCCCCTGAACGGATTCGAGGCGGTATTCCCCCCCGGAAAGCTCGGTTCGTTCCTTCATCGTCGACAGGCCCAACCCTCTGACCACCGTACCCGGGTCAAACCCCAAGCCGTTATCCCTGATGATTAAGAGAACCCGGCTGTCGACCTTGGCCAGGCTAAGGGTGACCAAATTGGCCCCGCTGTGTTTGGCGACGTTGTTCAGGGCTTCCTGGGTCAGGCGAAAAATAGGGGTCTTCAGGGCCTCGGCCAGGTCGCTTTCAGAAAGTTCAGTCCGTTTTTCCACCCGGATATGACCATAGGTCTTTTCGAACTCCCGGCAGAACCAGGTGAGGGCCGGGAGGAGGCCCAGGTCATCCAGTACCGCCGGGCGCAGATCGACCATGATCCGCCGCACCTCCTTGTTCAACCCCTCCAGCATTTCGATAACCTCCGGCAGGGCCTCCCCCGGGGCGATTCCGGATTCCATTTGCCCGACGGTTCTTTCCAGCCGGTATTTGGCGGCCACCAGCGAAGAGGCCAGGCCGTCGTGCAGTTCACCGGCGATCCGCTTTCTTTCCTGCTCCTGGGTCGTCAGACATTGGGAGGCAAAAAACCGGACCCGCTGTTCCGATTCCTTCAGTTGGGCCTCGGCCCGGTTCCGCTCCGTAACATCGATACCCATCTCCAGTATGTGGGTGGAGCCGCCCCGGTCGACGAAGGGATAGTCGTAGACGTCGTATTGGCGACCGTCGGGACCGGTCCAAGCCCACTGGTGAGACTTCCCGGTTTTCAGCACCGTGTAAGTTTCACATACCTCGCAGGGCTCGCTCCGCCCGAAAAGGTACTCGTAACAGCGCCGGCCTTCGGAATCGCCGAAGCGCTCCCGGAAAAATCGGTTGGCAAAAGGAACATGATAATCCGGGGTCAGCAGCACCAGGTAAGCCGGGAGGGTTTCCAGGACGTCATAAAAACGTTTCCGTTCGGCCTGAACCAGCTCCACGGTTTTCCGCAACTCAACCGTCCGTTCGGCCACCCGGACTTCCAGTTCTTCGTAGGCCCTCTTCAGGTTTTCCTCGGCCTGCCGGCGATCGTCTTCCCGCAATTTGTGCTGAATCCAGGCATAGAGCACCGGCGCCACACGACCGGCGATGGCTTCCAGCAACTTCCGATCTTCCTCGGTATAATCGGTCTCTTTATTGGCCAGATTGAACAAGCCGATGGCCTCACCCCGAAACAGGATCGGCACGGCCAGGTTGTTCACAATCGGTACGTGTCCGCGAGGTAAGGCCGGGGCCGCATTGGACAGGAAAGCGCGCTTTTCCTTCAGGGCCCGAGCCCACAACCCCTTCCATTTTTCGGGCGGATAGTGGATGCATTTACCCTCGACTTCACATTCGTCGAGCATGGCCGACAGGCTGGGGCAGATCAGATGACCGGGTTCGGGAATATAGCCGAACACACCGTGACGGCTGGCCATTTCCTCCAGAATGATGTCCAGTACCGGGGCGAAGACCTCTTCTCCGGTTTTTTCGATGAATTCCTTCAGAATCCGGTTGTACAGGGCGACTTCACGGTTATCCCGTTTCAGCCTTTCCGAGACCTTTTCCAATTCGGCGCTGATCTTTTCAGCCTCCCGGCGGGCTTCCACGGCGTCTTCCATGAGATTGAGCGCCGCCAGCCGGGAGGCTTGCAGGGCCGCTTCGGCCTGTTTGCGCTCGGTAAGATCGGTGATGAACGAATAGTAATTCTGCAGGCGGCCCTGCTCGTCCCACACCAGGTGAACCAGCAGTTCGATCGGGACCCTCGACCCGTCTTTCCGGATATATTCCTTCTCGTACCGGACCGGTTCACCGGTACGTTGCAGTTCTTCGAGACGGGCGGCCTCGGCTTCCCGCCATTCCGGCGGAGTCAGGGTTTGAATCCAATCGACGCTTTTAAGTTCCTCTCGGTTGTATCCGGACAGGCGTTCGAAAGCCTCGTTGAGATAGCCCAGCGATCCATCGGGATAGGCAACCGTAAAAGGCTGATCGGAATGTTCCAGCAATTCAGCGAGGAAACGGTTTCGCTCCTGGCTCAGGCGCAGCGACTCCTCGGCCTGCTTCCGTTCGGTAATGTCGGTAAAGATCACGGCGAAACGGCCCGGGTGAGGGCGGTAAGCGATTACCTGATACCAGCGGTGCAACGGCGGAAAAAACCGCTCGAAATGGGCGGGGACGCCATCCAGGGCCACACGGCCATAGGTCTCGATCCAATAGGGTTCGGTGTCCGGCAGGACTTCCAGGACGCGCCGGTCGATCAGATCGTTCCGTTTCAACCCGGTCAGTCGCTCAAAAGCCTGGTTCACCTCGAGGAAACGATAATCGCAGGGCCGGCCCTGTT
The DNA here is from genome assembly GCA_016219065.1 of Deltaproteobacteria bacterium. Classification (GTDB taxonomy): domain Bacteria; phylum Desulfobacterota; class RBG-13-43-22; order RBG-13-43-22; family RBG-13-43-22; genus JACRCK01. The sequence continues at coordinate 8,388 of JACRCK010000215.1, forward strand.
CATCGGTGACGATTTCATGCAGAGCGAAACCTTCGGTCATGGTATCGAACAGCATCCGGTAGCGATCCTCGCTCTGAGCGAGTTCCCGGAATAGTGTCCGAAAGGGTTGCTGGAGACCGGAGACGACCACTCCCTGGTAGAGCAGGACGAAAACGATGATTTTTAATATATGCCCGATCTGGTTGAAAAGACCGTAAACGTCAACATACAGCGTGAAGGCCATTTCCGTGCCGATGCTCAGGACCAGAGCGGTGGTTACCAGCGCCCAAACTCTACGATCCAGGAATTGGCGTCGCCGATAGAGATAATAAATTCCCCCGGCCAGCAGGCCGCAGATGATGTATTCGCTGGCCACCTTAAAGGGCGTCAGTCCTTTCCCCTCGACGAAACATTCCGGGAACCCTCCGCCGAACACTGCGGCGAGCAGCAGGCCCGTGGCCAGCCCATAGGCCAAAAGCAGCCAGGGACCACGGACCTTCCGGGTCAAGAACAACGGCGCCAGCAGCAGGGATCCCGCCTGCAGGTACCGGGCGGCAATCCATAACTGGGTCGCCAGGTTGGCCGTGGAGCCGGGGAACACGCCCATTCCCTTGTAAGCCAGCAGGTGAAGGAGATCGATGGCTCCCACCCCCAGAGCGCTCACCCCGAGCAGCAGGAAGTAACTATTGCCCACCAAGCGGCGGGTGTTCCAGGCCACGATGAACATCCCCCAGGCCACCAGAATGGAAAAGGCCTCCGCCAGGCTATGAAACAGGGGGTAGCTGACCCGGCTCGTCAGCCACAAGCCGACCAGGCCGATCCCGACAGCCGCTACGATCAGGGGTTTTCGCCGGCCCGGGGAGGGGGCCTCCACCGGATTCTCGGTCTTCAAGGGAGTCTTCGGATAAGTCATTTCAGTGCCTGTAGATCAGTGAAGTATTCATTGGCGGCTTTGCCGCGGTCATTGAGTCATTAGTCGCTGACGCGACGTCATTTAAAATGCAGGAGCAGTTGGCCAATGACCACGAATGACAGCCGCGTAGCGGCCCAAGTGACGCGGCGCCAGCCGCCAATGACAACCTCCAGTGATCATTGACGCCACCCTATTGATTAATAGCGTCGAATTCGATTTTATATCGTTGTGGCTGCCCGGTTAAGGCGCAAAGCTCGTTGACCTGCTTTTTCAATTCGATCATGCGCAACTCCCGATCCACCGCCACGCGGTTGAAGCGCTGCAACTCTTCGTTTTTGATTCGCAGTTCTTCCAGGTGCCGCTGAATTTCATTTTCGACCCTTTTTCGGAAGGTAATGTCCCGGCCATAGATGGTAACATAATCCACGTTCGGCGGACGCACGGCGGTCATGAGGAACGACCGTCCGAGGCGGCAGGTGATATCCTCTTCGACCACCTGGCCGGGGGAGGAAGCTTTCCCAAGCAGCGCCCCAAGGGGCTCCGGCAGCGGGGTATCGGTCTGCCAGCCCCACCCATTTGTCAGCCAGGAGCCGGCCGGCCTGTTGGCATACAACACCCTGCCGTTTACGGAGACCCGCAGCACGGGGTTGGGGTTTTCTTCCGGAAAACTGGCCAATTGGGCCAGCGTCTCTTCAGCCGCCTTGTGTTCGGTGACGTCCCGCACCACCCCCCGCAGGACCAGGTTGCCGCCCTCGAGATCGAACACGGTAGTGGCCTGCAACCAAAGCATGGTCCCATTACCATGCACTACCCGATACTCGTCTTGTTGAGAAACCCGGTCCTTACTTCGGCGGACTTGTTCCAGCAGAGTCGTCGCCTGGTCTTGAACGCGCTCCCGATCATCGGGATGGACACAGGCGAGCCACCCTTCGAAGTCCGTCGCGGCGCCGGGTTCCCGTCCGAACAGTTCATAGGCTTCCGGACTCCAATAGGCGTTTTTCTGAGCGAGGTTCCATTCGTAGAGGCCGATGCGACCAGCCCGGACTACCCGGCTCAATCGTTCCTCGTTTTTCCGCAGGGCCTCCTCGGCCCGCATCCGGCCCAGGAGCAGCCCGATAGTCGAGGCGATCGTCTCCAGCGCCGCCCTTCCGGGCCCGGACACCTCGTCCAGCGTATGGGAAGCCATATTCAGGCAGCCGACGATTTCTGTCCCTTGCCGGAGGGGCAGGATGGCTAGGGCCCGCAGCGCCGGAAGGCGCCCCGACTCCGGAACCGGGGGGGGCAGGTTCAGATCCGCCAGCCTTGAGTAAACCGCCTTTCCGGCCATCACCAACCGTGTCTGGGTAGCCTCGGCCGGATAGGTTCGGACCGCGGCTACGAAATCCTCGGGCAAACCGATGGATTCGGCCAAGTGCAAACCGCCGGCAGCGTCGGCCAGGTAGAGACCTCCGCTGTCCATCCCCGAAACGCTGACCGCCGCCGCCAGACACCGTTGCAACATCTCCGGCACGGTCCGCATTTCGGCCGCCGCGAGCAGCAGGTCGCGCTGGGCCTGCAGCAGGTTTTCGGCCCCCTTGCGTTCGGTGATATCGTGGGCGGCCCCGATGACCCTGATGGTTCCGGGACGGAAGGGGTCGGCCACCGGATTGCAATAATCCCGGACCCAAAGGACCTCTCCGCTTTTGGTCACCACCCGGAATTCTCCCCGGTACGGCTCCGCGGCCTGGATCGTCCGCCAACGTATTTCGCCCAGAGACCGATCCTCGGGAAACAGGTTCCAATATAAATCCGGTTTATCGTGGAGATCCTCAAAGGTGTAGCCTGTAACCTCCGTAAATCCGGGGGTGACCCAATCCGGCACGAAACGGCCGTCCGCTTCCACCCGGGTGGAGTACACCCAGTCGGAAAGGGCCTGAGTGACGTCACGGAAACGGCCTTCCCATTCTTTCCGGCCCCGGTCATCAGAAATTCTCGGGGTGGTTTTCCTCCGGCTTTCGTCCGAGTGCCAGGAGGCCCGCAGGATCGTTCCCACACCCGGTTGGGACGCGACATCGAGAAAACCTCCGGACTGCTCGACTTTCTCCTTGATGCCCACCAGCCCAAAGCCGAGCCAGGTGGACGATCCAAACAGGATCTGTTTGAGGTCGAAGCCCCGGCCGTCGTCCTCGACCTCGAATTCTATTCGTTCCTGATCCTTTTTCAAAGAAACCCGGACCCGGCCGGCGCCGCTGTGCCGGGCGACGTTGTTCAAGGATTCCTGCAACACGCGATAGATCACGATTCGGAGATCCGGGGGCACTTCCTCTTCGGATACTTCGATTTGTTTTTCCAGCTCCAGGGCGGTCTGTTCCCGGGCGAATTCCCGGAGGTACCAGTTAATGGTGGCCAGAATCCCCAGGTCGTCCAGTACCGGGGGCCAGAGTTCTCCCTGGAGCGAACGGATTTTGACGATCGCTGCCCGGACATCCTCCTGGATGATCCCGGCGGCCCGGCGGACGGCCGCGGGATCGTCCGCCCCCGTCCAATTGATAAACTGGCTGCTTTCCAACAACACCCGGTTCAGGATTTGCCAGATATGGTCATGCAACTCCCCGGCGATCTTCCGGCGTTCATTTTCCTGAGCGGAAAGAATTTTTGACGAGAGCAGCCGGAGTTCTTCCTGCGCTTCCCGCAGCGACTCCTCGGTCCGTTTGCGCTCTTCGATTTCCTCGCTCAATTGCCGGGTTCGTTCCGCCACCCGGACTTCCAGATGATCACGGGCCTTTTGGAGCGCCTCCTCGGCTTGCCGGCGCTCCGCGATCTCCCTTTCGAGGTTCTTCTGAGTCCCCACAATGCCCCGGCCGATGAAAAAAGCGAGCACCACAATAATCGCTCCGCTGAAAAGAACAGCCGCCATGGAGAAGGCCATGGTTTCGTTGACGTGGTCGGCCATCCTGCCACTGCCCAGTTTGACCAGTTGGAAACTGTTTTGCCAGATTTCTTCGGAACTGATCAAGAGTTGCCCGATAACCCGTTCCCGTTGTTCGGAGGTTTCCGGGCCCACCCGGCCCGCTTCCGGTCCCCCCTCCCAACCGGTCAACAGCGGGAAAAGCTCCCCGATCGTCTCCCACTCCCACCGCATTTTCGCCACCATCTGCCGCTCCCGATCCGTTTCCGGTTGGAGGCGTGACAGGCTTTTCGTCAAGCGGCCATAGACCAACCCGAACTGAACCTGAGGGCGTTCTCCGGGATGCAACAGATATTGGCTGATCACCTGGTTCAACCCCAGCACGCTTTTTTCCACCTCTTCGGCGGCCTGGTGCAATTGAACGGCGTCGCCTACTGCCCGTTTCATCCAGAAAAAGGACGCGGCTACAATCAGGGACAATACCAGGGGGACCAGGATCAGCAGCCGCACCTGTTTTTTGGTTTTCGCGATCATTGGTCTATCCTTAATGAATGATGGTCACCGCCTCGGGGTCCACCGCCGTCAGGCCTTCGAAATAAAAATTCGGGAGAATATTCGGGACCCCGGTCTTCGGGGTCGATTTATTCCGCATCGCCCAGCGGGTCTGGTTTTCCAGGTTCATCAGGAGCAGGGAAGGGAGTGACACCTGGAACTGACGATCGCCCCACACTGCGCCAATCTGGGCCTCCTGCAAGCCGAGGTAGCCGGAGGTGATCTTCCTGGCTTCGCCCGGTTTCTCCCGGATGAAGGCCACTCCGCGAATGAGGGCCCGCAGGATTTTTTGCACGGCGGCCGGATCCCCCGCCAGCCGGTTTTTCAGGCCGGCTATGTTCCAGAGCATGCGGTATCTGCCTTTGCCGTAGAAGACATTCAGGTTGGCGCCCCAACGCTCCTGCATTTTTGACAGGAGGGGATTCCAGGTAACCGCCGCGTCGATTTCCCCCTTTTCCAAAGCCTCCGGAATCCGGTCCGGGGACAGGTAAATCATGCGGACCCGTTTCCGGGGCGTTCGGTTAAAAAACAGGAATTCGTCCAGAAAAAATTCTGATACGGTCCCGGGGGTGACCCCGATTTTTTTCCCGGCCAGGTCTTTTTCCGTCAGGATGCCCCGGTCTCTCCGGGCCACCAGGGCGTTTTCCCGAAAGGCTTCGGAGATAACCGCAACTATTTTCAGCGGGGCACCTTCCAGCACGGCGTGCATGAGCGGGATGTCGGCCACCGTGGCCAGGTCCCCCTCCCCCCGGCGGACCGCATCGAGGGCGGCTTTGCCGCTCGGAAAAAGCCGGCAAACCACTTTGAGGCCTTCCTGCCGGAAATAGCCGTTTTGCAGGGCCACATAAAGGGGCGCGGAATTGATGGACGATCCGTCGGCGATGACAATTTTTCCGGTGGCATCGGATTTATTGACGGACTGGGCCTGACCGGGGACCGTAATGATGGTCACGGCCAGCAGGGTTAGTAGAATAACCGTCAGAAATCGGGGGGGTTCCTTGCCGCGAGGGGCCGTTTTTAACCGGACATTCATTGCCATGCTCCTTGCAAGTCTTTAACCTCTGGTCCTGAGGGGAACAAAGGGTCTGCTGATCGGCTCATGATCGGGGGTTTAGTACGAAAATAGTATTCCAAGCTCACCGAGCACAGACCGGCTCGGTCTGCCAGACCGAGTCGGTCTTAACTTAGATTCTTACAGCCATTGTTCTGAGAATTTGTCTCTAAACAATGGCTGTAAGAATCTAAATATAAAAATACGTTATCTTAGTTTCTTGTTCAGTTGTTTTTTCCAACAAAAAAAATTTCAAATTTTTTTGGTTAGGGCTTTATCCTTAAAGCCTTTTCAGGCGTCGTTCTTTGCAGACGGTTCATCAACTATTCAAGGTACTATCAGTCGGGGAAAAAAGGAAGAGGAAATCCAGGAACGTAACAGTTTAACCTCTTGAAAAAACATAGTACCCGGCGGCTGAGCCTCCACCCCCGATCCCGCCTGGGATCGGAGGTGGAGGAAACAATTTTGGATTTCCGAAGCCTGGAAATGACTTAATGACCATAAATGACGGCCGCCAGGCGGCCCAATGACGGGGTCTGGCCCCCAATGACCCAATGACCTAAGTTTTAGCGGCCGTGCGGTTCTTCGTCCAGGTGAAAGGCGTCATGGAGGGCCCGGACGGCCAACTCGGTGTATTTTTCATCGATGACGCAGGAAATCTTGATCTCCGAGGTGGAGATCATCATGATATTGATCCCTTCCCGGGCCAGGGTGGAAAACATGGTCGTGGCCACGCCGGCGTGGTTGCGCATCCCCAACCCGATGATGGAGACCTTGGCGATGTTTTCGTCGCCCAGGACCCGCTCGGCCTTGATTTCCTTGGCCACTTTTTTCAGGATCCCCATGGTCTTTTTAAAATCCACTTTGGGCACCGTGAAGGTCAGATCGGTCAAGCCCTCGGCGCTGGTGTTCTGGATGATCATGTCCACCACCACCCCCGCTTCCGAAATGGGGGTGAATATCTTGACGGCCGTTCCCGGCTTGTCCGGAACCTTGGTGATCGTGATCCGGGCCTCGTTTTTATTATAGGTCACCGCGGAGACCAATATTTTTTCCATGCTTTTATCTTCCGGCAACACCATGGTTCCCTCCTTGTCCGTAAAAGTCGAACGCACGTGAATGGGCACTTTATATTTTTTGGCGAATTCCACCGAGCGGATCTCCAGTACCTTGGCTCCCAGGCTGGCCATTTCCAGCATCTCTTCGTAAGAGACTTTTTTCATTTTTCGGGCCTTGGAACACACCCGGGGATCGGTGGTATATACCCCTTCCACGTCGGTAAATATCTCGCAGACCTGGGCCTTCAGGGCGGCCGCGATGGCTACGGCGGTTGTGTCCGATCCTCCCCGGCCCAAGGTGGTGATGTTCCCCTGTTCATCCAGTCCCTGGAAGCCGGCCACGGCTACGATCTTGTCCTTGCGAATCTCTTCCATGATCCGGCGGGTATCGATCTCGCTGATCCGGGCCCGCCCATAGGAATGATCGGTATAGATGGTGGCCTGAAAGCCTAGCAGCGAAGTGGCCTTGTAGCCCAGACTCTGCACGGCCATGCTGAACAGGGCGATGGAAACCTGCTCCCCCGTGGAAATCAGCACATCCAATTCTCGGGGAGCGGGTGTTTCGGTCATCTCCTGGGCCAGACGAATCAATCGATCCGTCTCCCCGGCCATGGCCGAGAGAACGACCACCACGTCATTCCCTTCCTTTTTCGTTTCGATAACCCGGCGAGCCACATCCCGAATTTTCTCGATGGAACCTACGGACGTGCCCCCGTATTTCTGCACCACCAATGACATAAAGGCCTCCCTTTTAAATACTAAAATACGAACAGCGAACATCGAACGTCCAACATCCAACATCGAACGTCGAATGGCGGTTTAGTCAATCGATGCAAAATGCAAAAAGCAAAATTAAAAATCCGAGCTGAGTAAACTTGGGTAGGGGCGACTTCAGTCGCCCCTCTGGGGAGGCTGAAGCCTCCCCTACCCAGGATTTTCAAGTCTCTTTCAATTTTGCATTTTTCACTTTGCATTTTGCATTTTGCATTCCCGTAGTCTTTCCCCCAGTCCCCCGCCGGCCGTGAGCCGGATCCGACGCCGTTTTTCGTCCAGCCATTCGATGGTAATGTCCAGCCGCTCTTCGGGCAAATCGGGAACCCGCTCGGCCCACTCGATGGCCAGGACCCCCGCGGCGGCCAAGTAATCCTCCAGGCCCAGTTCCTCCACCGCTTCCGGGTCGGACAGACGGTAGCAGTCCAGGTGGTACAGCGGCAGCCGCCCCTCATATTCATTCAACAGGGTGAAAGACGGGCTGGCCACCGTGGCCGCGTCCACCTGAAGCCCCCGGGCCAGTCCGCGGACCAGGCAGGTTTTTCCGGCTCCTAGTTCGCCGGTCAGGGCCAGGACATCGCCCGGCTCCAGGAAGGGGGCCATTCGCTCACCCAAGGCCTCCGTCTCCTCTTCTTCTACCGTTTCCAACTCCCAGGAAAACGTAAGCATACGGACTGAGCTAAATTCGAAA
>JACRCK010000214.1 GCA_016219065.1 Deltaproteobacteria bacterium
CAAGTCACCGGAACGGGGGCCCTGATCCCGGGCGCCCCGGGGGGTTCCGGATGCCGGGGGGCCTGGGCCGTGGCCGCCGCCGGCGCGAAGGTCATGGCCACGGCCCGGACAGCCCCCAAACTGGAAGAACTGGTCGACGAAATCCGCCAGGCCGGCGGGGAAGCGGTCTGGTCGGCCGGATCCCCAACTATCCCGGAGGAAGTGAGCCGGGTGGTCCGGGACACGGTCGCCGCCTACGGTTCCCTGGACATTCTGATTACCGCCGCCGGGGTCAACAAGGTCAAGCCCATCATCGAACAGCCCTTGAGCGACTGGGAAGAAGTGCTGGAGGTGAATCTGAAGGGAACGTACCTGTTCTGCAAGGAGGCCGGACGGGTGATGGTCGAACAGGGAAGAGGCGGGAAGGTGATTTTGGTTTCCTCCGCCCGCGGTATGCTGGGTATGAGCGGCTATACCGCCTACAGCCCTTCGAAAGCGGCCGTCAACCTGTTGACCAAGTCCCTGGCCTGCGAGTGGGGGCCCCACCAGATCAATGTCAATGCCCTCGCCCCCACCGTGTTCCGCACGGCCCTGACCCAGTGGATGTTTGACGACAACGCCTTTTACCTCAACTTCCTGAAACGCATTCCCATCGGACGGCTGGGGGAGCCCGAAGACTTTATCGGCGCCATTATCCTCCTTTCCTCCCGCGCCTCGGACTTCATGACCGGCGCCGTACTTTATTTGGACGGGGGCTACACGGCCGGATAGGAGCAACGCATGTCGCGATCGGAACACATCGCCGTCGTCGGGGCCGGGCTCATGGGGCACGGCATCGCCCAAGTCTTCGCCGCCAGGGGGCACGAGGTGATCCTCTATGACCTGAACCCTGGCGTTTTGAAAGAAGCGCTCGTCAAGATCAGGACCAATCTGGAATTTCTGTCGGAAAACGGCCTCGGCCTGAGAGAGGACATTGAACCGGCTCTGGAACGGATCAAGGCAGTCTCCACCCTCCAGGAAGCGATTACCGGCGCTCGGTTTGTCGTGGAGGCCGTGGCCGAAAACCTGGAAATCAAGCAGGCCCTTTTCCGGGAAATGGAGGCCTATTGTTCCCCCATCACCATTCTGGCCACCAACACCTCGGTGATCAGCATTACGGAAATTGCCGCCAGGACCCGGGCCAGGGAACGGGTGGTGGGCACCCATTTCTGGAACCCTCCCTATCTCGTTCCCCTGGTGGAGGTGGTCGGGGGCCGGGAAACCCTGCCGGAGGTGAAGGACTACACGTTCCATTTATTGAAATCGGTGGGCAAGCACCCGGTCCTGGTCAAAAAGGATGTGCCGGGGTTCGTCGGCAACCGCCTCCAGCACGCCCTGTGGCGCGAGGCCATCTCCATCGTTGAGCAGGGCATCGCCGACCCGGAAACCGTGGATGATGTCATCAAGAACGGTTTCGGCATTCGGCTTCCGGTCCTGGGGCCTTTGGAGAACGCCGACCTGGTCGGCCTGGATCTGACCTTCCAGATCCATGATTACATTCTGAAATTCATCGAAAATTCACCGGCCCCTTCGCCCCTGCTGCGGCGAAAGCTGGAGGCCGGGGACTTGGGCTTCAAGACCGGCCGGGGGTTTTATACCTGGGACCAGGAATCCATGGGGCAATGCCGAAAGGGGCTGGTGGAACATCTGATCCGCTGGAATGTGGAGCACCAACCCGAAGAAGAATAACCCTAAACCGGTAAATCCAAAAGGCCTGACCGAGGAGCGGGAATGAACGATTCCAATAACTATCCCGGTTTCAGATGGTTTGTTTTATTGATCGCCTGCCTGGGGTATGCGGGCGGTCAAATCAATATGATCGCCCTGGCCCCCTTGCTGCCGGAGATCGCCAAAGACCTCCGGGTGGATCTCCCCACGGCCGCCAACCTGATGACTGTTTTCCTGTTCTGGGCTTCCGTGGCCCTGATCGTGGGCGGATTTCTCTGCGATCGTTTCGGCATCCTCTTCGTGGTGGTGCTGGGTCTCTTCTGCGCCTCGATTCCGCCCGTCCTCCTGCCCTGGATCGGGACTTCCTACGGGCCGGTATTCTGGGTCCGTCTGGTCCAGGGCCTTTCCATGGGTTTTTTGATGTGCGCCATGGCCCCGATCGTGGCCGTCTGGTTTCCTCCGACGGAAAAAGGTCTGGCCAGCGGGATCATGGGGGCCGCGGTCTCCCTGGGAGCAGCCGCCGGGGTCTTGAGTGCTCCGGCCCTTTTCCTGGCGCTCAAGAGCTGGCAGCAGACCGCCGCCTGGCTGTCGATCGTCGGCTGGGCAGGCCTGGCCTTGGCCGCGGCCAGCGCTTTTATGGCTGCGCCGCAACCGCCTTCCAAATCGCAGGCTCAGATCGCCCTGCTGAATGACAACACCCCATTTAAACACACCCTGACTGCTTCATTTACCTGGGTCGGAGTCCTGGTTACTTTTTTTGCCGCCTGGTGCCTGCAGACCCTTTACAACCAGACGCCGGCTTATTTCGCGGCTGACCAACCGATCGGGACCGGTTTCGGGCCCATGCTCTCGGGAAAACTCATGCTCGCGGTCATGATCGCCGGGATGATCGGACCGATTATCGGCGGATTGCTTCAGGACAAAATATTTAAAGGGAATCCGAAACCGGTTATGCTGATCGGTTTTCTACTCGCCGGCATCTTCATCTACCCCATTCAGTTTCCGGTCGTATACAGTCAGGTGCCGATCTTGGTCACCTGCCTGGTTCTGGTCGGCGCAGGCGTTCAGTTTGTCTATCCGGCTATCGTCGTTTTGGTCTCCAAATCATATCCCCTCCACGTGGTCGGCAAAACCAAGGGGGTATGGTTCGGCCTGGGCGCCTTCGGCGGGGCGGCCGGACTTTTCGCCGGCGGACTGGCCGTGGCCCGGCAGGGAAATTACCAGATGGCCATCACCTTGATGGCCCTGGGAGGGCTCGCGGGTTTTATATTGATGCTGGTTTTGTCCCGATTACGGGCCCCCGCCTCGTGAGTCGCGGCCCCGCGATCGCAGCACGAAAAGGAAAGTGATTCATCGGGTGGATAGGAAGTATCAACATATTTTGGAGGCCTGGCCCAAGGACCGGACCGGCCTGATCCCGGCCCTCCTGAAAGTTCAGGAGAAGGAAAACTGTATTTCAGCGGAGGCCGTCCGGGAAATCGGCCTTCATGTGGGGGTAACCGACAACGAGGTTTTCAGTCTGGCCAGTTTTTATCCCCGATTTCGGTTGATCCCTTCATCGGGACCTCGGATGGACCCAAACCTGAATGGGCCCCCATTGTTCGGCCAACCGGGTGAAACAACCGACTTACCGCCGATCGATCGGCAAGTTCGCGTCGCTTTGCGAAACTGCGGATCCATCGACCCGGAAGATATAAACACCTACATCGCCCGCGGAGGATACGGGGGCCTGGCCCGGGCCCTCCGGATGAGACCCGAGGACGTTGAAGAGGAAGTACGCCGATCGGGGCTCCGGGAAGAGAATGGTTCCGGCCTTTCATTACCGGCAGGTTGGCGCGTTTGCCGTGAGGCTCCGGGGAAAGAAAAGTATGTTATTGGCCAGGGGACGGTGATCGATCCTCAGGCCTTGACCGAGGTCACCTTGCTGGAAAGTGACCCCCATGCGGTATTGGAAGGGCTGCTCATAGCCGCTTACGCTTCCGGAGCCTCCCGGGGCATTATGGTTGTTGACAGCGGGCTTCCCTCGGCCGGATCCCGGCTGGAAAAGGCCTTTCGGCAAATAGCGGACTCCCCTTACCTGGGCGACCGGATCCTGGGCTCCGATTTCAGTTTCCAGATTCAGATCAGCCCGGTTCCCGGGCCGCTGAGTTGTGGAGACCCGGCGCAGGTGCTCCCGGCTCTGGAAGGCCGGCGGCCGACTGCCTGCGGCCGATCGAACTTTTCCACCGCCAGCGGTTTCCTGGGTTTCCCCACCGTTTGCCAGGGGGTGGAAACGCTGGCCCGCCTGTCGGGCATTTTGGAGAGAGGGGCGGACTGGTACCGCGGCCTCGGCCTCAATGGTTGTGCCGGCACAAAGACCTGCACCCTGATCGGCGCGATAAAAAGGGCGGGGCTGATCGAGGTGCCTTGGGGAACTTCCCTGCGCACGATTATTAACGATATCGGCGGCGGTCTTCCGGGGGAAGGAAAAATGAAGGCCCTCCAGGTTGGCGGCCCCTTGGGAGGGTGGTTACCGGCTTCCGAACTGGATATCCTGGTCGCTCCGGACACACTGATCGCCGCCGGAATAACCCTGGGTTCCGGAACGCTGAATGTATCCGATCAGACCGCCTGCGCCGTGGATCTGGCCCGGAAGGCCCTTGAATTTGCCCGGGAGGAATCCTGCGGCCAATGCCTGTTCTGCCGTGAAGGAACCCGCCAGATGGAGGAGATCCTTACGGACATTACCGAGGGGCGATCCAGGCCGGAGGATCTCGACCTCCTGTTGGACCTGGGGGAGGGATTAAAACTAGGATCGTCCTGCAGCCTGGGCCGGACGGCGCCGGACGCCTTCCTGACCACCTTTCGGCACTTTCCGGAAGAATACGAAACTCACATTCGGGAAAAACGTTGTCGGGCCGGTGTCTGCCGACCACTTTCCGGCGGCACATCCGAACGTGTCGGTCTTGTGGGAAAACGATGAAAGGCTTAATTTTAAACATAGACGGCCGTACCGTTCCGGCAGAAGAAGGCCAAACCGTGCTCGATGCTGCGCTGAAGTCCGGCATCTACATCCCCCACCTCTGCCATCATCCGGATCTCGAGCCGGCCGGGTCCTGCCGTTTATGCATCGTTGAAATCGAAGGAATAGCAGGGCTACCGCCTTCGTGCCTGACCGCCGTGGCAGACGGCATGACGATTAAAACGCGATCGGACGGCATTGACCGGATGCGCCGTCTGGCTATGGAGCTTCTGCTGGCCGATCACCCTTCGGAATGTCTGGCCTGCCCCAAATACCTGCACTGTGAACTGCAATCGGTCAAGCAATATCTGGGGCTTTCCGAAGAGCTCCGGGTCCGCCGGCGGATCAAACCCATCCCCAGCCAGACCGGAAACCCGCTGTTTGTTCATGATTTTACCCGCTGCATCCGCTGCGGGCGCTGTGTCCGGGCCTGCTTTGATCTGCGGGGCATTGGGGTCGTTTCCTTTCTCCAGCGGGGTCAGGAAACCCGGATCGGCACGGCCTTCGACCGTTCACTGGCCGAGGCCGGATGCCGCTTCTGCGGGGCCTGCGCCGAAGTCTGCCCTACCGGGGCCATTCGGGACCATGAGGAACTGGTAAAAGGTAAGAAACGACGGGAGGCGCTGGTCCCTTGCCGATACCATTGCCCGGCGGAGATCGACGTTCCCCGCTATCTTCGCTTCATCCGCGAAAAAAAATACGCTGAGGCCGTGGCGGTCGTCCGGGAAAAGGCCCCTTTTCCCAAGGTCCTGGGGTATGTCTGCAACCATCCCTGCGAAAAGGTTTGCCGTCGAGGTGAGGTTAACAGCGCCATTGCCATCAAAGAGCTCAAGCGGTTCGCCGCGGAGCACGATACCCTGGAATTGTGGAAAGAACGAACAGTCCAACGGCCTCCGACGGGCAAACGGGTGGCCGTGATCGGCTCCGGCCCAGCCGGATTGACCGCCGCCTATTACCTGGCCAAACAGGGGCATTCCGTGACGGTCCGGGAAGCCTTGCCTGTAGCCGGCGGCATGCTGCGGGTGGGGATCCCGGAATACCGGCTGCCCCGGGCGGTGGTGGACGAGGAAATCGCGCTGATTGCGGCGGCGGGGGTGGATATCCAGACCAACGCCCCGGTCGCATCCCCGGAACGACTGCTGGATGAGGGTTTCGAGGCCGTCGTGGCGGCGCTAGGAGCTCATCAGGGTCAAATATTGCCCCTTCCCGGCGCTGATTTCCGGGGAGTCTTGATCGCCACGGATTTTTTGCGGGCTTTTCACCTGGGTCAGGCGGTTGCGGTGGGGGACCGGGTCATCGTCCTCGGCGGGGGCAATGTGGCCTTGGACTGCGCCCGGGTCGCCCGACGACTGGGAGCCGGGGAAGTGCACCTGGTCTGCCTGGAAGCCGAAGGCCATCTGCCGGCTGCTGACGAAGAAATCCAGGAAGGGCGGGAAGAAGGCCTCCTGTTCCATACCTCCCGAACTGTTTCCGCCATTTTAGGATTAGACGGAAATGTCGCCGGTCTGGAAAGCCACCAAGTAGCTTCTTTTGAATTCGAGGAAGACGGCCGGGTCCGGGTGGAAACCCTGGAAGGATCGGCACAGCGCCTTCCTGCCGACACCATCATCTTCGCCATCGGCCAAGGACCGGCAATTTCGGGAGAATTCGATCTGGAAACCGATGACTGCGGCCGGATCGCGGTCGATCCCTATACCCTTGAAACCAGCCGGGAAGGCGTTTTCGCGGCCGGAGACGCCGTGACCGGGACCGCCTCGGTCATCGAGGCCATCGCCGCCGGCCGAAAAGTGGCTGCCGCCGTCGATCGTTTTCTGGGCGGAGACGGGGACATTGCGGAAGCCCTGGCTCCGGCGGAAAAACCCTCTGCCTGGCTGGGCCCGGGAGAGGGTTTCGCTGATTGTTCCAGGGTAAAGGATCGTAAAACCTTTTGGGAACAACGCGTGAGCAACTTAGACCCCATCGTCCTGCCTCTGGTGGAAACGGAAGGGGCGGAAGAAGCGGAACGCTGCCTGCAATGCGATCTCCGGCTCAAGATATCCCCGGTAAAATTTTGGGGAGATTATTAATTCCGGGGCTGGTGGATCCGCTGCGCTTGATCCACCCTACTGATTCGACAACTTACAAAACCGCCAGGCGCGAGGCGAGCACGCGCGAAGCCTGAAAATGGCAACAGGGGGGCACAGTCCCGCGCAACGCGGGACTGTGCACCATCGAGAACATCGTTTTTAATTTTAAATATGAAAATTTCATCCGCATTCGATGTTCGATGTTGGACGTTCGATGTTCGATGTTCGTTATTATTTCCGTACTAAGGGAGGCAACAACATGAACAAATTAGAGGCCGATATCATCATAGTGGCCGGCGGAGCCGCCGGGCTGGCGGCCGCGGTGGCCGCGGCCCAGGGCGGGGCCCGGGTAGTCGTTTTCGAGAAAGGAGCCACCACCGGAGGGACCGGTAACATGGGCATGGGGCCCCTCGGCATTGAAAGCCGCCATACCCGGCTCAAACAATTCAAGCCGACCCGGGACGAGGCTTTCGAAGTCTTCATGAACTACACCCACTGGCGGGTGGACGCCCGGCTGGTGCGGGCCTATTTGAACAAGTCGGGAGATACCATTCATTGGCTGGAAAGCCTGGGCGTCGAATTCGTGGAACCGGCCTCCTATTTTTCCTCCGCCTATCCCACCTGGCATCTGATCAAACCGGCCACAGGAAAACCCGGCCCTATGGCCTCGGCCACCATGATGAAGATCCTGACGGATCGGGCCAAGGAAATGGGGGTCCGGATCCTGCTCCAGACCCCGGTTCAAAAACTGATCAAGGAAGGCCAACGGCTGGTGGGCGTGCTGGCCGAAGACCAGGCCGGAGAAACCATGGAGGCCAGGGGCCGGGCCGTAATCATCGCTACGGGCGGTTTCGGGGACAATCCGCAGATGATCAAGAAGCACACCGGCTACGATTTCGGCCGGGACCTGTATTCCTTCCGCATTCCGGGTCTGGAAGGGGACGGAATCCGCATGGCCTGGGAAGCGGGCGCGGCCCGGACCGAGATGGCCATGGAGCTGATCTACGGCATGCCGGAGGTGATGACCATCGGACCCGAGCTGCACGAGGCCTGCCGTCAGCCCCACCTCCTGGTCAATCTCCTGGGGGAGCGCTTTATGAACGAAGCCATCCTGCCCAATACGACCTTCACCGGCAACGCCATCGCCCTGCAGAAGGACCGTTGCGCCTTCCTGATCTTCGACGACGCCATCCGGGAGGCCATGGAAAAAGATTTTGATTTCCTGAGCGTCGTCTTCCCTTTCCCGCGGATCGGGGATTTCCGAGAAAGCATCGGGAAGGCCCGGGAGCAGGGCTATCAACACCTGTTCACGGCCGATACCATCGCAGAGCTTTCGTCCCGGACCGGGATCGCTCCAGGCGGGTTGCGCGATACCGTCGCGGCCTATAACCGGTCCTGTGCCCAGGGGTATGACGATCTTTTCAACAAGGAGCACCGCTACCTCCGGCCCGTTAAAACCGCCCCCTTTTATGCCGCCCGCTTTTTCCCCAGCGCCTACGGCAGCCTGGGCGGGATCAAAATCAACTACAAGACCGAGGTCTTGACCAAGGACTGGGAGGCCATCCCCGGCCTGTATGCGGCCGGAACCGACGCCTGCTCGATTTACGGAGACAGCTACGTCTTCGTTCTGCCGGGCAACACCATGGGTTTCGCCCTTAATACCGGCCGCATCGCCGCGGAAAACGCCTTGGAATATATCAGAACCCCGAAAAGCGATTTTTCATAACTATTTTCGGCATGAGGATCAGGGCCATGAACAACCAAAAATTGAAGGATCAAAGGGCCGGGCTGCTCTTACTGGCTATCCTTTGCCTGATCGGCCTGGCTGTAGGCTGCCAGCGAAAAGAAGGCGGAAGCCATTACGGCGACGAGGAGCGCACGGGAAGGGGAGGGGTTGCCCAGCACGGGCGCCAACCTTCCGGGGGGCCCCCGGCCATTACCTTTGGGGACAAGTTTTATGACCTGGCCGTGCAGGGTCAAAACATCTGGGTGGTGGGTTATTTCGGGGCCGTCGCCCATTCCCGGGACGGGGGTCGAACCTGGCAAAGACAGGATCCCGGAACCCGGGCCTCCCTGCTGGGGGTTTCTTTTGTAAACGACAGGATCGGCTGGGCCGTAGGCGACCAGGGCCTGATCATCCGGACGCTGGACGGCGGAACCCGCTGGGAACCCCAGAAAAGCCCGGTGGCCGTCGAGAAACTGATGAAAGTCCAATTCCTGGATGAAAAAGAAGGCTTCGCCGTGGGCAGCTTCGGGGTGATCCTCCATACCGAAGACGGAGGAACCACCTGGCAGCGCCTGCCTTACGAGGAGGACGTCATCCTCAACGACTTGGTCTTCCTGAACAATCGGGAAGGGTGGATTGCCGGGGAGTTTGAAACCATACTGCACACCACGGACGGCGGCCAGACCTGGCAGAAACAGCGCGGCGGCCAGGAAGGAAAACTCTTCGGCCTGGTCTTCCGGGACGCCAAGCAGGGTTTGGCCGTGGGCACAGCCGGAAAGGTGCTGCTGACCGCAGACGGCGGAAAAAGCTGGAAAGCGACGCAGAGCGCCACCCCGGATACCCTGCTGAAGGTCCGGTTTTATGGCCAAGGGCAAGCCCTGGCCGTAGGCCTGCGCGGAGCTCTGGCTGCTTCGGCGGACAACGGCCGGACCTGGTCAGCCATAACGATCCCCCGGCATTACTCCTGGCTGTCCGGCTTGGCCTTCAATCATCAGGGAACAGGTTTTCTGGCAGGCGATCACGGGACCATCCTGACCAGCCCGGACTCCGGTAAATCCTGGAGGCCTGTGGGGCTGACTCCGCCGAGCAGATAACCATCCAGAAAAGGGGCGACCAATTATGTACAGGGGACTCGTTCAGTTCTTAATCCGCTACCGGAAGGCCGTATTAATCGCCATGGCCTTGATTACCGTGTTTTTTCTGACCCAGGTTTTCCGCATCCAGATGTTTACCCAATTCCTCGACCTCTTTCCGCAAAACCATCCGTACGTCCAGGTCCATAAAAAATACGCCAAATATTTCGGCGGCGCCTATCAGGCCACGGTGGTTCTGGAAGTAAAACAAGGCGATGTCTTCAATACCAACACCCTGACCAAGATTTCCCGAATCCAGGAGGCCGTGGATCTCATTCCCGGCGTGGACCATTTCGGTATTTTTTCG
>JACRCK010000023.1 GCA_016219065.1 Deltaproteobacteria bacterium
CAGGAGTTGGACCTCCTGATTCTTGATGGCTATGATGACCGGGCTGTTGACTGCTTCGGGGATGGATTCGGCCATGTCCGGGTTCTGCAGCAGCCCCTTGGCCTGCCGGTAATTGATCTCGGCCTCGATCCGCTTATTGGTGGCTTCGCCCAGTTGGGCGTTCACCTGGGCCATCTTCTGGCGGCTAAGGTCCTGGGTCCCTTGCGGATTATCCTTGGATCCGGTAGAGGAAGTCAGGGCCGCCACTCCGAATTTTTCCCGGTACTGCTGCAGGGCTTGTTCCGCCACCTCCAGCTTCCGCTTGGTTTCCTTGACCTGTTCATCCAGGAAAAGCGCTGCGTTTTGCTGCGTATGCAGGCGAAGTCCCAGGCTCCAGTCGATATAGGACTGGGCCAGGGTATTGGCCACCCGGGCGGCCAGTTGGGGATCCCGCGATTCAAAGTTTACCTTGACCAGCCGGCTGTTCCGGATCGGTTCGATCTTTAAGCGCCCCAGAAATTTATTGATCAAGGCGGTATCGTCGCTCATGGGGTTGGTTGCAACTCCGGAGGTCTGCTTTTCGGAGGTGCCCCCGAACTCGGGGTTCTGAAACAATTTGAGCCGGGCGATAATCTCCCGGGCCAGTGATCGGGATTCCAGAATTTTGTACTGCGTCTGATAAAAATCCGTGCCCGAGGTATCGATCGCCAGCAATTCCTGGGTGGAAAGGACATTGGTAGTGGACTTTTCGATCAGGAGCTGGACGGTGGCCCGATAGATGGGGGTCATGGTAAAAGAATAGATCGCGGCTACGGTCAGGCAGACCAGAAAAACGGTCAGGGCGATATACCGGCGTTTGATCAAAACCCGCCAGTAATCCATCAAATGGACTTCTTTTCCTTCGGTGGTGAGTTGGTCTTCCATAAATATCCTTTTTTCGGTTAGCAGCTCGTCGTGCTCCAAATGGCTCCGCATCGACTGAGAGCGGAGATCGCGATTCCCGGTGGTCCCGCGGGAAAAATTCGGCAGCGGTCCCCGGGACCTTTTCCGGGAACCTGGGGTAGTTAAAAATAGCTTTCCGGGACGATGATGGTGTCTCCGGGTTGGACCAGGGTTTCCATACCCACCTTGATTTCGGTCTTTTTCCCATCCACCTCCCGCACGATTTTGGTGCGATTGGGGGCGGACTTGGGGGTCAACCCACCGCCCAGGCTGACGCCCATCAGGACCGTGGTCCCCCGCTCCAGGTTATATTGGCCGGGATTCTTGACTTCTCCCATGACGAAGAAGAAGGGCATCTTGGGTACCACGATGGAATCCCCGTCCCGGATAGTCACATTGGCGCGCCGGTCGCCGGCCAGAGCGTCTTTCAGATTGACGCGGATGGTCGTTTCCTGTTTGGCCTGGGCCTCTTCCAGGGTAATCCCCCCCGGTTTGACCGCCTGTTTGGGACGGATGACCACCACCTCCTCCCCGGCATCCTTGGTAAAGCCGCCGGCCTGGGAGAGAACAAAAAGGAGGTTGTTTTCTTTGGTGACCGGGAAAGTCCCCGGGTTTTTGACCTCCCCCATGACGTAGACTTTCTGGCTCTTGTACTCCTTGACCGTGACGGTGATCTGGGGATTCTTCAGGTAGCCTTCCCCCAACTTCCCGGCCAGGGCTTTTTCCAGTTGCTGGGTGGTTTTCCCGGCCGCCTTTATTTCCCCGAGCAGGGGAAAGGTAAGGGTCCCGTCCAAAGATACGGGCACCTGACGCTTCAGGTCCTCATGCCCCCAGACGGTGATCTCCAGCAGGTCCTCGGGGCCCAGCAGGTAATCTCCCTGGGCGAGTCCGCTACCCGCATTGCAAAAGGCCAATAAGATGAAGGTCAACAAAAAAACCCAGAACTTCGGTTGCATCAAAGGATAGACCTCCTGGTTTGATTTTGGTGTCCTGCGCTCAGCACTAACGAATAATCCTACGGGGATGGAAGAAGGAGTGGGGAAAGGAAAACGGGAGAGGGGTCAGGCGAGCCTGGCACCCAGCCGCTCCTCCCCTGACCCTCTCCTTCCCCAACGATTGACCGATGACTAAAAAGCCAGGACCGCGTTAAACCAGACCTTGTTTTCCTGGTAATTATAACTCACGAAATTCGAATCGTTGTTGATATAGGTATAATTCAGACCGAAGGTGAGCCAACTCTGCATGGCGTAGCCGATGCCCACCCCGGCCCACCATTGCTTGTCATCCCGGGTCTTGATCGTGCCATCGCTGTCCAGGGTGGGGGCCTCGAATTTCTTGGTCCCGTACCCGATGTTGGCCGTCAGGCTGACCTTTTCATTCCAGGAAAGAACGTGGCGGTAGCCCAGGATGGCATAGGTGTTGACCAGGGGGGCATTGGTGTCCACGTCCTCTTCCGGCGCCCTATAGCCGGTGAATTTAAACTCGTTGTATTTGGAGAGCTGGTACACCAGGTCGATCAGGGTCGAGAAGGTGGAAAAGGAGTTGTTCCGGGCGGGCAGATCCTGGTCATAGTCCTTCTGGGCATAGCCCAGCTTGAAATAACCGCGCAACTTGGAGGTGGGATCGAAGGACAGGCCCAGATAGGCCGCCTGGTTCTTGTTGTCGTTGAAGGAACTGGTTTTATATTTCACTTCGGAGTAGTTGTAGTCCAGCAGGGCGTCGATCTTGGGGGTGAAGCGGTAATAGATGGCGCCGCCGTAAAGGTTCCGGTAATAGCTGCCGGTGTCGTCAAAATTGTTTTTATAGTCATAGTCATAGTAATTGTAGCGCCCTTCCAACGCCCAGCGGTCCACGAAGCGGTACTTGAGCCGGGCGTTCAGGTCGTTGGCCTGGTAGGGCAGGGCCCGAAAGGGATCGGTTGGACCGCTCAGCCCCTGAATTTCCGGCCCCTTGCGCGGAATCTCGGCATCGGAAAAATAATCGGAGAGGTGAAAGGTCAGGCCCATGGGGAAATCCAGGTCCAGGGCTCCGCCCACCCGCTGGTTGGTGTAATTCGTCTCGGAAAAGGTGGAAAACCAGTTGGCGTCGGCCCGATACTCCGCCTTCAGACTATGGCGCTGGAGGGGCAGGACCAGTAAAATCCCCGGGGTGGCGGTGGTTATATAATCGGACTTGGACGGCAGACCCCTATAATTGAGGTAAACGTTGCTGCTGTAGGTTTCGGTCAAGCCCAGATAGGGATGGACTTCCAGCGGACCTAGTTTGATGTTGCCCGTCCCCGGTCCGATCTGGCCCCAAAGCGGGGCGACCAGCAGGCCAACCAAGGTCAACGCCGTCAGGATCCGAACCGCTATCTCTCGCTTTTTGATCATAGCCATGTTCCTCCAAAAGTCCCCGGTATACGGCTCGGGTTAACGGCTCTGGGTACTGACACCGACACCGCCGCCGCCCCCGGCACCGGCGGTCCCGGGGCCAAACCCGCCCGGGGCGGTCCCGACCGGTCCGCGCGCACCGGCGGCGGCCGAGATGCTGGTCCCATAGGTTATCCCGCCTTTCGCGGTCTCGGCGGACACCCCGGCTTTACCGGCCGCGGCGATGATCAGATTTTCGGCATTCCCCTGGAGAGCGCCGTTTTGGATGGCCGTATTCAAGGCCAGGTAGAGCTGGGCCAGAACGGCTTCCCCGGCCGGGGCGTTAGGATCCCACCCGCCAGCCGGAAACAGGAGCGCCGTGAGCTCAGACGAATTCTTTTCCAGCAGGACCGCCAATTGATTGAGCACATCGCCGCCCGTAGCGGCCGCCGCCGGGGTTTGACCGGCAGAAAAAGTTAACAGCATGGTTACCAAAAGCACCAATCCCCCTGCCTGAAAAATCTTCTTGGTTTTCATGACTTCCTCCTGCTTTAAAAAATTCAACTAATTGAGTTTGTTTAATTTATTACCTAAATTATTTTATTCTCCTTCCGGAGATCTTGTCAAGGAGAATATAGCCAAAAACCGATTGTGGATATAAAGAAAAGCGATCCCGGCCCTAATTCAACTCCCTTTCACCGGCGCCGTGGCCGTCCAAAATCCCTTTCCGCCTGATCGGCCCTTAAAACCCCACGGTCAGACCGAAGGGCATCTTCCGATCTCCCACCGGTGTCCTCTTTTCATAGGAAACGATCTTCAAGACATGTTCTCCCGGCGGCAACTGCGTTTGGACGAGAATTCGGTTGGCTCTCCCGTCCCCGGCCAACAGAAATCGATCATCCAGCACGATTTTCCAGGCGGCCGGGGGTTCCCCTGAAAATCCGATTTCAATCCTGTCCTTCCTTTCCGCCACCCGGAAAGGGGCCTTCCAGACCGGGAAGCCCATCCCGGACTGATCCGCTGTCCAGGCATCGGCAACGATGCCCTCCATGGCATAGCGTTGAATTTGCCGTTCCAGGGAATCCAGCTCTTCTTTGGCTCCACCTCCCTTCCCTTGTCCCACCAGAATTTTCTTCAAATGCACCCAGGCCGGAAAAAAATGGGGGTTCCCCTCCAGGGCCTTTTTTAAGGCCTCCTCAGCCCGGGTCGGTTCCCCCGCTTCGGCCGCCACCCTCCCCAGGAAATAATTGATTTCCCAGGCCGGCCCCTGAGAGAGCGCCGCTTCCTCCAGCCGCCGCCGGAGGTCCTCCGGAGGGGCCAGTTTTTTCAGATCCCCGTTGCGCCTTTCTTGGACCCGGAGGGCCTCCAGAATCTTTCCATGGGCCCACAAAGCGCCTGGATGCCCCGGATCCTCGATCAGGAGTTGGTCCAGAAGTCGGCCTTTTTCATCGTTAGAAATATTCTTATCCTGGAAAATCTTTTGGCCGAGGGCCTCAACTTCTTGCCGGCGAAAACCCTCCCCCCGGACCAGGCAGGCCAGGCCTGCAGGAAACAATCCCTGTTTCAGGAGCCCGGCCGCCGCGGTCAACTGTCCCCGGCTGTTGTCGGGCAGCAGGGTATGGATTTCGCCGGCGCTTTCAGGACCCGCGTACAGAATGAGTTGGTCGACCACTTTTCCGGACAGGGTAGGTTCTTTTTGCAGGGCCAGCCGGAAGGCCCTTTTCCAATCCATCGGGCTCCGGGATTGGCCAAAACGGCTGAAGAGGGAGAGTCCGACCAGACCATACTCGAAAGGCCCCTGTGCGGATAAGGGACGCAGCTTCCAAGCCCGCTCCATGGCCCTACGGGCCAGGGGCAGATACCGATCCGGATCCCGGACGGAAAGAAAGGTCGCCGACCAGCCCAATTCCCGCCAAAATGCCCAGGAGGTGGGGTTCCGCTGGATCCCTTCCCCGAGCAGCCGGATTCTTGCCTCCCGGGGGTCTTGGAGAGCTTGTCCCGGACCGGTCTCCTCTCGCACCTCCCGGGAAGCCAGCCACAGCCAGTAGGCGGCGTTCCCCGGGGCCAGGGACCGAGCTTTCAGCAGGTCCTGATCGGAAGGCTCCCGGAAAGGAATGGTCGAATTCCAGACCGTCCGGGCAAGCGAGTCGGCCCGCCAAGCCCGGAGGGTGTGGGCGGTCAGGAGTCCGGCGCCGAGGGTGATCAGAGAGACGATCGGGAGAAACGCCCACCGGACGGAGCGGCCCGCCGGTTCCCGGACAGGGACCGGATCCGACTCATCCCGGACCCAAAGGACCTGAACCAGCAAAGCCACGATCAGGCTCAGCAGCAGGGCATTGGCCGGAATATGGAGGTTGAATTCGGTCACCTCGTGCACGGCGATGGCGATCAGGGCCCCCAGACCGCCCAGGCCGATCCCCAATTGCTGGGGTTGGCGGCTTTTGAACCATTGGACCGTGCCGGACACCAGCAGCCAGGCCAGCCCGCCCCCCGCCAGGAGTAATCCGACCCAGCCCGTTTCCGCCAGGAGCTGGATCCAGTCATTGTGGGCGTAATCGACCAGTACCTCCGTCAGGCTGTTTTGGTAGGTGGGGAAGACGAACTCAAAAGTCCCCAGCCCGGTGCCGGCCAGGGGAAAATCAACGGCCATCCGCCAGGCAGCCCGGGTCAGGGCCAGGCGTTCTTCCGCCCCCTCGGCTAAGTTCTGAAACCGGACCAGCACCCGGTCCAGGGTCAGGGAGCCCACATAACCGCCGGTGATAATCAGAGACAGGAGCAGAACCAGGGCCTGGCGGTTTTTTAAAAACCGGATCCCGATCAGGCCGGCCATGAAGGCCGTCCCGGCCAGCAAAGACAGGGCCCCGCCCCGGGAGGCCGTGCTCAACAGGGCCGTCAGCATCAGGGCCAAGGCCGACAGGATCAGAAACCCCCGGGGGCCCAGGGACTGCAGGGCGTCTTCCAAACGGGCCGACCAGGAGGCCGGCTTCCGCCGGACCGTCTCCGGGCGTCCCTGGATGTGGGCCCACAAAAAACCCACCCCCAGGCAGATAATCAGGGACAGGAAGCCGGCCAGATGGTTCCGGTCGATGAAACTCCCGGTGGCCACTCCCTGGTTGACGGTTTTTTCCCACCACAGCACATAGGGCCGACCGGTGGCCAGCAGGACCAGGGCGTACAGGCTCTCCAGGGTCCCCAGCAGCAGCAGGCCGCTGATCAGGAATTCCCGGGCGGAGCGGCCGGTCAGCCCCCACCGGGCCAGCCCGTAATACCCCAGCAGGGCCGAGCCGAAAGTCAAGCTGTACCAGGTGACATACGGATAGAGCG
>JACRCK010000022.1 GCA_016219065.1 Deltaproteobacteria bacterium
AAGGACACCCGGCACGTTTTACCCTATGAGGACCTGGTCCAGGTCCTGGAAGGGGAGGAGATTTTCGTCACCTCCCACTGCCCCTGCCGCCAGCGGAAGAACCTGGACCCGGAATCCCCCGATTGCCGACACGAAACCTTCAATTGCCTGCACTTCGGTCGCCTGGCCCGCTACATGATCAAAAATGAAATGGGGAAGGAAATCTCCCGGGAGGAAACCCTGGAAATTCTCCAGGCCGCCGCCGAGGCCGGGCTGGTTCATGGCATCTCCAACACCCGGGAAGGAATGGACACCATCTGCAACTGCTGTTCCTGCTGTTGCCTTTTCCTGGAGTCCGTCCATCACCATCATCTTTTCGGCCACCAGCCTTCCAATTACCTCCTGGAGATCGAACCCTCCACCTGTAAGGCCTGCGGCCTGTGCGTCGAACGTTGTCCCATGAAGGCCCTTTCCCTGCAACCCCATCCGGAGGCCCAAAATAAAACCGGTCAGGCCCCGGCCCTGGACCCGGAGCGCTGCCTGGGTTGCGGGGTCTGCGCCTTTAAATGCCCGACCGCTTCCCTGGGACTGGTGGAACGCCTAGAAGAACAGGACTTTCCGCTGAACTTCCGGGACCAGGTGCTGCGCATGGGCAGGGAGCGGGGGCGGGATATCACTCGGACCACCATTTTTCCGGCCCGGAAAGGAATTCCCCATGAATAAAAAGGGCCTGTTCGTTCTGCTGCTGCTCGCCTGCTTTCCGATCGTTTACCTGCTGGCTCAAAAAGCCCCCATCGATCCGGCGGCCTATTCCCCGCCGGGCAGTCCGCTGCTGACCGGAGTCCTGGCGCCCAACGATTTGCTGACCAGGGCGGAGCTGCTGGCCCGGGGAAAGATCAACGGGCCGGAGGAAGTGGCCGTGGATCGCCAGGGGCGGATCTACGGCGGGACCCAGGACGGGAAGGTCCTGCGCCTGCTGCCCGACGGGCGCCTGGAAACCTTTGCCGTCACCGGTGGGCGGCCACTGGGTCTGCAATTCGACCGGGAGGGGAACCTGATCGTTTGTGATTCCTACAAGGGGCTGCTGTCCATCAATCCCGCCGGAAAGATCACGATCCTGGCCCAGTCGATCAACGGCGTTGCCTTTAAATTCACCGACGCTTTGGATATCTCCAGCGACGGGGTCATCTATTTTACCGATGCCAGCGACAAATACGGACAGAACGAATACCTTTACGATCTGCTGGAGGCCCGGCCGCACGGCCGCCTGATGCGTTTGAATCCGACTACGGGGGAGATCAAGGTCCTGCTCTCCGACCTGTATTTCGCCAACGGAGTGGCCTTATCCTCCCGGGAAGATTTTGTGCTGGTCAACGAGACTTACCGCTACCGGATTACCCGCTACTGGCTGAAAGGCCCCCAGGCCGGGACCAGCGAGGTCTTCCTGGATAATCTCCCCGGTTTCCCGGACAACATCACCTCCAACCGCAAAGGCACCTTCTGGCTGGCCCTCTTCACCGTCCGTAATGGGACCGTGGACCGGCTCCATCCCTATCCGTTCCTGAAATCCCTCTTGTCCAAGCTCCCCAAGGCCCTCTGGCCCCAGCCCAAACCCTACGGCCTGGTGCTGGCCCTGGATGAGAATGGCCAGATTGTCAAGAGCCTCCAGGAACCGACCGGGAAACATCTCCGGGAAATCACCTCCGCTCGGGAATACGACGGGTATTTATATCTGGGCAGCCTGCACAACGATAGAATCGGACGGTTTAAACTGGACTGAGCCGGCAGGCGGGACGCCTGCTTTACGGGTTTATTTGGCTCGAAATTTTTCCGGTTACTTTTAATTGTTGCCCCCGCTCAGATATGGTAAAGGATGGGCATGCCCAAGAAACAGCCCCTGTTCCTGACCATGCTGACTGTCCTCTTATTGACTTCACCGGTCTTTTCCCTGGAGGGCCCCTTAGGTGTTAAAAACCAATTTCCCCTCTTTCTCCATCTGAACGTCCCGATCATGGAAAAGGCCGCTCAGGAGGATTCCCTGGCCGTGAACCTGCAGTACTCCAGCATCTTCATGAAAAAGGAATCCGCCGACTGGCTGGTGGACCTGGATCTCGAGCTCGCGGAACTGGACATCGCCTATAAAAAGAACTTCCCGGGCCGGGTGGAAATAGGGCTGGAACTGCCGATGCTCGGCTTCAGCAGCGGGGTTTTGGACCAACCCCTGGAAACGTATCACGATGCCTTCGGTTTCCCCGATTACGGCCGGAGCCGATTTCCGAAAAACGAGTTTCACTACCGGCTATTTCGCAACGGGAAACTGCTGGTGGCCGGGGAAAGCGGCCGGGTCGGCCTGGGTGATCTGCGCCTTACGGCCAAAAAGGAGTTTCCTTTTGGACCTTGCCTTTTGGCCGTCAAGGGGGAGTTGGAACTGCCCACCGGAGATCCGAATACCGGGTTCGGGAACGGCAGCCTCGGTGGAGGATTAGCGCTGATCGGGGAGTGGAAACCGGGGGGCCCGTTCAACCTGACCGGAATACTGGGCCTGGTGGCGCCCGGCGATCTGAAAGCCTTAGAAACCGTCGACCTCCAGCCTTATTATTATTTGGGTGTCTCCGGCGAATGGGCGGTTTGGAGGAATTGGGAAGTCCTCGGGCAGGTGCTGGCCCAGACCTCCCCCTACCCCGAAACGGGGATTTCATCCGTCGACCGGCCCGGCGTCATCCTGACCCTGGGAGGCCGGTACGCCTTCGGCTTAAATTCAGTGGAGTTCTCTTTCACCGAAGACCTGAACGTCACCGGGGCCCCGGATTTCATTTTTCAGCTCGGCTTCAAACACAAGTTCAAATAATTGGGAGGGAGAGCAAAACATGAAATGGATCGAAGCAGTCACCGAAAACAGGGTTCGCATTCTCAAACTCAACCACGGCGTGCCCAACGCCATCAACTTTGAATTGCTCCGGGAACTCGGGGCCAACCTGGAAGAGATCAAAAACGATCCAACCGTCGGGTCCCTGGTCCTGACCAGCGCCAACGAGAAATTCTTCTGCATCGGCTTCGACATCCCCGAGCTTTACACCCAGGATGTTTCCGCTTTCGAAAAATTCTTTCATTATTTCAACGAAGTCTGCATCGAGCTGTATACCCTGCCCAAACCGACTGTAGCGGCCCTCACCGGCCACGCCATCGCCGGCGGCTTCATCTTTGCCTCCTGCTGCGATTACCGCTTCATGGCCGGGGGGAAGAAATTCTGCGGTCTCAACGAAATCAACCTGGGCGTCCCGGTCCCCTACTTTTCCGATCTGGTCCTCCGCCAACTGGTGGGCGACCGGCGGGCAACGGAGATCATGTACACCGGCGAACTGCTTCCGGCCGAGAAAGCGTTACGGGTTAGTTTCGTTGACGCACTTTTTGAAACAGACCGGGTGATAAAAGAAGCGGCGGCCAAGGCCGGAACCCTGGGTTCCCTCCCCGCACCGGCCTTTCAGGCCATCAAGCATAACCGGACCTCGGAAATCGCTCAAAAAGGCCGCGATTACCTGGACACGGACGTCCGAAATTTCTTGACCTTCTGGTATAGCCCGGATGCCCGGAAAAGGCTGGAAGAAGCGATGAAGAAATTTTAAAACCCGACAACGAAAAGACGAACATCCAACGTCCAACATCCAACATTGAATTTTAAGACGTAGGGCAGGCGTCTCGCCTGTCGGTTTGGTGAGGCATTCCAAGCCACAGAAAAGGTTGTAAAGGCCGGCAAGATAAAGGATTCCCGAATCAACGCTCCAATTAAACTTTATAAGGAGTTGACGCCATGGAATGGAAAATCGGACAAACCATATTCTTTTTAGAGGAAGGCGACATCACCCAACAGACTACCGAGGCCATCGTCAACGCCGCCAATTCCCGGCTGGCCGGGGGCGGCGGAGTGGACGGGGCCATCCACCGGGCCGGCGGTCCCCGAATCATGGAGGAGTGCCGCCAGATAGGAAGCTGCCCCACCGGCCAGGCGGTCATCACCACCGGGGGCAACCTGAAGGCCAACTATGTGATCCATACGGTGGGGCCGATTTATCGAGGCGGAACGACAGGCGAAGCCGATCTTCTGGCCAGCGCCTACCGGGAAAGCCTGAAGCTGGCCCAGAAGAAAGGCCTGCGTTCGGTGGCCTTCCCCTCGCTCAGCACCGGGGCCTACGGCTACCCCCTGGATGAGGCGGCGGAAATCGCCCTGAAAACGGTCATCGGCTTTATTCGGGAGAACCCGGGTTTCGACCGGGTGGGGTTTGTGCTCTTCGGCAGGGCCTCGTACCAGGCTTATGAAAAGGCCCTGCAAAAAATAATTTGACGGTTTCCAGTCCGGCCGTATGAATGAATTCTCATATAGCCTTCTTTACTTGACAGGGAGCGTTGAATTTGATACTAAGACTTATCCTACAGTCTGATGACCATGAACTGATGTATCCCTGAACCCAATCTCAGGAGTATTTATGGAACAGGAAACCCCATTGTTCATACGAGTGATGGGGTTTTTTAATATTCTTAACAATGAAGTTCTGCCAGACAAGCCGCCGGGTTGTGGCGGCCCACGGGGGACATTATGATCCGCGAGGAGCAAGACACCCGGGTTTTCTACGGTGTTTACATCACGTTATTGATGTTCTACGTGCTTTTTTTCACCGGGGGCGGCGGGTTTTATAGCTTTCAGGTATTTATTCCGAGGTTAGAGGAGGAATTCGGCTGGACCCGGTTCCAGACCGTGCTTCCGGGAGCCCTGTGGGCCGTGGCCTTCGGGGGCTCAGGTTTTTTCGTCGGGTCATGGATCCAACGTTTCGGGGTTCGCCGGGTACTGGCAGTCGGCCTCCTGGGCGGCGCCAGCCACGCCGTGTTGATGTCGATGATTACCGACCTTTGGCACCTGTTTGTTTTATCCATGGTGGCCGGCGTCATCTTGGCTGCTACCACCATGGTCCCGGCCCAGACCGCCATCACCTTATGGTTTAACAAAAAACGCGGCCGGGCCATGGGCCTGGTTATGATGGGAACCGGAATCGGCGGCCTGGTGGCGCCGCCCTTGACCGCCTGGCTGATTCAACAGGTCGGCTGGCGCGGTACCAACCGTATTACCGCCCTGGTGATCCTGGTTTTGGTTCTCCCGCCGGTGCTTCTTTTCCTCAAGGATAAACCGGCCGACATCGGAGAGGTGCCTGACGGCCGGAAGACGGCCGCTATCGGCGAGGCAACCCATGTGCCCATAGGCATTCCGGCAGATCGCGCCGTTCGGAAGACGGCTTTCTGGCTGTTGTTTTTTATCAATTTTTTGCATGTCTTCGTCACGTCATCCATCATGGTCAACTCCGTCGCTTTCGCCGAGGGTGTAGGCTACCCGCGGCTGGTAGCTCCGCTTTTTCCGGCTATTGCCGTCGGCTTTAGCGTTCCCTTCCGCTTCCTCTGCGGTTTCCTGGCCGACCGGATCGGGCCCCGGATCTTGATTTTGTCGGGAGGCGCCTTTCTGGGCGGCAGTGCCTTGGCCCTCCATGGGCTGGTCATCACCCTCGGCCTGCGCGACCAGACACCGATCTGGGTCTTCGGTATTCTGTACGGGTTCGGGTCCGCCACCAGCTTTGTGGCCCTGCCGATTTTGGTGGGGCGCTGTTTTGGAGATCTCGAATTCGGGAAGATCCTGGGGTTGCTGATGATAGGCTTCGCCGGGGGCGCGGGCTTCGGCGGTCCGTCTGCGGCCAGGATCTTCGATGCCACCGGCAGCTACGCCTGGTCCTTTATTCTGGCGGCGATCGCCGCTGCCCTTTCCGTAGCCCTGACGCTGCTGGTGCGCCCTCAGGCGCTCTACAGGGAGTTTGTAACCGCGCGGGAGCGCCCTTCGCCAACGAACAAAGGTTGAGGTGTGAACTGGTATCCAAATAATGCTTTCCAGTCCCTCCGATAAAAAGAAGGCAGGGCCGTCTGCGACCCTGCCTCTTCGGATTTTATAGGATTATTGCGATGTTCTCCCGCCTCAACGAGAGGCGTCGCCACCTTAATTATCGGTAAGGTTTCTCCAGACCGGGTCTGGGCGGCGGGGACGCCGCCCCTACAAAAGACCTGCCTCACCGGCCGTTATCAGGTTCTTCGCAGGGCAGGGGTTCGCTTGCCTGTTTTTCTTGACTCCCTTTCGATCCCCGTGTTACATCCGGTACCCTGGGAGCTGCTCGACAACGCCCCGGTGCCCGGAGAAGATCAGGAGCTGCGTCTCAACAAGCGCGGCGACGAATTTTCGATCCGCCTGGGCGGCCGGGAAATCATGAACAGCCGGGCCCACGGCTCGGAAGACGCCCTGGCCGAACGGGCCTGGGAACGGATCGCCGGCCGGTCCAAACCCCGTATCCTGGTGGGGGGCCTAGGCCTGGGATTTACGGCCGCGGCGGCCCTGCAGCGGATCGGGCCGGGAGGTCGGGTGGTGGTGGTCGCGCCGCACGGGTTTTCAAGTGAATGAAGCCCGGGTCCGGGCCAGGGGTCCGGAAGGCGGAAGACGTCATACCATCTGGCTGGGGGTGGTTCCAGAACGGGGCCGCCCATTCCCGCCGCCGGCCCACCGGCGCCCAAAATAAATCTACGCAGAGAACCGCTATTGTTGACTATTTATGTAGATGCCGATGCCTGTCCGGTGAAGGAGGAGGTTTACCGGGTAGCCGAACGGTATGGGCTCCGGGTCATCCTGGTAGCCAACTCCCGGATGCGCACTCCCCCGGAGGACTGGATCGAACTGGTAGTGGTCGACGGCCAGTTCGACGCGGCCGATGATTACATTGTTAATAACCTGGAAAGGGACGATATCGTGATCACCGGAGATATCCCCCTGGCCGCCCGCTGCCTGGGCTCGGGGGCCTGGGTGTTACGCCCGACCGGCCGTCCCTTCACTGAAAAGAATATCGGTGATGCCCTGGCCTCCAGGGACCTCCTCACCCGGCTTCGGGACGAGGGAAGCCTAGGAGGCGGCCCCCCACCTTTCCAGAAGAAAGATCGCTCCCTCTTCCTGCAGCAGCTCGATCAAATCATCCAGTCGATCCGCCGAAAACGCACCTCCGGTCCATAATTGGCAGAACAGATGCCCGCGGTTGGAAGGAAAGCAAGAATGAGAAGTCCTCCCTGAAAAACATCCGTTTTCAAGCCTTCCTTTTACAGACGATTTCGCATTATGGGACACCTCCTGTTCGGCGTTAAACAGCATAACCCTTTTATTATAGTTAGCCCTCTTGGCCTGGGTTCGGCTCATGTCCGAAATCAAAGTCTTCCCCTAAGGACTTCGCCAGGACCTCCCGCGTCTTCCCCAACCAATATTCCATGCCCATCTTCTCGAACAGGGCCTCGGCCTTCTTCAGGTGTTCCAGGGCCTCATTAGACCGGCCCGACGCCGCACAGACTTCTCCCAGGAACATATAACCCAACCCAAAAAGAGGAGGTAACCCCAGCTCTTCGTGCAGGCCGATCCCCTGGAGTATCTGCTGTTCCGCGGCCTCGATTTGGGTAGGGTCTATTCTGCTGATGGCCATACCCAACCAAATCCTTGACATCCCGATGATATGTCTTTCGTTGTTTTGCAGAGCGAATTGGAGGGCCAATTCGGCCTGTGTTCGTGCTCGTTCCAGGTCGCCATCCATGAAATAACTCCCGCTGCAATACAAGTGTAAACCCGATCGAAAATAAGGTAGGCCCTGATCAATGTGAATCCTGAGCCCCTTCTCGGCAAGTTCCACTGCCATCTTGGTCTGTCCCATCAATAAATGCGCCCACCCCAGCGAACCCCAGGCATACCCTAAAAAAACAAAGCTCTGCGATTCTTCCATATATTTAATCGCTCTTTGGAGATGACTGATGGCCCTCTCCCCGCCTTCCTTGATATTTAGAAAAAAACCGTATGAAAATTCTACTCCCACCAGTGTAGGCAGGTGATCGATTTCGCGAGCAAATGATAAGGCTTTCTCACACAACCTCTCGCCGTACTCAGGGTCGCCGCACATTGCTCTGGACATGCCCCAAGTACTGAGAACCTGCGCATACGGGTTGAACCCCATGCCATAGAATTCGGCTTGGGTCCCGCTGTGTTCAATCAGGCGGATGATCGTAAGGGCCATCTGATTTACTCTCTGATAATCGCCTGAAACTGTGCAATGAGATATCAGGGCTACCCCGACGGGGATCAAGAGGTCCACATCCTGGATGATTTCCGAATCCTCCAAAGACCTATCCAGGTATTTCCAGCCGAGCTGCGGATCACCCCCCCTGACAATAAAATAGCTCCCCAGAACAGTCCGGATATGCACGCTCTTCTTTTCATCGCCCAGCGCCTCAGCGAGCGCTTCGGCCTTTTGCAGCAGGGGAAGATAGTCCTCCGAATAGCCGATTCTCGCCCAGGGGATCCGCATGGACAACACCAGCGCTATCTGCTCTCGCTGGTTCTCCTCGCTGGGCGGCAGTTGATCCAGGACCTCCAGCGCTTCCCGGTAAAACCGAACGGCTTCCACCACGGCGTAATTCCGGACCGCCTTCTCGGCTGACTTTTTAAGATACAAGTAGGCCTGGGCCGGATTCCCGCTCTTCGAATAATGATAGGCCAGCATTTCGCAGAACTCTTCCAGCCGCTCCGGATAAAGTTGCTCAATGGCCCGGCCGATCTTCTCGTGAATCTCCTTCCGGCGTTGGATAAGCAGGCTGTTGTAGGCCACTTCCTGAACCAGGGCATGCCGGAAGATGTACTCCAGATGGGGGAAAAGTCTCTTCTCGTAGATGAATTCCAGCCCCTGGAGGTTCAGCAGGCCGGATTTGAGGTTCTCCTTCATCTCGGTGATCGTCTCCAGGATGCGAAAGGCAAACTCCCGCCCGATCACCGCCGCCACTTGCATGATCCGTTTGAGGCTTTCCTCCAGCCGGTCCATACGGGCCGCGATGATCCCTTGGACCGTATCCGGGACCTGGGTACTGGAGACATCCCGCGTCAGGAGAAATCGATCCCCCGTTTTCCGGATGGAGCCGTTCTGCAGCAGGGATTGGGTCAGCTCCTCCAT
This sequence comes from Deltaproteobacteria bacterium, assembly GCA_016219065.1. Taxonomy (GTDB): domain Bacteria; phylum Desulfobacterota; class RBG-13-43-22; order RBG-13-43-22; family RBG-13-43-22; genus JACRCK01. The sequence goes on from JACRCK010000022.1 coordinate 9,033, forward strand.
GAACAGCGGGTTGCCGGCGGCCCGGTTCAGGATCAGATCCTGCAGCTCGGGCACCACCTCGCCTCCCTCCAGGATCGATCCCACCAGTTCCGCGCTGGCGCCTGACGAGAGCTGCCCCACCCCGATCATGCTGTAATAGGATTTGCTCCCCCACTGATGGACGTATTCGGGCCGGTACAGGAGCAGCAGGAGAATGCGGGTTCGGGGGAGCCAACCAATCATGTAGGTGAGGAACTCCTCGGTGGTCTTGTCGATCCATTGCAGATCTTCCACGGCCAGGACCAGCGGCCGCTCCCGGGTGCCGCGAATCAGCAGGTCCCGGAGAGCCTCAAAGGTCTTTTCCCGCTTCTTCTTCGGCTCCAGCTTCCCATAGGCTTCATCCTCGACCTGCAGAGACAACAGCTCCTGAAAGGGCGGGATAAGGTCTCTCAGATTCTCGTCCAGATTGAGGATCCTTTCCTTGAGCCTCTGCCTGATGACCTGTTCCGGCTCCCCTTCTTTGACCCCGAGGAAGGACCGGAGAACGTCCAAGATGGGCAGATAGGGCATCGAACCCCCGTAGTGCAGGCATTGCCCTTCCAGATAGGTGTACCCTTCTTGAGGAAGAAGACTCCGGAACTCCAGCAGCAGTCTTGATTTGCCGACCCCGGCTTCCCCTACCAGGCCGACGACCTGGCCTGCGCCCGATTGCACCTTGGCGAAGGCCTCCCGGAGGGTTTCGATCTCCCGGCTGCGGCCCACAAACCGGGTCAGGCCCCTGGCCACGGACGCCCCGATGCGTGTGCCCACCTCCGTCGGCGAGAGGAGCCGAAAGGCCTCGACCGGCTCCTGTTTCCCCTTGACCAGCAGGGTATCGGGGGGAGCGAACTCGAAGAACTCTCTGGCCAGTCGGTGGGTACTTGCGGAGACCAGGACGCTGCCCGGCTTGGCGGCCGTCTCCATCCGGGCGGCCAGGTTGGTGGTATCGCCCATGGCGGTGTAGTCCATCCGCAGATCATCCCCGATGGCGCCCACCACCACGGTACCGGAGTTGAGCCCGAGGCGCATCCGGAAATCGATCCCGTAGGTTCTTTTTATCTCCTCACCGTAGGGGACCAGGGCCTGCTGAATAGCCAAAGCCGCAAGGCAAGCCCGCCGGGCATGATCTTCATGGGCGATGGGCGCCCCGAACAAGGCCATGACCCCGTCGCCCCTAAACTCGCCGACCGTGCCCTCAAAGCGGTGGATTTCATCCACCAGGATCCGGCAGCAGCCGTCCATGATTCGGTGGACGTCTTCCGGGTCCAGCTTTTCTGAGAGGGAGGTAAAGCCGGCCACGTCGGCGAACATCACCGTCACCAGCTTGCGCTCGCCATCCAGGGTACTGCGGCCATTCAGGATCTTTTCGGCCAGGTGTTTCGGTGTGTAGGATTGGGGTTGCCGGTAATCGATGGGGAAAACAAGCGGGGGTTTATCCAATACCTGCCCGCACTCACCACAGAATTTGAATTGGGGCGGGTTGACGGCATGGCACTGGGGACAATTTCTTTGCAAACGGGCGCCGCATTCCCCGCAGAATTTGATCCCTTCAGGATTTTCAGTCCGACAAGTTGGGCACTCCATAATCCCCTCTCAGATCAAAAGGCAAACGAGGTTAAATCCTAAGCCACTCCGCGTAGGAATTGCCGTTAAAAATTTAAAGCCAAATTAGGTATCCTGATATCCATTTATTCTGAAAAATAACCGGCGGCGCAGGCCACGAGGGTCCAAGCCCCACCTTTGAACAACCTTCCGTCCGACACCGAAAACGAAATAAAAAAGCCCCGCTTATCAATTTTAAACGGGGCTTTGGTTAGGATCGGCTTCCTCCTGGTTGAAGGTTCGTCGCGAACATCCAGATATGAAAAGGGACTAAATCATTATATAGCGGTTTATTTCATATTTTCAAATAATCTTTTTTACCGGATATTATGGTTTTTCTCTTACGCCGATGAAATGTTATTTCATTTACTTTGCAACCTATCTAATTTTTTGATACGATTACTTTACCCTTTTAAACTTAGCAGGGCCTAGGAAAAAGATGGAAGAGGCAACGGTTTATTGGACCGAATACATGCAATACCGTTCAGGCCAAAATGCTCGACCTTGTTAAAGCCAAGTCGGGCTGACCGGGGTTCGGTCCCCCACATCCCCTGCAACCTCGCCAACGCTTCCCGAGTTTGCCCAGCTATGGACAAGCCGTCTCGACCTTTCGACCGAATTCCTTAGAGAACTTAGCCCCTCAGGAAGTTCGTTTTGGCACTCACTGCAGCTCGGCCTTCCTCAACACCCCGATATATCTATCGTTTTCCGATTGCTCCTTATAAGGAAGCATCTTTGCCCATAATTCAGAACTAATGCCCCCCCAAAAAAAAGGCAGGACCGTCCCCGACCCTGCCGTTTTGGCCACCAATACCGTCGGCTAACTTTTCATCTTTCGACCGATCACTTGCCCCGCTCCCGCAGGTTAGTCCCCTTGCCAACGATCTTCATGCTGGTACCCGAACTGGTGCAGATTCTCTCATACGAAAAAAAGGGTGTTGGGCCCGTGGGTTCAAAAAAAATAACCGTTTCCACGTTCGGTTCCGTTTGCCCCCCCACTCTAAGGATATTTCCCGCAGTACCGAGGAGTTGTCCCGTTGCCCGCACATTTTTTATTAAGGCATAGAATCCCGGAGGATAAGGAGGACGATTGTAGGGACCGGCCAGGGGATCAATTCTGCATTCACCCAGACCGCTGATGCTCAGGTCGTCATCCACCATGTAGGTCCCGTTGCACACCAAAGTGAAATGGGCCACGGGTGAGGATCCCACGGCGCTGGCGGCAGGGGCAGAATCTTGGTTAACGCTCATAACCTCCCCACGGAAGGTATAGTTCCCGCGGCCATCATAGGAAGTGACACCCTGGGAGGAGCCACCAAAGGTTATCCCGGTACCCTCGCGTCTCAACTCATCGTCGAAGGTCGGCATGCTCGCAGCGCAGAGGTAGGAACTGCTTCCATAATAGTCCCCGGTGAGCAATCTGTTCAAGTTATTTGCCCCGACCGGGACGGACACGGCGAATGATAGCAGGACGATGGCGGCGGCGAAGCAAAAGCGCATTCCTCGTTTCGTATTCATGATGTTCTCCTTTCACTGGTTCAGTTGGTTTTATTTTTTTCCGACAAAACCCAGGAAAACCGATTCCTTCGCTTCGTTCACCTCCCTTCTTTCTCCCGGGGGGAGTAGAATATTTTCATAGGGGCCCTTAGCCTCACCGAGTTTGGGCGACGGGGACACCGCCCCTACGAAAAACTTGGTGAGCTATTTGGTTTTCGTAGAGCAGGCGTCTCGCCTGCCTGCTCGGAACCGGTGCACCAAATTCGTTCGTTTTTTTTCAGAAATTCATGAATGCGCCCCCCGTTTCCTTCT
>JACRCK010000216.1 GCA_016219065.1 Deltaproteobacteria bacterium
AACTTCCCGGGAAAATAAACCATCCAGTGCATCAACCGCTTTTTGAACCTTTGCCAGATCAATCTTCCAGTTTGTTGATGTCGGTGCTTCTCCGGCCAACTTGAGACTGGTTTTTTCTTTCACCCTTTTCAAGATATCACCAAATTGTTCATCTAATTTGGCCTTATGCTCAAGTATTTTTTCCTCGGCGTCTCTTCTTTTTTTCTTAGCTGCTTTATCCTGGCCTGGAATTTTATATGGGTTGTTCTTCCCATCAGAAAATTTGAATTTGGACTGGAGGCAGTCGGTCAAAGTGAGGAAAGGGGAAAGGCAATCTATGTGTTTCTCCGGTTTAAACCGATTATTCGGATCTTTGGCTTGATCATCTTCCTGGAAGCCGTCCTCATATTGTTTTCGAATGGCGGCCAAAGCTAAAGAGAGGGCCACAAACAGAGGATATTTATTATTTATTACTTGCTTCCCTTGTTTCTCTATTTTCTCAAGTAACACAAGATGGCGGACGACAGCGGCCGTGACCAGGGAGAGGTTGCCTGACATCTGACCCGGATGATTGGCCTTGAAGCTCCCCTCATACTGACTAGGGTGGTAGAGAAACTTCTCGAGGTGGAATTTAGCAGGTTTACCCCCTTTTTCGAATAGGGCGGCCCCTTCCGCTGAAAATAGGACGATTACGCGTTGACAGAGCGCCAAATCAAACTGAGAGAGTCCGCTTTCAAATTCTTTAACCGTATCCTCGATGGTCCGGTCCCAGGAGAGTCCTTCCGAGATCGCGGCCCCTCGTTCCCTAAGGGTATTTGCCGAAAGGATAACGGTCGTTTTGTTTAAGCTGTCTGGGAAGGGGAGACCCGAGTTGAGGGATGACATTTTTAAGATAATGTGTTCAGGTTTAAACTTTTTTTTCAGTAAACACTGGTTGAAAAAAGGAGATAATTCCTTGTCCATGAAAGAGCCCAACCAGCCCAGGCCCAGATTCTCTATGACCAAAATATCCGCTTTGGCAACTTTTGTAATATCTTCTCCAACGCACTCCAAACAATCCCTATCCTGATCCGTGCGACCGATAATATGGTCGATGCGCCAAACCTTTCTGTCTTTGTCTTTGACTTCCTTTGGGAATTGCTTCCAAGTATTGAAGACTTTGATGGCCTTATCCCACCGCGCGTCGGCGGGACATTGGATTTCAGCACTTTTTTCCGGCACCACCTTTTTAATAAGGTCCCTTAAATAGAGCACTCCGCCTTGCGCAACCCCCTGTGATGTTTTGGGCAGGGCCTGGTAATTATGCGATGGGACAGGGGGGTATTCCATCAGATTGAAATCCTGAATAACGTCGCCAAGCATTAAAATTTTGATCATAGGGGATGTGCTCCTTCCAGCTCCTGGATGAATGGGTCCTTAGTCTCCGGTATCTATTCTTCTGGAATATTCATAAAAAAGCCCCATTCCTTTACTTAATAAATGAGGCCTAATGTCCTTCCATTAAAATTCCTTTTAAAGAAGAAGGTTGCCGACATGAAACTTGATTAATTGAGTCGGAATTTTTTACCCTTTCTTTGTTGAAAAAGCAATAAATTTTGAAAGCATTTTCGGATTTGATTTTTCTCTTCAAACCGGGAGGAGCGCCCTGGCAAGACCTTAAAATTTCGTGTATTTTTCAGGGGCTAGCGGTCCGGCCGCCATGAAGTGTTTGCAGAAATTCGGCATTCGATCGAGAGGTTGATCGGTCGAGGCGCCGGTTGGGTGAATTGAGTCGCCTCGGGATGGGTGTAGGAATAAGGAAAGGGGGAAGAAAGGAGGGTTGTCTCCAGCCGGCGAAACCCGGTCTACTCGTGGTCGTGATGTTCGTGGAGGCGCCGGATGTAGGCCTCGATGCGGGGCCGGAGCAGGATGACCAGCAGGATCAACACCAGGGACACCCCGATCACGATCCCCAGGGCCAGATAGTTTTTCTCACGGGCCAGGTTCCCCTGCCAGGTGAGCAGCGCCGTGCCGAAAAAGCGGCCCGCCGTGGAGATGATCATGAACTCCAGCAGCCGCATGTGCCCCAGGCCCAGGATGTAGCAGAGATAATCCTTCGGAAAGCCGGGAAACAGAAACAGCACGAAGGCGATGAAGGCCCCCTTGTGGGCCATGAGGTAGTCGAAACGGTTGATAATCGAAGGTTTGACGATCCGCTCCACCAGCGGCCGACCCAGCCAGCGGGAAAAGCTGAAAGCCAGCCAGGAGCCGATGCTCAAGCCGATGGTGGAATACAGGAGCCCGAAAAAATTACCGAATAAAAACCCGCCCAGGAAACCGGTGACTTCCCCGGGAATGGGGGCGAAAAGGATTTGAAAAATCTGAACGGCGATAAAAACCAGGGGCGCGATGACCCCGAAAGACTTGATGAACTCGGCTAACCGCTGGGTGCTGCCCTTCTCAAAAAAGTAATGATAGATGGGGGTGTAATGGAGGATCAGATAAGCCGCCAGCGCAAAAAATAGCAAGGCGATGGCACTGAACCCGATGGTTTTTTTCATACGAACATCATTCCGTCACCTTTTCCTTGAGGTGGCTGTGGATCTCCGTGAAAGCTTCCAGGAGGGTCCGGTTCATCGAAGACTGCTCCCGGCTGTCCCGGACGAAGGGCTCCAGATTTTCATACAGGCGGCGGACCTGGCCGATTACCGCCTTCAAGGTTGTTTGCTGGGCCGTCCGATCCCGGTTCATTTTCGAAAAGTCCCTCCGGACCTTCTCCAGCGCTTCCTGGAATTCCAGCTGCTTCAGGTTCTGACCGGCCAGGATCTGCCCCACCGCTTCCGGCAGTGACCGGAGCCGGTCCAGCTCCTGCTGCAGCCGCTCTTCGTCCTGCCCCTGGCGGAACAATTCCCCGGCCAGGGCCCGGACGATCTCCCGGACGGCTTCCGCCCGGTCGAGGGGCCCGGCGGCCGCCGATCCGGGATCGGAAAACCACTTCCGGACCGGTGCGGCCTGCACGAGGGTCTTTTGGAGGCTGCGGTTCAATTCCTGAACCTGAAAATGCTGATCGGCCTGCAGGCCTTTTAATTGCCCGACGGAATTTTTTAAAGGGAACAGGCCTTCCAGTAGGCGCCCGGCGAAACGGGTTTGTTCCCGGACCTGCAGGGCCAATTCCTGAAACCGGCCGCCGATCCAGCGCAAATGTTCCAGCAGACGGTCGGCCAGCCGCTCCAGCTCCCGCGCACTCTGCCCGGCCTGCAGGAAAACCGGACGCAGGGTTTCCAATTCCCGGAGAATCGCCTCCCCCTCGACACCGCGCGGCCCTGGCCCTGAGGTCCCTTCTTCTTCGCCGTAAGTTTTCGGCGAAAAAGAGGCGGCGGGGTGGGTTTTTTCCTTGAATTGGAGGACCTCCATTTTCAAGCGATCACTGATGACCCGGATGTCCCCGAAGACTTCGGCCAATTCCTCCGGCGTTTTTCCACCTTGCACGGAAGCGATGAACCCGTTGAGGGATAGTAGATTCATCTGTTCATTCAAGGCCTGCACTGTATCCAGCAACCCGGCCCACTCCGGGGCCGGGCCGGATTCGGGCGGCAGGCCCGGAATCGGTTGCGGATCGGGCCCGGGTCGTCTTTCCGATCCCGGTTCCCAGGCCCGGATTCGTTCCGTCCAGCCCTGGATCAAGGGATCCAGATTGATGGTTTTCAGGGCTTGCAGGCCTTGATGAAAACGATGCAATTCCTCGACCAGTTCCTGAAATTCCGCCGACCGGTCCCGCAAGGCCCCGGGGAAATTTTTAAAGCCCCGCGGGCCTTCTTCGTACAGCGCGAAGGTCCGTTCCAGCCATTTGCCGCAGGTCTCCAGGTGTTCGGAGAGCGTCTTCTGATTGGTCAGGATCTCCTGGAGATGGTCCCGTTTCTTTTCCCCCTGGATGAGGGTCGTTTTGGCCAGATCCAAGAGCAGCCGGCGCCCCTGCTCTTTTTGTTCCAGCAGCCCGATCGTTTCATTCAGCGCACCCGCCAGTTCCTCCTGGTCCCGCTGCAGGAGGCGCCGGCCGGCGGAAAGCTCACGGATCAGGACGGCCAGCCGGGACAGGGAGGCCGTTTTCCCGGCCAGCGTCTCGCCGAGGGAGGCCGTAATTCCGGCGATCTCTTCCGAGCGGACCTCCAGCCCCTGAAGGGAATTTCTCAGCTCCTCTTCCCGGCCGGAAATTTTTTGCGACCAGGTTTCCAGTTCGGAGACGGAGCGCCCCAGGGCGTCCAGCAGGTAAGGAATCCCCGCCGGGCGATAAAGGCCCTCCCCGGCGGCGGCGCTCGGATCCTCAAAATTCGCCTCCGCCGGAGTCAATCGACCGGCAGATGCCTTTAAACCGCCCATCAGCTCTTTGATTTCCCGGGCCTGCCGGATCAGTTGTTCGGCTTCCTGGCGGACCTGATCAATCCGGTGGTTGAAATCCGCACGGATCGGATTGGAATGATCGTCCATCAACGTTTCCTCGTCACCTGGGTTTAGGCGCTGTTCAGGTTGGCCATGATTTTATCCACATCCAGCAAAAAGATAAAGCGATCTTTATGGCGGGTGATCCGGGTCAGATAGGAGCGAGGTCCCGCGGCCGGGTGCCAGGGTAAAGGCTGGGGGGCGGAAACCGCCACCGGAATCACCTCCGCGACACCTTCGACCAGCAGGCCGGCCAGGGAGCGGCCGGACCGGAGGATAACCAGCCGCGCCGCCTCCGCGGCCGACCCTGCGCCCGCCCCCCCGGCTGCTGAAAAACTGATCACCGGGACCGCCTGCCCCTCAAAAACCGCCAATCCTATGATCGGGGCGTATTCCGGAGGGAGGGCCGAGACGGCCGTCGCTTTTTCCACCCGGGCCACCCGGCCGGCCGGAAGGCCGAAGCAGTCTGCGCCCAGCCGGCAGAGGAGATAAAGCTCCCCCGGCTCCCGGCCCGCCGTTTCCGGTGACCTGCGCGGCGCGGCGAGGTCCTCCTTTATTTTTTCCAGACCGGCCCGCTGTTGCGAGCAAAGCCGCTCCAGATCCCGAACGGCCTTCAGGATGGGACTTTGGCCCGCCCCTACCGGCCCGTTTTCCGGCGGGACCGCCTTCCGGTATTCGCCGGCGGCACCCCCGGGCGGCGGCTGCGCCGGGGAAGCCGGTTGATCCGCGGCCGCGGGGGAACACCCTTTCTCCGACGTCGCCTGGCGGGCCTGAAGATTTTGCAGAATCGGTTCGATTTTTTCCGTGAACTGCCGCCGGGACAGGCAGCCGGCGGCCCCGGCGGCCCGGGCCGCCCGTTCGTACTCCGGGTTGTCGTTGGGCGCCAGCATCCAGACCTCGGCAATAGCGGCCCCGCCCATAATGCGCAGGGCGGCCCATAATCCTTTCAGATCGGGAAGGGACCAGTCCAGGAGCACGAGGTTCGGATTTTCCCGGTCGGCCAGTTCGATCGCCTCGGCCCCGGAGCGGGCCAGATGGAGCTGCCGGATCCGGGCATCCGTTCTCAGAAAACGCGCCACGGCCTGTAAAAAATCCGGATTGTTGTCCGCCAGGAGTATCTGCATGGGGTTCACAATGATCGTTGCGGCCGGGGTTCCGCGCGCTTCCAGGTCTCAGGCATTTTTCTCGCCGGCCCAGCGCCGGCCGCTTGCCGCACTACAGCATATTCCGGTCAAAATTTCAATTGGGAATGCATCCGGCCCGGACGTTCCGGGGGAGCCGGGTGCAACTAGGGCCGCCGATAGGAACCGTTCTCGATCATGACCTGGCCGAGCCGGGTCAGACGGGCCAGTTGTTTTTCCAGATGGACCTGTTCGAACCACCGGATCAAGGCCTGGGGCTCGGGGTAATGGGAATAAAACAAGTTCCGGTTCAGGAAAAAATCCAGGCCGCGGGGTTGGGCCAACTCGTTTAAAACCCGCCGATCCCGATCATAAATCACCTGTTCAAAAGCAGCCAGTCGTTCCGGTATCCCGTCGAAAAAAAGACCCCCATGGCCGGTGACCAGGATTTCGGCTTTGATTTCCTGCAACTGCCGGATCGAAACGATAAACTCCTCGATCCGGGCGAAATCGTGGCCGTAAAAAGGACCGAAGGGCGTCAGGTCGATATCCGCCGAAAACAGGAGCGCCGCTTCCGGGATGAAAAAGGCCAGGTGTCCGGGCGTATGTCCCGGCGTGTGTAGGACCTCCAGAGTCAGCCCACCCAGATCCAGCCGCTGTCCGTGCCGGACCTTTTCCCGGACCTGGACGAAAGGGATGGTGCGGCCGGGGAACAGGCCTTCCACGGAAACCCCTCCCCGCCGGAAACCCACGCCTTCCAGGAATCTTTCCCGATCCTCCAGGAAGGGGACTTCCTTTTCATGGGCCCCGACCGGTACGCCGGGCAACAGGGGCGCCAGCAGGCGGTGATCGATATGGCAATGGCTGAGCAGGAGCAGGTCCACCCCCCGGTCCCGGCAGCCCTCCACGGCCGCCCGCCCCATGCCGGCCTCGATCAGGACGCGGAGCTTTTCCCCCCGCACGTACAGGCCGGTACAAAAGGGGAAACGGGACCCGTTTTCTCCGGGTATTAAAAAAATATTTTTTTTCAATTCGATCATGGGAACCGCGGTCAATCTTCCGTTTCTTCCACCAGGGAAGCCGGGCGCAGGGCCCGGGCCCCGTATTTGCGGAGGATATCATCCAGGGCCTGATTCATCTTTTTGCTTTTCTCCCCCCCGGCCTCGGGCTGAAAAAGGGCCAGTTGCCCGTTTTCCGCTTCCCGGGCAGGCTGGGAGACCGAGATCCCCACCAGGCGTATGGGCCGGCGGCCCACGTCGGTTTTGCAGAGCAACCCGGCGCCGATGCGATAAATGACCTGCCCGTCATCGGTCGCTTCATCCAGGGTGCGGGACCGGGTGATGCGGGTGAAGTCCCGGTATTTAACCTTGAGGGTGATGGTCCGGCCGGCAAAGCCCTCCGCCCGCATGCGCCGGGCGGTCTTGTGGGACAGCTCCAGCAACTGTTTCCGGATGGCTTCCGGGTCCAGCAGGTCGGCGCCGAAGGTTGCTTCATGCCCGACCGATTTACTCTCGCGGACCGTCTGCACCTCCCGGTCATCCAGGCCGCGGGATAAAACGGATAACCGGCGACCGGATTCCCCCCAGCGCTGTTCCAGCAGCGACCGGGGTAGCCTCCGCAGGTCGCCGATGGTCGCCACGCCCAGCAGGCTCAGCTCTTTCCGGGTGGCCGGTCCGACGCCCCAGAGTCTTTCGATGGCCAGCGGGTCCAGGAAGTCCTGGATTCCCTGCGGCGAAACTACCGTCAAGCCGTCCGGTTTTTCCAGGTCCGAAGCGATCTTGGCCAGGAATTTGTTGGGCGCCACCCCGGCCGATACGGTCAACCCGGTCTTTTCCCGGACCAGGGTCTTGACCTGCCGGGCGATTTCCTCAGCCGGACCGAAGAGCCGAAGAGAGCCCGTTACATCCAAAAAGGCCTCGTCAATGGAAAGGGGCTCCACCAGGGGGGTGAAGGTTTTAAAGAGGCGGAAGATCTCCCGGGACAATTCCTGATAGCGGGCCATCCGGACCGGCAAAAAGGCCCCCGCAGGGCACAGCCGGCGGGCGGTGGCCATGGGCTGGGCCGAGTGGATGCCGTATTTCCGCGCCTCGTAAGAAGCTGCCGAAACCACTCCCCGGCCGGAAAGCCCGCCGACGATCACCGGCCGCCCCTTCAGGGACGGATCGTCCAACACCTCTACGGAGGCATAGAAGGCGTCCATGTCGAGATGGATGATAAAACGGCTGGCTGGAGCGGTCGGTTTCAACAGGGCGCCGATGTCGCCGGTCCTATCTTTTGTTTTTGGCCAGGTACAGGCGAAAGTCGGAATTCCGCAACAGGTCTTTGATGGTTTTATCCAGAAGCTTGTTCAAGACGGTCTGGCTGCTCGGGGAAAAGGTATCCGGGCTAAAAGGGATCCGCTCCTCGCGGTGGCCGATTTTTTTACTCCAGATCGTTTCCCCGTCGCCGGGGCGGACGATAAAGGCTTCTATCTCCACGTCGGCCACGAAGCGCACCTTCTGATGGACAAAGAAATGAGACACCGCACCCCCGATCAGGTAATCCACCTGCGTGTAAGGGATTTTTTTCAGCAGGGTCTTGATATCCTGGCGGCCGATCTGGATGGTGTAGATTTCGTCGCTGCAAATTTGGTATCCGTAAGCTTCCATTTCTTTCCGCACCCCCCGGGTCACCAGTTGGGATATGGATAAGGGGGAGAGCAACTTTTCCCGATACAGACTGGCTAACCCGACCCAGCGGTGGTCTTCCTGCCCGTTCACGGTGGTGTCTTCAAAAGGCAGGACGGCTACGATAACCGGACTTTCCGGAGCGGGGGCGGCCTGGCCCGGCAGATAGTCCAGGTTTACCGTACTGGGCGTAACGCACCCGAGCAGCAGCAGGAGAACCCCTAGCGACAGGGTAACCGCGGCCTTCATCTAAACCTCCTTTCGCCGGCTCCGTTCCTGCCAGGCCTTGTCGGCCAGCGGGGCGTAGCCTTCGGCAAACCGGTCCATATCCTCGGCCAGATCGGTAAAAATGGTTTCGGCCCCGGGATGGGTGAAATAGGCCCCGCTTTCCAGGGCCAGGCGGCGGCCCAGTTCCGGTTTGTCCACCAGCATACAGGGCCGCAACAGGTTTTCATGAAAGGGCTGCTCCCGGCGCAGGGCCTGGAACAAGGGCGAATTCAGGGCCGTCTTTAAAGAAGTGTCCTTGATATTGTGCGTGGCGAAATGGCAGAAAACGCAAGGCTCCACGTCCCCCCGGGCGTTGATATGAAAATATTTCCGGCCTCCGGAAATGCAGCCGCCCACCACCGGGCCGTCGTTCCAGAAATCGGCCACCAGAATCGGCCGGCTGGAGCGGACCTCCTCGATCCAGGCCCGCAGCTCGTCCCGCTGCTGCGGGCTGGGCATGAGCTGTGCCTTCGGCTCCCGTCCGACGGGCAAGTACATGAAATACCAACCCAGCAGGCAGCCCTGCTCGATCAGAAAATCGATAAAATGCCGGCTGGTGATGACGTCATGATTTTCGCTGGTCTGGGTGGCCGAGAAACCGAAAATGATCCCGGCCTCCTTCAGGTAAGCCATGGCCCGGACCACCCGGTCGAAATGCCCCGGTCCCCGGCGCCGGTCGGTCTCTCCCTGAAAGCCCTCGATGCTGATGGCCGGGATGATGTTGCCGCAGCGGGCGATCCGCTCGGCCAGTTCCCGGGTGATCAACCCGCCGTGGGTATAGATATGGAAAATCATATCCGAGTGCCGTTCAAAGATCTGAAAAATGTCCTCTTTGAAGAAGGGCTCGCCACCGGAGACCACGCAGAAATGCATCCCCATCTCCTTGGCTTCCTCCAGGACTTTATGGATGGACTCCAGGGACAGCTCCGCCTCCCTTTCATAACTGCCGGCGTAACAGCCGAAACAGCGCAGGTTGCAGCGCATGGTCGGGCTGATGACCAGAAAACCCGGAGGGTAAAAACCGCCATCCTGCTCGGCGAAGGCCTTGCGCCGGTTGGTGCCCACCAGGAGTTGGTTGATGATCAAGGTCTGGATAATGGCTTTGCGGTGGTGGGGGTTGGTCCGGGTCAGGATTTTTCGGGTCACCTCCAGGGCCGGATGGTTCCGGTCGAAGAGGTCCCTGATCCAATTGATCCGCTCCACGTAATAGTCTTTTTTGGCCAGCAGGGTCGCCAGCCGGGCGATCTGGGTATAGGTCCAGCGAAACTTTCTTTCGTCGCTGGTCCTGGCCAGGGCCGCCAGCAACAGATTGATGCTGTTGGCAATAGCCTGGTTTCTCAAAGACATGGGTGCAACCTTTGCCTGTCTATTTCCACAACTTGGAGGCGGCCCCGCCGATGGTCAACAGCAGCAGACAGCCGATTACCGAACCGCCGATCAATAGCGGGTAAGAAACATTCTTGGGGAGTTGCAATGAAAAGGCCATCAAAACCCCGCTCCACATGCCCCCGCCCTTGACGGGCAGGGTGGTGATTAAAAAAACCCCCAGGCCCTTCCAGGCCGACCAGACCCGCCAGGGCCGGGACCGGCAGACTCCGGCCCGCCTTTTCTCCAGCCAGGGCTGCAGACGGGACAGGCCCGGGAAGCGGATCAATCCTTCATAGGCTCGGTAAAACAAGGGCACCTGCAGAGCGTCCAGGAACACCACCAACGGCAGAAAAAAAAAGAGGTTTTGCCCCAGCCACTGGGCGCTCAGGACGGCGGCCGTCCTGCCCCCCAGGAGATAGAGGCCGAAAAAATGAAAGAGATAATATTCCTTAAGCCAGTCCAGCCAACTCATGGCGCTGCCGATCTAAAAATCCTGCCACATCTTAGTCAATCACCCCTCCTTTTGCAATAAGTTTCGATCCGGGATCAGCGGTGGGTCCGGTCCCGCAGCAGGCGCTTCATATCCGGATCGTAGAGCAGGGTCAACAGGGTCAGCACCCGGCCGGCTACCGGCCCCGGATCGGACCAGGAAAAGAAATCATGGGCCGTATTTTTGGCGAAAAAACGGAAAAAACCCGGGTCGAGATGAAACCGCCGGGGATTCTTGAAGAAATGGAGCAGATCCCCCGGCAGGATCCAGCGGCAGCGTTTACCCAGGGCATATTCCCGGGGCCCCGGCCAGGATTGGCCTTGGGCCAGCCGGAAAATCAGGTGCGGGAAGTCCACTCCGGCATAAACGGCCAGGGGCAGGGAACCCCAGAAACGGGGGTTGATTTCCATCAACTTGGGGAGCCCGTCCCGGGGATCATAGCGGAATTCCACCATGGCCACGCCGAACCATTGCAGGGCCGTGAGCATTCGTTCACCCAGTTCCTGAACCACGGGGTCGACGATGCTCTCGCGCAGGGTGCTGGGGCCTCCGGTCAAGGGATACTGGCGCAGCCGTTTATGGACAAAATGGGCGACCGGCCGGTGCAGACGGTCGAAAAGGAAGGAAGCCCCGACCGCCGGACCGCCTTCCGGAATGTACTCCTGGATCAAAGGCCGCGGCGAGCGGTCATGGGCTTTCAGGTAAGCGGCCCAAAGGTCTTCCCGCCGGCGGACATAGACGATGCCGGCCGATCCGGACCCCAGACGGGGCTTGATCACCGCCGGGATCGGCAGTTGGTCCAGTTGCTCCCGGACCTCCTCCGGGTCCTGGGGGAACACGGTGGCCGGCGCGGGGACCCCCAACCGGGCGGCCAGGGTCAAGACCTCGTCTTTTCTCCGGGCCCGGTCCAGTGAAGCGAAATCCGTCAGGGGCAGAAAAGTCAGAGGTTCCAATTCCTCTCGGTAGCGAGCCAGCAGCAGGGTGGTGCGCTCTTCCATGGGCAGCACCATGGTGTAGTGCTCCCGCTTCAGTTCCCGGACCAGGGCCTCGATAAAGGCCTCCGGACAGGTCTGCGGCGAAGGGTACACCAGGCGGCGGGCGCAATACCTCGAAAAGAAGGTGGTGGCGATGGCCGTACTCTCCCCCACGGTAACCCGAATACCCCGCCGGCCCAGGGACCGGGTTGCGGCCAGGGTCTTGGCCCAATGGCCGTCGGTGATCAGGACCCGGGGAGAGTGGGAAGTTGGGGCGGACAAGAAAATACCCTTGGAGTAATGGAGTGATGGAGTATGGCCATTAAAACCTTAAGTCCAATACCCCATTACTCCGGGGTATAAAAGTTAACGGTTAAGTTTAATTGTTCTCCCCAAAAGTCGTCATTGCGAGCGGAGCGAAGCAATCCCCCAGCGCAACTAGCTGATTCCTGGGGATTGCTTCGTCGCTTCACTCCTCGCAATGACTGATTGGAAGACTTTTTGTGAACATATCAAACTTGATAATTGAATAAACAAATGATATATAATTTATTTTACTAAATTTTACCGGTTACGGAACAACTTTTTTGGGCAGCCCTTTCCCCGAATCCCTGTTGACCTACTTCCAACCCGAAGAATTCCAGGGTTGGACCGCCCTGGTAACCGGAGGCACCCGGGGGATTGGGCGGGCCGTCTCCCTGGGATTATCCGCTTTGGGGGCCGACCTGGTAGTCGGCTTTCAGCAAGATCTGGAATCCGCCCGTGGCCTGCAAGAGGAAATCCAGCGCCAGGGCCGTCAGTGTCTCCTGGTTCAGGGGGATGTCTCCTCCCGCGGCCTTAGTGTTGAAATGACCCGCCGGGCCCTGGAAAAGTTTGGTCGGATCGACGTCCTGGTCAACAACGCCGGTCGGCTCCGGGACCGGTTGTTGCTCTTCATGCAGGAAAAGGACTGGGACGATGTCCTGGAGGTCAATCTGAAAGGCGTTTACTGGGCCTGCCAGGCGGTTCTAAAAACCATGATCGGCCAGCGGTTCGGCCGAATTATCAACCTGGCCTCCCCCAGCGCCCTGCTGGGCCGGGCCGGACAAACCAATTATGCCGCGGCCAAGGGGGGGGTTATCAGCTTTACCCGGTCGTTGGCCCGGGAGTTGGCGCACCTGACCATCACGGTCAACGCGGTCTCTCCCGGCGTCATCCAGACCGAAATGGTGGAGCGGCTGCCGGACAAAGTGCAAAGGGAGTTGATCA
>JACRCK010000217.1 GCA_016219065.1 Deltaproteobacteria bacterium
AAGTCCATGTCCTCTGGGGCACCGACGGCAGCAATCTGATGAAGATCATCAATGAAGTGGCTACCAAGTATAAAGTCATCGCCCAGAACACGGCCTCCTTGTCCGATGATCTCATGGACGCCACCAATTTCTCCCGTTATGCCTTCATGTCCTCCTTCTCCACCGACCAGATCGGTCGGGGCCTGGCCTATTATTACGGGCAGATCAAAAAAAAGGAGAAGAAGTTTTATATCCTCTGTCAGGACTATATGTTCGGCCATGCCATGGCCGCTGGTTTCAAGCATGGGATGAAGGAATATTTTCCGGACGCCCAAATTGTGGGGGAGGATTACCACAAGCTGTTCCTGACCGATTTTGCCCCCTACCTGACTAAGATCAAGGCTTCCGGGGCCGAGGTGGTTTACACCGGGGACTGGATTCCCGATGCCGCCAATCTGCTCAAGCAGGCCCGGCAGATGGGGATCACCCTACCTTTTGCCCATATCTTTCTGGACGAGCCCAATTTCCTGCACGAGGTCGGCGTTGAAGGGACAAAAGGCCTGGTCCAACTCAGCCAGTACGGAACCGAGGGGCCGGCCTTCCAATCGCCCGAACAGATTAAATATTACAAGGCCTGGAATAACCTGTGGAAGACCAAGTGGCAGGCCCCTTTCAATACCCGCCTTTTCGAACACGGAACCGGGAATATCGGCTCTTACGTCGAACAGACCTACTGGCTGCTAAGTGTTATCGAGAGGGCCGGCAGTACCGATCCGGAAAAGATCATCAAGGTCTGGGAAGGGGATTCTTACCGGTATACCAATGGGAAAGTCATCACCATGAGACCCTGCGACCACAAAGCCATGCAGGATCTCCATATTTTCGAGTACGTTCCTCCCGAACAGCAGAAGGTGAATTTCAATATTCCGCCCTATTATTGGTTTAAGGGTTGCTCCAACGTAGGTCCGACCTTTACCATCCCCATGGCCAAAGTGCTTCCTTTAATGGACTCGAAACTGGACCGCTGCAAAGGGAAGAGCCCCAAAGGGGACTAGAAAATAAATTTAAAATAAAGATGAACGTCCAACATCGAACATCCAACGCCCAACATCGAATTTCGGGATGTAGCACGGCCCCGCGTCCCGCGGGGCTGTGCCCTTAGACTAGTATTTTCATGCGAAAGGGATAGCGATGGATCCAACCACCGCCATGTATGTGGCCCAGGGGATACACGGCCTGGCCTACGGCATGGTCCTTTTTTTGGTCGCCTCCGGCCTCAACATCATCTTCGGCATGATGGGGATATTGAACCTGGCTCACGCCTCCTTTTTCATGCTCTCCGGATATTTTTGTTACCAGTTCCTGTCCCTTACCGGCAACTTCTGGCTGGCCCTGCTCTTGGCGCCGCTGGTTACGGCCGGCTTCGGGGTCCTGCTGGAGCGCTTCTTTCTCCGAAGGGTGCACGCCTTCGGACACATGGGCGAGCTGATCCTGACGGTGGGCGTTTCTCTGGTTATTATGGCCGGGGTTAAGATCTTCTGGGGCACGGAGAGCCTGCCGGTCAAGATGCCTCCCATCCTGAGCGGCCTGGT
This sequence comes from Deltaproteobacteria bacterium, assembly GCA_016219065.1. Classification (GTDB taxonomy): domain Bacteria; phylum Desulfobacterota; class RBG-13-43-22; order RBG-13-43-22; family RBG-13-43-22; genus JACRCK01. Next base: position 1,572 of record JACRCK010000217.1, read on the forward strand.
CATGATTGCGGGGCTGGACTACCCGATCTACCGGCTGTTTATCATCGCCCTGGCCCTGGTGGTACTGGTTTTCATGACCTTGCTCCTGTACAAGACCCGTCTGGGAAAAATCGTACAGGCGGCGGTTTCCGACGCCGGCATGGTCAACGCCCTGGGGATTAATCTGCCACTGGTCTTTATGATCGTCTTCGGCGTAGGCACCTGGCTGGCCGGGGTGGCCGGGGTGGCCATAGCGCCCATCCTGACCGTATTTCCGGGCCTGGCGGATCAAATGGGCATGGATGCCTTTGTCGTGGTGGTGACCGGAGGCTTCGGCAGCCTCCTCGGGGCCTTTATCGTTTCCATCATCTTCGGATTGCTTAGTTCTTATGGAGTGCAGTTTCTTTCGCAACTGGCCCCCTTGCTGATGTTCATCTTCATGGCCCTGGTCTTGGCGATTCGCCCTATGGGCTTATTTGGAGAAAGGGAATGAACGGGACCATTTTCAAATGGATTCTCTGGGCGGCTCTGGGCGCCGCCCTGGTTCTATATCCCAAGCTTTTCGGCATATACTATACCAACCTCTTTGTGACCTTTGCCGTCTTTGCCCTCTATTCCGTTTCCTTCAACCTGCTCCTGGGCTACACGGGACTGCTCAGTTTCGGCCAGGCCATGTTTTTCGGGGCCGGGGGCTATGGGGCCGCCCTGGCCTTGAAGCATATTCCCGGGCTGCCCCTTTTAGCTGCGGTTGGCTGCGGCCTGGGCGCGGCCATGGTCCTGGCCCTGGTCCTAGCGCCCCTGGTGGTCCGGGTCAGCGGCACGGCCTTTGCCATGCTGCACCTGGCCTTTGGGCAACTGCTCTATATGCTGGCCCTTAAATTAAGAACCGTCACCGGGGGAGAAGACGGGATCGGAGGTTTTCCCATTCCACCTTTCAGCATTCCGGGAGTGATCTCCTTCGACATGAAGGTTCCGACCCATTTTTATTATTTTGCTTTGGCCGTACTGGGGGTCAGCCTCTGGCTGATGTGGTTTTTTACCAAGACACCGGTCGGGCAAATCCAAGTGGGGATCCGGGACAATGCCAAGCGCATAGACTATCTCGGTTTCAGGGTCCCGCAGACCAAGGCCCTGGTGTATGTGGTGGCCGGGGGCTTTGCGGGAGTGGCCGGTTCGATTTATGCCCTTTTTCAGAATCTGATCTCGGCCGACAGTGGTTTTCACGTTTTGAATTCCTTTGTGCCGGTGATGATGACCATGGTCGGCGGGATCGGGAGCTTCTTCGGCCCCATCTGGGGCGCCGGGATTTTTCAAATTCTGGAAGAGCTGACCAGCCGCTATACGGATCGGGTGGAGCTGGTGGTGGGTCTGATCCTCATCCTGGTCATCATGTTCGCACCCCTGGGATTTGTGGGCTTGATGCGGTTTCTGAAACAACAATGGTCGGCCCGTTCGGCACTCCGGACATGGAGGGAAAAGCCTTAATGAACATCCTGGAAACCAGAGAACTTTATCACGATTTCAACGGTTTGGCCGTATTGTACGCGGTCAACCTGGAAGTAAGAGCAGGGGAGCGGCACGCCGTGATCGGTCCCAACGGGGCGGGAAAAACCACCCTCTTCAACGTGATCACCGGAACCTACCGTCCCAGCAAGGGCCAAGTGGTCTTCAAAGGGAAAGACGTAACCGGAGCCAAACCCTATCAGTTGATGCGCGTGGGGATGGGACGGTCCTTTCAGATCACCAGCACTTTTGACCGGATGACGACCTTCCAGAACATCCGACTGGGCATTCTTTCCAAAAAGAAGGCCCGGTTCAATCTGTTCCGCCAGGTGGACCGGATGGGCGCTATTAACCAGGAGACCCTGGAGGTTTTAAAACGGATTAACCTGGAAGGGGAAAAGGATTACCCGGCCGGGGTGCTGTCTTACGGGAAACATCGCTCCCTGGAAATCAGCCTGGCCATGGCGACGGACCCGGATCTGGTGCTCCTGGACGAGCCCACCGCCGGCATGTCCAAGGATGAAACCCGCAACGCCGTGGAGTTGATCCGGCGGTTGACCCAAGGGAAAACCGTAGTCATCATCGAGCACGACATGGAGGTGGTCTTTTCCCTGGCCGACCGCATTACCGTGCTCCATTACGGCCAGATCCTGACGACCGGGACACCGGCCGAGATCCGCCAAGACCAGGCCGTGAAGGACGCTTACCTGGGAGATCTGGAGGACTGAGAATGCTGCTGGAAGTCCGCGATCTGAATACCTATTACGGGGCGAGTCACGTATTGCAGGGCATCTCCTTGACGGTCAACTCCGGGGAAATAGTCGCCCTCCTGGGCCGCAACGGCATGGGTAAGAGTACCACTTTAAAGAGTATCATGGGGCTGAGCAAAGCCCGATCAGGATCGGTGGTTTTTGAGGGCCGGGACATTACCGGACATCCCCCCTACCAAGTAGCCCGCTGGGGCATCGGCTACGTTCCGGAAGAGAGACGCATTTTCCCTAATCTCTCGGTGCTGGACAATCTGTTTTTAGGCGTTAAGCACGGGAAAAAGGCCGGCGCCGGCGACCCGGAGCCGTGGACGGTTGAACGATTCTTTCACCATTTTCCCCGGCTGGAAGCCAGGGCCCAGCAAAAAGGAAGATTTTTGTCCGGAGGCGAACAGCAGATGTTGACCATCGGACGCTCGCTGATGGGCAACCCCCGATTACTGCTGGTCGATGAACCTACGGAAGGCCTGGCGCCCCTGCTGGTCCGTGAGGTCAGGGATATCCTGGCTGAGATCAACAAGGCCGGCGTCTCCATTTTACTGGTGGAACACAACCTCAAGGTGGCCATGTCCCTGGCCGACCGCCTCTATCTGATGGGCAAGGCCCACATAGGTTTTTCCGGTTCCATCGAAGACTTGAAGGCCAATCCGCAGGCCCGGGAAAAATATTTGGAGGTCTAGCCTCCGCACCTCCAGGACGCGGGAAACAGCTATGGCGGAACCCCCAGATAAGCGGATGAGCGCCCGGGAGGCTATCGAAAGATTGGTCCAGGACGGGGATGAACTCATCATCGGCAACTACACCGTGGGGACCTGCACCGAGCTGGTGTACGAGGTGGTCCGCCAGCGGAAAAAGAATCTCACCCTCTACTCCCAGTCGGGGATACTGGACGTGGAGGTGCTGGTTGCCGCCGGCTGTGTGGATCGCCTGGTAACCACTTACGTGCTCCGCTCCGGCGGCAAGACCGGAGGCTCTGCGGTGGAGCGGGCCCTGCAGGCCGGAACGCTGGAAATAGAGGATTATACCAATTTCAACTACAATGCCCGTCTCGTGGCGGGCCTGCATGGTTTCTCCTTCATGCCGGTTTTTGAAGGGGTCATGGCCACCGATCTCTTCAAAAAACGCGCCTTTCTCGGGGCCAACAAATACCGGGTGATTCGCTGCCCCTATACGGGCAAGGACGTTCTTACCGTACCGGCCGCCAACCCGGAGGTCTGCCTCGTTCACGTGCAGCGGGCCGACCGGTTCGGCAACGCCCAGTACTGGGGGTCCCTGGGGAGTGTGGCCGCCGCCGCGCTGTGCAGTCGGCGGATCGTTGTTTCCTGCGAGGAGATCGTCGATCACGAGGTAATCCGCTCCAGTCCCCACTTGACCATCATTCCCGCCTATCGGGTGGCGGCGGTCGTTGAGGTCCCCTGGGGAGCCCACCCCACGGAGGTCCTCGGCTACTATAACCTGGATCGCTTCATGTACGGGCTGTTCACGGCCGCCGCCGCCACCGGGGACGGGCTGAAGGCCTGGATGGAGGAATGGGTCTTCGGGTGCGCAGACCGGCGGGCCTACCTCGATTACTACAGCCGGATTTACGGAAGCGATCTCCTGGACCACCTCAAAGCCCAACACTATTATTCGGCGCCTGCCGACTACGGGTCGGCCTTCACCTCCGTCTGGGATGAAAACGGCCGGGAGCGGTCCCTGGGGCTTACCCTGGAAGAACTGGAACGGCTGCTCCGGGATAAAGAATTGTTGTATGAGTAAGCCCTTCACCCTCAACGAGCTGCTCATCATCATCGTGGCTCGGGAAATCCACGATCACGACCGGGTCATCCTGGGGGTGGGTCTGCCTACGACGGCCGGCGCTCTGGCCAAGGCGTTATATGCCCCTCAGGCGGTGCTGATGATGGAATCCGGGATCATCGATTTCGAACCTCTGGTCCCGTTGAATCACATCGCCGACGCTCATGCCTGCCGTGGGTTCTCCTATGCCACCGACCTTTTTTCCACCTTCACCATGACCTACCGCGGGTTCGTAGATGTCTGTTTTCTGGGGGTTGGCCAGGTGGACAAGTACGGCAACGTGAATACCACCTGCCTCGGGGATTATTACCGGCCCTCTTTGCGACTCCCCGGATCGGGCGGTGCAGCCGATTTCATCTCCTATGCCCGGCGCACCATTCTCACCATGCGGGGCGGGGAGTTTGTCGAGAAGCTGGACTACCGGACCTCTCCGGGCTACCTCGAGGGCGGCGACAGCCGGGAGCGGTCAGGGCTCTTTCCACCCGGGACAGGACCGGCCCTGCTGGTCACCACCCAGGGGATCTTCCGGTTCCACCCGGAAACCAAAGAACTTTACCTGGATCAGCTCCACCCTGGGGTCAACGTTGAGGAAGTACGGAAGAATATCCCCTGGGATCTCCAGATCGCCCCTCAGTTGAAGCAGACCGAACCTCCGACCGCCGAGGAAATCGACTTCATCCGGCGCTTTGCCCCCGCGGAAGTTATCGGCCGAGGTCTCCGGATGGAACTCGGGCTGAGCCAACTGGCCCGCAAGGCTGAAGAGCGCCGCAAGGGTTGATCTTCCGGTTTCGGAGGATATAGATTCTTACAACCTTGTTCTGAGAATTTGTCTCTAACAGTTGTAAGAATCTATATATAAACTACGTTCTCTTGGGTTCTTGTTCAGCGGTTTTTCCCAACCAAAAAAATTTCAATTTTTTTTGGTTAGGGATTGGAGTTAATCCGGTTTGGCTGAAGTTTTCTTGCGGGCCGCGGAGGCGGCCGTCCCTTTGGGGACCGGCGGCTTTCCCGCGGGAGCGGTCCGGCCTTCCTCCCTTTTTTCCCCTTCCCCCCAGCCGACGCTGAAATTCAAGACCTTGGCTTCCTCCCGGGCCCTGATCCCGCTCACGATCAGTTCGGTCAGGGGATCCGTCAGGGCCACCAGGTCCTGCGGTTTCCCGAGGAGGACCTGCCGGGTAACCAGGTGTTCAATCGTCCCCAGAATGGCCGCGCGGATCAGATAGGGATCGAGGTCGGACCGGAATTCGCCGCCGGCGATCCCCTCCCGGATAACCCGGAGCAGTACCCGGCTGAGTTCCTGCACATCGTGATACGCCTCCGTTTCCGCAAATTTTCGATTGGTTTTTAGAAACAGCATGGCCACCGAGGCGTAATCCGGATGACTTTGATAAAAGTTGAGGTGGTTGTAGACGTAGGCCCGGATTTTATCCGCTACGCTCCGGATAAAGGGGAGCGCCTGTTCCAGGTTTTCCTTGCCCCGCCGGGCCGTGGCCCCGGGAATCAAAAAAAGCAGCTCCTCCTTGGAGGTAAAATACTCGTAGATCGTGGCCTCCGAGACCTTGGCCTGCCGGGCCACATCGGAAATGGTGGCGTCATAGTATCCCTTCTGGGCAAAGACCCGCTCGGCGGCCTGCAGGATCTGCTCCTTCCGGGTACTCGATTTTTTTTGAGTGGCCATACCCCGATCCCTCAATGGACTTGGAAAAAAGCCTCATCGAATTCCGGCCGGCCCTGGTAGCGCGGCAGGAAGAAGCCGGGCAGTTGATCATAGTTTTCGAAAAGCCCCGGATTGGCCTCGATACCGGCCCGATGCAGGGCCTGGATCAAATCCTCCAGTTTGGGCGGACACCCTTTGACGGCGATCATTTCCTGGATGTGCGGATCCTTTTTGTTGGCCTCGTAAATGCACTGGCCGATGAGAATGGTCTTTTTCTTGCCCGGCGTGGGCTTCATCATCTTCCCGGTCAGGACCTCGATTTCGTCCCAGGGCTGGCCCTTCCAGGCGTGGCGGATGGCGGTCAGCATCAGGCCGTTGATCCCGGAGCAGTAGGTGCACATGGACAGGTCGTATTTGTGGTAGGTGAGGCCTTGCAGTCCTTCCTTGGCCAGGGGGACCGGCATGGTCCCGCTGGCACTGGAAACGTAGGCGAAATCATATTCGTGGCGCGAGGCGACGGCTTCCAGGGGTTCCCCGGTCAAAGCGATGTCCGCCAGGTCCAGCGGCCGGCCCTGGTTCCGGGCGGCGTGGACCAGGTGCGGCACCTCGGCCGGTTCGTAGCCCAGCACCCGGGCCCCCACCAGGTCCGCGGAAAGCAGATCGGCCGAGGCCACCAGGACGTTGGTCCGGCGGATCTTGCCGTCGAAACTGGGGCCCCGTTCGTTGGTATAGATCCCGTCCAGCAGGGCGAAAACGGGGGGGATCTTTTCGGGCAACCGGGCGATGAGATAATTGAGGTCCTTTTGCGGGTCGGCGCTGTGGCACTTCTTCCGGGAGGCGATATTCAAAACCCCCTTCAGGTTTTTGATCCCCAGGCTGACCACGGCCTGGTTGTGGGTCTTGAGCACGGGGACATCCACGATGAAATCGCTGTCCATAAAATCAGCGCTGAATTGCAGGTGGATCCCTTCCCCCAGATCCACCTTCTGGAAGGGCCGTTCGAAGACGTTGAGGCATTTCACCCCGTAGCGTTTTTCCAGCTTCCGGTACCCCAGGGTTTCAAAGGCGTGGGCCGGCGTTTCCGTGTCCTTGGGGTTCATGGTCACCGTCCCTTCCCCGATGGTGATGTCGTCGATGCCCCGCTCCTTGAGCAGGACCACCATATCCTCGACCACGCGCGAGGTGGTAATCACCCCCCATTTGGGGAAAGGCACCACCCGCGTCCAGAAAACGATATTCGGTTTGATGAACACCTTGGCCCGGGCCGGGAGTTGTTCCAGGCCCCGGGAGAGTTCAACGGCTTTGCGGACCGATTCCAGCGGCTGTTCATAACGCACGATGGCGGTGGTGAATCGTTTCATAATGATTTTCGACCTCCCGTTAAAAATTGGGCAAATTTAATGATCGTATGTTTTTTTGGGATATTTTCTGATAGTCACTCTATTATTCCTCTGTTTTTAAAAAAACCATTATGAAAAGTCAATATTAAATTAAGGTTTCCATTAAATATGCACCAAAAAAATATTGACATTCCAATAACGGTTTGGTAGTTGTTTCCCAGTCATGGTCCGTTGCCGGCTCGGTTTCTTTCCAGGCCGGGGAACGGATTTTTAAACCCGCCTCGTCGGGCAATTGCATTCGGACACCGCCAATTCACAAACCGCCTGGATATGGTTTTCGGAATGTTCATGAGAAAAAACGCCCCTCCCTAACCTCTGTGTTTTGCCCTTGGTTTCCAAATAGAATCCCAATAATCCATTTTATAAAAGGAGGAACAGACGATGAAGAAATCTTTTGTGGGCTGGGTGTTGTTGGTCGCGGGTCTGGCCCTGCTGGCGGGTGTTTTCGCCGCCGAGGCCCGGACCATTAAAATCGGCGTTATCGGGCCGATGCAGAGTATAGAAGGAAGGCATCATTGGGATGGCGCCACTATGGCCGCTGAGGAGATCAATGCCAAAGGAGGCGTTCAGGTCGGCAAGGAAAAAATGAAAATCGAGCTGGTCAAGGCCGACTCCAATGAAGATAAAAACCCCGCCGATGCCGCCAACGCCATGGAACGGTTAATGACCAAGGACAAGGTGGATTTTGTGATTGGCGGGTTCAGGACCGAGGCCGTTCTGCCCATGCAGGACATTGCCATGGATTATAAAAAGATCTTTATCGGCTGCGGGGCCGCAACCGATTCGATCTGCGATCGGGTTGGCAAAGATTATAACCGCTACAAATATTTCTTCCGGGGCACCCCCTTCAAGTCCAGTTATCTGGTACGGACCTGTTTTGCCCATGTGGGCTTAGCCGCAGCAACCATTAAGAATGAATTGAAGGTCCCGGTCAAGGTCGCTATCGTGGCCGAGAAGCTGGCCTGGACCGAAGGCATGGTCAAGGCCGCCCAGGGCGTTATTCCCAAGATGGGCCTGGAGCTGGTCGGGACCTGGCAGCCCTCCGCCCTGGCCACGGATGTCACCGCCGAACTTTCGGCCATCCAGAAGAGCGGGGCCAACCTGATCTTCACCATTTTCTCGGGATCGATTGGAATTACCTTTGCCCGGCAGGCCGGGGAACTCAAGATCCCGGCCCTCATGGTGGGCATCAATGTCGAGTCACAGAAGGACGGTTTCTGGGAAGCCACCAAGGGTATGGGAAATTATGTCATGACCATGAATACCTACGCCCGGGGGGTGGAAGTCAATGAACTAACAAAACCATTTGTGGACCGCTACATCAAAGAGTTTAAGCAGGTCCCAACCTATACGGCCGACACCTATAAGGCCATCGTCTATGACCTGGTGCCAAGCATCGAGGCCGTAGGGAGTCTGGATGCCGATAAGATAGTCGCCAACCTGGAGAACCGGGAATATAAGGTCCCCGGCGGGGTTGTCAAATATGAAAAGAACGCCGAAGGGAAACCGACCCATGATTTGACCTGGGGGCCGGGGTACATGACCAGCCTGGGGGTCCAGTGGCAGGACGGTAAATTGGTCGGGGTTTGGCCCAATAAGTGGAAGGCCACACCGGATGCCCCGGAGGTCACTTATAAGGGGATAATCCCTGTTAAGCTGCCCCCCTGGATGAAGAAATAGAAATTCAACATTCGAACCGTTCCCTCCCTAATTTCGCCGGAGGCGGGATTAGGGAGGGAAGATGTTTTGACCATTGGCATTTTGGCCATTTGAATTTGTTTCGGCTTGCGACGATCTCAGCCGAGTCGATTTCGTGCTTCTAATTCCGAATTTCTCATAGAGAGCCTTATGAATATACTCATTATCGGTCTAATCACCGGCAGTATGCTGGCCCTTTTGGCCATCGGGTTCTCCCTCATCTTTGGGGTGGCCAGAATCGTCAACATTGCCCATACCGCCTTTTATATGGTCGCAGCCTATTGTATCTATTATTTGTCCATCAGGCTTGGCCTTAATGTCATCTTGTCCATGCTGATCGCTGTTGTAACCGTTACCCTGATCGGTTTGCTGGTTTACAAATTAGTCATTGACCCGATACGTGAACACGAGGCGGCGGTCCTGATTGCCACCATAGCCCTGGCCATGTTCTTTCAAGAGGTCGTCCTGCAGCTTTTCACCGGAGATTACCGGAGCGTGGATTTCCTGATTCAGGGGTTTTTCACTATTGGAACAAACAAGATCTTTTATCAACAGTTGATGACCTTCGGTGTGGTCCTGGTGATTTTGCTGCTTGTTTGGTTCCTCTTGATGAAAACCCGCCTGGGCCTGGCCATCCGTTCCACGGCCGAGGACCGGGAAGTGGCCAATCTGATGGGAATGAACGAGAGTCGTTTGGCCATGATCACCCTGGCTATCTCGGTCGCCCTGGCAGGAATAACCGGTGCTGTGATCGGGCCCCTTATGGTCCTAACTCCTCATATGTGGATGGAACCCCTGATTATTATGATGGCCGTGGTGGTACTGGGCGGGCTGGGCAGCATCAAGGGAAGTTTTATCGCCGCTTATATCCTGGGTTTTACTGAGGCCCTGGTGGTCTTTTTAGTCCCCACAGGGGCCTTCTTGAAGGGCCCCGTGGCTTTGACTGCTATGATCCTGGTTCTGCTGATCAGGCCGGAGGGCCTGTTTGGTGTTGCCTTTGAGGAAGAGAGGTAGGGAAGCATGGGTCTGCCGGGGTTCTATTTACGGAAATTCTATTCCCTCGTCCGAGGAGAGGTGCTGGTCCTTCCCAGTCGAACGATAGTTGGCCTTTTTATAATCGTTATCCTGGGACTGCCCTTGGTAACCCGGGATCCCTATGTGTTCCGTATCGTCATTCTAACCAGTCTCTTTGCCATCCTGGCCGCCAGTTGGGATCTCCTGTCCGGTTTCACCGGTCAACTGAATTTCGGCCATGCCCTTTTCTTCGGAGTGGGGGCCTACTCCTCGGCCATTTTGAATCTTCATGTTCATATCCCCCCCTGGGGAAGCGTACCCTTGGGGGCTGTGGTGGCGGTCCTAGCCGGTCTGATTATCGGGATTCCCTGCCTGCGGCTGAAGCATACTTACCTGGCCCTGACCACCTTAGCCTTCCCGATCATCTTACTGGGAATCATTATTGCCATGCCCGATTTAACCGGGGGTGAATTGGGGATTTCCGGTTTACAGCGCTTCACCAATTCCCTTATGGGCAATTATTATCTTCATGTCATTACCATGCTGGTATTGTGTTTTGTCATGTGGAAGATAACCGACTCCAATACGGGCATTATTTTTCATGCCATCCGGGAGGATGAGCTGGCTGTCAAGGCCTCGGGCATCAACACGACCCATTATAAACTATTGGCCTTTACCCTCAGCGGCTTTTTTGCCGGCATTTCCGGCGGACTCTATGCCCACTATATGAGGATTGCCGGACCTTCAACCCTGGATGTGTCCATGTCCTTCACCATAGTGATCTGGGCCATCTTCGGGGGGGCGGCAACCATTTACGGCCCCATAGCGGGGGTTTTTATCCTCTATCCGTTATTGGAAATCGTCCGGATCTGGCCCGAGTACCGCATGATGATTTTTTCCATATTCGTCCTGGTGATCCTTTTGTACATGCCCGAAGGTTTCATCCCCTGGGTAAGAGACAAGATTGAAAAAGAATGCCCCCGGTGCAAGATCCGGAATGTCTTTTCCCGGAAAACCTGCCGGGTGTGCAGCGCGGAGTTGAATTAAAAGACATTCAGCCGCGGACGTTCGCAGACAATATTATGATTTTTTTGGCGACGCGCCGTCGCCAAAAAGTCTGCGCAGGTCTGCGGCTAATAAAAACATAAGGAACCGAACATGAATCCCAAAGAAATCTATCTTTCCAAGCCCTGGCTCAAATATTACACCCAGGGCGTGCCCGCCGAAGTGGAGATCCCCGAGTTGTCCGTACCGCAATTGTTCGACCAGGTGGTGAACAAATACGGCAACAAAGCCGCTCTGATCTTCTACGGCAAGAAGATCACCTACCGGGAGTTGAAAGAGGCCGTGGACCGCCTGGCTGCGGCCCTGGCCGATCTGGGGGTTAAAAAAGGGGATACGGTGGCCCTGTATCTCCTGAACAGCCCCCAGTATGTCATCTCTTATTTTGCCGCATTGAAAACCGGGGCCAAAGTCACACCCATCAGCCCGGTATACACCAGCATCGAAGTGAAACACCAGATCACGGACAGCGAGGCCCGGACGGTCGTCTGCCAGAACCTCCTGTACGATAATCTGGAAAAAGCCGGGGTCCATCCCGAGCGGGTGATCGTCACCAGCGTAGACGAATACCTGCCGGCCATGAAAAAATGGTTCAGCAAGGGGGCCCAGGCCAAGGCCTACGGCGGAACTCCGCCCCCCTCGGTGGAATCACTTAAAAAGGCGGGGGTCTATGCCTTTCAGGACCTGCTTAAAAAATATCCTCCCCAGCCCCCGGCGGTGTCCATCGATCCCCGGGTCGACCTGGCGGCCCTACCCTACACCGGCGGCACCACCGGTTTGCCCAAGGCGGCCATGCTGACCCACCGGAACATGGTGGCCCTGCAGGGCCAGATCCTGAGCTTCTGGCCCATTTTTGAAGAGGGGAAGGAAACGGTCATGGCCTTCCTGCCTTTTTTTCACATTTACGGTCAGGTGGTGGTTATGCTGGGCGGTCTGGCCATGGGCGCCACCCTGGTCCTGTTCACCACGCCGGATATCGAGCAGATCCTCGAGGCCATGGAGCGCTACCAGGCCTCGGGCTTTTACGGCGTGCCTACCCTCTTCGAATACCTAAAAGAATACTAGAAAACCGACCGGGTCAACTGGAAGAAGCTCAAGCTGATCGCCTGCGGGGCCGACACCCTCCACGAATCCACGGTCCTGGCCTGGGAGAAACGGACCGGGACCCGCATCTTCGAGGGTTACGGCATGACGGAGACCACGGCCGTCAGCCACAGCACCCCCCTCGACCGCCCCAAGCGCGGGTCCTTTGGGGTGCCCCTGCCCAACGTCAAGGCGGCCATTATCGAGCACGAGGGAACGGACTTCCTGCCCGTAGGGGAAGTGGGGGAACTGATCCTGAGCGGCCCCAATATCATGCAGGGTTACTGGAAGCGGCCCGACAGCAACCAGGAATCCATGCTTACGATCGACGGGGAGCTGTGGCTACGTACCGGGGATCTGGTCAGCATGGACGAGGAAGGGTATTTTCACTTCTTCGACCGCAAGCGGGATCTGATCAAATACAAGGGCTATTCGGTCTTCGCCCGCCACGTGGAGGAAGTCCTGTACCAGCATCCCAAGATCAAGGCCGCGGGCGTGGTCGGAGTCCCCGACCCCAAGGTGGGCAACCTGATCAAAGCCTACGTGGTCCTGGAAAGCGAGGCCCGGGGCCAGATCTCGGAAGAAGAAATCATCGAATTCTGCAAGGAGAAGCTGGCCCATTATAAAGTCCCCAAAATCGTCGAATTCCGGGGTGAACTGCCCAAAACCGACGTCGGCAAAGTCTCCCGCCGGGAGCTCCGGGAAGAGGGGGAGGAGGCCTGAGATGGCCGTACCATTTCTGGAAGTGGAATCGCTGAACAAGACCTTCGGGGGTCTGCAGGCGATCAGTAATATTCGTTTCCGCATGGAACAGAAGGAAGTCATCGGCCTCATCGGTCCCAACGGCGCCGGCAAGACGACCCTGCTGCGGCTGCTTACCGGTATATTGAAACCGGATACGGGCAGCGTGCGCTTCAAGGGCCAAGAACTGGTCGGTCTCAAGACCTGGGATATCGTCAACCTGGGGGTGGCCTGCACCTTTCAGAATATGCGGCCCTTCCGCCGGCTGCCGATTATCGCCAACGTCATGGTCTCCTGCCTGTCGCCCCGGTCCATGAAACGGGGGGAATGGGTCAAAAAAGTGGAGGCCAAGGCCATGGATGCCCTGGAATTCGCCGGCATCTCGGACATGGCCCTGGAAAAGGCCTCGACCCTGTCCCAGGGCGACCTGAAACGGCTGGAGGTGGCCCGGGCCGTGGCCACGGACCCGGAGCTCCTCCTGCTGGACGAGCCCTTCGGCGGACTGAGCCCGGCGGAAACCGATTTGATGGCCAAGTCCATCCGGCGGCTGCACAAAGGCGGGCGGTTCGGCCGCCTGCACAGCGAGGGGCCGGCCATGATCATTGTGGAGCACAAGCTGCAGCAGTTGATGAAGATCGTGGACCGCATCATCGTTCTTAATTTCGGGACTCTCCTGGCCGAAGGGACGCCCGAGGAAGTGGTGAACAACCCCCAGGTCATCGAAGCGTATTTAGGCAGGGGCGGGAAGTAATCTGCTGTTGGAGTATTGGAGTGTTGGAGCATTGGAGTATTGGGTTAAAGACATTACTCCAGCACTCCAATACTCCATTACTCCCAGAAAAAATTCAAAACCTGATCGAGAAAAACGGGTAAACCTATGCTGCTGGAAGTCGAACATTTGACGGTACGCTACGAAAAGGCCGTGCTTATCAATGACCTGAGCCTGTCCGTAGACAAGGGGGAGTTGGTCAGCCTGGTAGGCCCCAACGGGGCCGGGAAATCCACCACCCTGCGGGCCATCACCGGTCTGGTGGCCTGGGAACGGGAAATCAAACGCCGCTCCACGGCGGGGGACATCTTTCTGGAAGGGACGGTGACCTTTAACGGAGAACGGATCGACCGCATCCCGGCCCATGAAATCGTGAAGCGGGGCCTCGTGCTCTGCCCGGAACGGAGAAGACCTTTCCGGGAAATGACCGTCCTGGAAAACCTGCTGGCCGGGGCCTATCTGAAAAAGGACAAAAGCAAGATCCAAGCGGGTTTGGAAAAAATTTACCAGATGTTTCCCGTGCTGAAGGCCCGCACCAGGCAGATATCCGGAACCCTCTCGGGCGGGGAACAGCAGATGCTGGCCATCGGCCGGGCCCTCATGTCCGAACCCCAACTGCTGTGCATCGATGAACCCTCCACCGGCCTGGCGCCCCTGATGCGCCAGGAAGTCTTCGAAAAGATCTCCGAAATCAGCCGTCTGGGGATCACCGTGTTGCTGGTCGAACAGGAGGTCAGCAGCGTCTTCAAGATGGCCGTACGCAATTACGTCCTTTCCTCGGGCAAGATCATCGCCGAGGGTACCGGCCCGCAGCTCCTGGAAGACGAGGTCCTCCGTAAGACCTACCTGGGGTTTTAAATTCTCAAATTCGAAATTCGAAGCACGAAACTCGAAACAAATCCAAATGTTCAAAACTTAAATGACCGAAACGTACGACCCGCTCCAGATTTAGTAGGGTTCCCTCTTGGGCAGGTCGCTGGCGTTCAAGGGTGAGCCGTTTTGAATTTCGAATTTCGGTCATTTGAATTTGTTTCGGCCTGCGACTAACTCAGTCGTGTCGATTTCGAGTTTCGAGTTTCGGATTTTAATGATTAACGAATAAAATCATAATTATCGAGGACTTTATCCATGTCTCATTTTAAAGTCAATGAAGATGATCTCTTTTTCATTCTTAAAAACCAATTAAATTACGGCAGCCTGTGCCGGCTGGAACGCTACCGCGAACTCGACGAGGACACCCTGGACCTGCTGGTCAAGGAGGCCTTGAAATTCGCCCGAACAGAGATCGCCCCCCTCCAGGAGATCGGAGAAAAATGGGGGGTGATCCTGGAAAACGGACAAGTCCGCTGCGCCCCCGAGTTTCGGGCGGCCTTCCGGCTGTATGGTGAAAACGGCTGGACCGCCGCGGCCCGGGATCCGGAATACGGCGGCCAGGGCTTCCCCCATATGCTGCGCATCGTCATCAACGATCTGATGTACGGGGCCTGTCAGGCCTTCAACATGGCCCCCAGCCTGACCCACGGCGCGGCCCACCTGATCGAGAGCTTCGGCAGTCCGGAACTCAAGGAGCGCTTCATTCCCCACATGTTCAGCGGCCGCTGGGCCGGGACCATGGCCCTTACCGAGCCCCAGGCCGGCTCCAACCTGGCCGCCCTCCGGACCATGGCCGTCCCGGAGGGAGACCACTATCGGATCCGGGGCTCCAAAATCTTTATTTCCTGGGGGGACCATGACCTGACCGAAAACATCATTCACCTGGTGCTGGCCCGCATCGAGGGGGCGCCCGAGGGCGTCAAGGGCATTTCCCTGTTCGTGGTGCCCAAGATCCGGGTCAACCCGGACGGCACTCTGGGGGAACCCAACGACGTGCTCTGCGGCGGGGTGGAAAAGAAGCTGGGACTCCATGCCTCCCCCACCGCCCAGTTGAATTTCGGGGAACAGAGCGGCTGCCTCGGGTACTTGTGCGGCGAAGCCAACAACGGCCTGGCCCACATGTTCCAGATGATGAATGCGGCCCGCATCAATACCGGGGTCAGCGGCATGACCCTGGCCTCTACCGCCTACTTGAACGCCCTGGCCTATACCCGGGAGCGGATCCAGGGCTCGGACCTGGCCGGCCGGAAACCCGGCTTTGTGCCGATCATCGACCATCCGGATGTGCGCCGCATGCTGCTCTGGATGAAGGCGACGGTGGACGGGATGCGTTCCATGATCTACACCGGCGCCTACTGGTCGGAGCTGGCCCTGGAGCTGCCCCCGGGCGAAGAGAAAAGCCACTACCAGGCCCTGGTCGATTTCCTGACCCCCATCATCAAAGCCTATTGTTCCGACCTGGGTTTTCAGGTCTGCGAAACGGCCATCCAGTGCCTGGGCGGGTACGGGTTCTGCCGGGAATATCCCCTGGAACAATACTTGCGTGATTCCAAAATCATGTCGCTCTATGAGGGCACCAACGGCATTCAATCCATCGACCTGCTGGGCCGGAAGATGCGGTTGAACGGCGGGGCCCTTTTCCAATCGTACCTCTCCGAGATTCAGGACTTCTGCCGGAAACAAGCCGACCAGCCCCGCTTGGGATCGGAAATCCGGGCTTTGGCCGAGGCCGTAAACCGCCTGGAGGTCATGGCCCGGACGCTGGCGGACAAGATGAAAACGGATCCCTTGCAGTGGGCCTCCTATACCTATCCGGCCCTGCTGTGCTTCGGCGATCTCACCATGGTCTGGCGCCTGCTGGACCTGGCGGTCCTCGCCCAGGAACAGATCGACGCCGGGCGCGGTAACGATTTTCTCTCCGGCAAGGTGCTGCAGGCCACCTACTTCACCGGCACGACCCTGCCGCTGACCCTGGCCCGCATGGAGACCTGCCTGCGGGAAGGGCGGGACGTGGTGGAGATACCGGAAAATGCATTTTAACGAACGGCGGAGTATTGGAGTAATGGAGTGCTGGAGTAATGGTCTTAAAAACAATGCTCCAACACTCCAACCACTCCATTACTCCCACCCATGGTGTAACTTGTGTTGAGCCTCCTCTTCCAACCCTTTACCTTGAAAAACCTGACCCTGCCCAACCGGTTCGTCCGGTCCGCCACCTATGACGGGCTGGCCGAAAAAAACGGCCGGGTTTCTCCGGGACAAATCCAAATGGTGGAGGACCTGGCCCGGGGCGGCGTGGGACTGATCATTATCGGCATTACCTACGTGCACGCTTCCGGGCGGATTTCCCCTGCTCAAAATTCTTTGGCCGATGATGATAGTATTCCCGGCTTTCAGAATCTGGCTGACATCGCCCATAAACACGGAACTAAAATCGCCGTCCAGTTGTTTCATGCCGGGAGGGAAACGGGCAAGGTGTTCAAACCGCACCGTCACCAAGCCCTGGCCCCTGCTGTCATCCCCGATGATCCCTATTTTCAATGGCCGTACCGGGCCATGACCGAGGAAGAAATCCTGGAGGTTATCCAGGGGTTCGGCCGGGCCGCCGGAAGGGCCCGGGAGGCCGGACTGGATGCCGTGCAGGTCCACGGGGCCCACGCTTATCTATTGAGCCAGTTCTTGTCTCCTTTCACCAACCGTCGAGCCGATTCCTGGGGCGGGCCCCTCGAAAACCGCTTGCGTCTGCACCGGGAAATCCTGCGGGCTATCCGCTCCCGGGTGGGGGAAGACTATCCGGTCCTGATCAAGATCGGAGTCCAGGACGGCTTCCCGGGAGGATTGGAGTTCGGGGAAGGGAAAGAGGCTGCGCTAGCTCTGGCCCGCTGGGGTTATGACTCCCTGGAGATCAGTTCCGGCTTAAGGGGTCCGGGGTACGAAAACGCCGAATTCAAGACCCGCATCAACCGGCCGGAGCGTGAAGCCTATTTTAGGTCCTGGTGCCGGGAAATCAAACCGGAGATCACGGTACCGCTGATGATGGTCGGGGGCCTGCGGACGCCGGCGCTCATGGAAGCAGTGCTGCAAAAGGGGGAAGCCGACCTGATCGCTCTCAGCCGCCCGCTGATCAAGGAACCGGGGCTGATCCGCGATTGGCAGCAGGGCGACCGGCGCCGGGCCACCTGCATCTCCTGTAATAAATGCTTCGAGGCCCTGCTGAAGGGCGAGACCCTGCGCTGCGTCTATCATGAGGAAACCGGGAAATAGCTGGTTGACCGAGACCGAAGACACAAGTTCACCGCAGAGACGCTGAGGGCGCAGAGAAGAAAAAATTTTGATTTGCGGGGAGGTGCCCGCAAATCAAAACACCTCCGTCGCTTCGCGAACGAAAATCTAAAAATGCGCCGCAGGCGCCGTGAGTTTCCGGAAAATCGGCCTCTCACCGATTTTCCGGAAGTTTTATCCTCTGCGTCCTCTGTGTCTCTGCGGTGAATTTGCGGTGTCTGCCAAACGAGGAGAATATTATGAAAACGGGTGATCTAGATAGAGGTTGGCTGCCGGAGGTCGAGGAACTGCGCCTCCGGGAAACCCTGGCGGCCCAAATGGGCGGCGAGGAAAACCTGGCCCGCCATCGGGCGGCCGGCCGTTTGAACGTCCGGGAGCGCATCCACCGTCTGCTGGATCCGGGGAGTTTTCATGAGACCGGCGCCGTAACCGGGGTCCCCACCTTTGCAGGGGACCGGGTGGTGAAATTATTTCCTTCCAATTTCATTCTGGGGACGGGGAGGATCGACCGGCGCCGGGTGGTGGTGGGCGCCGATGATTTCACCATCCGCGGCGGGGCGGCCGACGCCGCCATCGGCCATAAAGCGGCCTACGCCGAGCGGATGGCCCTGGAGCTTCGTCTGCCCATGATCCGCCTGGTGGACGGCACCGGCGGCGGCGGAAGCGTCAAGTTTCTGGAGCAGATGGACCGGACCTACGTGCCCTACAATCCGGCCATGGAGGTCATGGCCGAACTCCTGTCCACCGTACCCGTAGCCAGCGCCGCCCTGGGATCGGTGGCCGGTCTGGGAGCGGCCCGGGTGGTTTTTTCCCATTTTTCGGTCATGCCCCGGAAAACGGCCCAGCTCTTTGTGGCCGGGCCCCCGGTGGTGGAGCCGGCTCTGGGCCGGAAGGTGGGCAAGGAGGAACTGGGAGGGGCGGCCATTCAGACCGGCGGTTTCGGCGCCGTCGACAACGAGGTGAATACCGAAGCAGAGGCCTTTGAGCAGATCCGCCGTTTTCTTTCCTACCTTCCGGATTCGGTGTATGAACTCCCTCCGGTCCGGGAATCTTCCGATCCGGTTGACCGCCGGGAGGAGGAACTGGTCCGCATCATTCCCCGGAACAAGCGCCGGCCTTACCCGGTGCGCCGCCTCCTCACCCTGGTGCTGGATCAGGGGTCATTTTTCGAGATCGGGGCCAACCACGGGCGCTCGGTGGTTACCGGTCTGGCGCTTTTGTCCGGCCGGCCGGTGGGGGTCTTCGCCCACGATTCCAATTTTTTCGGCGGCGCCATCACCGCTCAGGGAGCCGACAAGCTGACCCGTTTCATCGATCTCTGCGACACCTTTCACCTGCCGGTGGTCAATTTCGTGGACAACCCCGGCTTCATGATCGGGGTGGAGGCCGAGAAACAGGGCACCATCCGTTTCGGGGCCCGCTACATCTTCGCCGTTTACCAGGCCACGGTCCCCTGGTGCTCCATTATTCTCAGGCGGGTCTATGGAGTAGCTGGGGCGGCCCACGGGAACCATTCCCGCCTGAACCTGCGCTACGCCTGGCCTTCGGGCGAATGGGGCTCCCTGCCCATCGAAGGGGGGGTGCAGGCCGCCTACCGACGCCAGATCGAAGCCTCCGCAGATCCCCAGGCCCTGCGCCGAGAGATCGAAGAGCGCCTGTCGAAATTCACCTCGCCCTTCCTCACGGCCGAAAAATTCGGGATCGAAGAGATCATCGATCCCCGCGACACTCGGCCGTTATTGTGCGAATGGGTCGAGAACGCCTACCGCCTGCTGCCCAGCCAGTTGGGATCCAAAAAAAGGGGGCTGCGGCCGTAGCTTCTCCGGCTAAAGGGCATCGTATTAATTCTAGCCCCCGCGCAGCATGATGGTTGTTCGTAGGGTCGGCGTCCCCGCCGACCGCTCGGCCTTCCGGGTCGGGATGGAGTCCCCAATCTTACCGGGGAGACCCAAGCCGTCATTCCCCTTACCAGGCCGGCGGGCGAGACGCCCGCCCTACGTTTTTTAATTCGATGTTGGACGGTGGATGTTCGATGTTCGACATTCGTCTTTTTTCGTATTAAATAAAAAAGACGATTAGCCCCCGAATTCCGCTGGGGAAAGGGCCTGCCAGACTTCTTCCCACTTTCTCTTCAAGTGGGTCGTCTTGGTTTCCAGGGCTTCCTGGTCCGGGGCCCACTCGGTCGGGCATTCCCGGCTGAGCCGCTTCAGGCGATCGCCCATTTCTTCGATGATGATGTGCAGATCATTCACCAGGGGCACTACCTTATCCTTGTCAGCGCTGGCCATCTTATCTAGCTTCCGGACCACGTCATACACCTTGGCCTTCCAGCCCACCAGTTCAACCATGGCGCCATCACAATACGTTTGAACGTTCATGTTTTACTCCTTTCTTTTGTTGGTTTTAATTTGATTGGCTTATTATCATTTATAAAAATAACCCAGATCCCGGCCGGTACCAATTACGGGAAACCGGTATTTATTCGAGGGGAAAAGTGCATTTTCTATCGGCCGGATAGTAAACGACTTCTTCCGCACGACTCGCTCAGCCGAAACCGCTATTCCAAAACCTGTTGAAAAACCAACCCGTCCGAAGTATACTCGCGCAGTCTGAAAGGACTGAAAATAAATTGAGAAAAGGAATTTAGACCAAAATGACGTCTTACACCAAATCACCCCTGGAACATGGCTATGCCAATCAATTTTTGCAGATAGAGGTGGGGAGCGGTTCCATTCGGATCAATCCGCTTGACCCTGCAACGAGGGATTTTTTTATCGGCGGCCGAGGTCTCGGTTTGTATCTCCTGTACCGGAGCCTAACCCCGCAAACTTCGGCTTTCGATCCGGAAAACCCCTTGATCCTGTCCCCCGGTCCGCTGGGAGGTATTCCCCATTTTCCCGGGACCAGCAAGTGCATGGCCATATCCCTGTCACCCCTGACCCGCATCCCCGGCGTCTCCAATTTCGGGGGGCATTTCGGGGCCTACCTCAAATATGCCGGCTTTGATGCCCTGGAAATAATCGGGAAGGCGGAAAACCCCCTGATGATCGTTATCGATGGCTTTAAAAACCAGATTACCCTGGAGCCGGCTCCGGACGTGGACCAGGTTTTTGATTTGGAGAAAACCATCGTCGATCAGTTTATGAACCGGGGTTATGGGAAAAAGGATATCGTATTCCTGACCACCGGCATCGGGGCCGCCCGCACGACCTACGGTTGCATCAACAGTCATTATTACGATCCCGCCAAGGCGGTCAACGGGACCCGGGGGATTTTCCGGACCAAACAGGCCGGGCGGACGGGGCTGGGTACGGTTATGCGCGATAAAAATGTTCGGGCCGTGGTCGTCCTGGCCGATTATCCCAAAGGGGAAAACCCCTACGGCGCCCAAGACTGGGAACGGGTCAAGAAAGCCGGTCACAAGCTTCACCAGGTGGTAAAGGAGGTCGATCCTCAATCGCTGCAGATGTACCGCAAGGGATCGGCCGGCCTGATCAGTTTTATGAACCAGGAGGCCTTTCAATCCCTGCCGGTCAAGAATTACCAGTTGGGGTCCGATCCCCGGGCCGGCCAGATCTGCGGCTCCGCCTACGCGGAGCGGCTGTTCGTCCATCAGGGGATGGACGGTTGCTTTCCGGGCTGCAACCTGCGCTGCACCAAGGGCGGTCCTGTGACCCTGACCTCCGGTGGGCACCGGGAGCGGGTCTGGGTCGACGGCCCGGAGTACGAAACGGCCGCCGCCTTCGGTTCCAACTTAAGCATCTGGAACCCCGAATTCATCATGGAGGCCAACTGGCACTGTGACAACTACGGCATCGACACGATTACCGTGGCCGTCATCATGGCCTTCCTCATGGAATCCTTTCAGCGGGGTTATCTGACCAAGGAGGATACGGGGGGGTTTGAGTTGAACTGGGACGATGAAAAAACGGCCCTGGATTTCATCCATCAGGTCGCCCGGGGGGAAACGGAACTGGCCGCCACCGCCGGCCGGGGCATGCAGGAAGTGGTCAACTGGGTGGCTGAAAAATATACCCGGCGGACCGGCCGTCCGGCCTCGCTGGAGGAGCTGGAACAATTCGCCATGCAGGCCAAGGGGCTGCCCTTCTCGCTCTACCGCACCCACCGCTCCCTGTCCATGCAGGGCTCCTATGCCGCCGCCAGTGACATCGGGGCCCATCACGCCGCGGCCTGGCTCATCAAGGTGGATCTGCTGGGCGCCTTTCCCACCCTGGCCGACAAGGCCCGGGCCCTGATCACCTATCCCCGGGTCCGCCTGGGCAACGACAACCTGGGCCTGTGCAAGCTCCCCTGGGTGGATGTTTTTAACCCGGAATCGAAGGAACGGAAAAACACGGACATCTACATCAATCCGGCCTCCCAGGAGATCTACGCCGAACTATACAACGGCATGCTCGGAACGGAATTGACCTGGGAACAGATTTTCGAACAGACGGACCGGGACATCAACCTCCAGCGGGTCATGAACATGCTGGTCTTTGAAAAAGCAACCGGGGATTACGACTGGCTCCCCGACCGGGCCATCGGACCCACCGACGACGAATTGTACCTGGCGGAAAAGGATTTCCATGACCAGGAAGTGGCTCGCCTGCTGGGAAAACCTGTTGCGGATGTGGCGGCCCTGGACGTCTCCGAAAAACGCGAAATCCTGATGCGCCGCCGCAAGGAGGAGTTGCGTAAATTGATTGACACGTATTATCAGGAACGGGGCTGGACCGGCAAGGGGATCCCGACTCCGGAGACCTTGAAACGAATCGGCTTATGGGATTTCCTCAAGGAGGAAACCCGGGAGAAGATCGGCGCAGTGGCGGGCGGTTGATCAGGGCTCCTTCAATCCGGTAATAACTACCGAATCTGTAAATACGTCCAAGGTCGAACCGGCCCTGCCACAGGAAATCCAATGGGGGGGCCGGTTCTTTTTTTGGCGCCGGGCAATAATCCTTACCCGGCCGGGTCGCCCTCCTTTTCCTCGGGAGAAAGGCATGAAACAACACTACCGCACCATCGCCGTCGGCTCCGTGGGCAATATCATGGAATGGTTCGACTTTTCCATTTACGGCTATTTTGCCCCGGTCATCGCCCGGGTGTTCTTCCCGGCCGGCGATCACTTCCTGTCGCTGCTGGCCACGCTGGGCATCTTTGCCTCCGGCTTTCTGATGCGCCCCCTGGGGGCGGCCTATTTCGGGCACCTGGGAGATACCCGGGGCCGATCCCGGGCCCTGGTCCTGTCGGTGGTCCTCATGGCGGTCCCCACCTGCCTGATGGGTTTTCTCCCCACCTATGCCCAGGCCGGCATCTGGGCTCCCGTGATGCTGACGCTGCTGAGGCTGATTCAAGGTTTTTCGGTGGGGGGGGAGTTGACCGGATCCATCACCTACATGGCCGAGCAGGCCCCGGCGGCCCACCGGGGGTTTTTTACCAGCTTCGCCACCTTCGGAACGGTGTCCGGCTTTTTATTGGGTTCCCTGACCGGCGCTGTGATTACCGAAAACTTCTCCGAAGACCTGCTCTTTTCCTGGGGCTGGCGAACGGCTTTCTGGTGCGGCATCCTGCTGGGCGCGGCCATTTTTATCGTCCGGCGGGGGCTCCTGGCCGACAGCCCCTCCGGTACCGGTTTGCCTGAGCCTGGCGGCCACCGCTCCCCGGTACGGGAAGTCTTATCTCAGCACCGGCCGCTCCTGGCGCGGATCTTCGGCATCGCCTCTTTTATCGCCGTCAGTTATTACATGATCACCGTCTATCTCTCCACCTTCCTGTCCAGCGAAACCCACCTGCCACTGCCCATGGCCTTGAAGATCAATACCCTGGCCATGGGGGTCCTCATCGTCCTGGTCCCGCTCATGGGCGCCCTCTCGGACCGCTGGGGCAGAAAGCCCCTGATGCTGGCCTCCTCGCTGGGGTTCGTCCTTCTTTCCTATCCCCTCTTTCATCTGCTGAGCAACGGGGTCCCCTGGGACGACCTGATGGCCCAACTCGTCTTTGTTGTTTTAATCGCCCTCTATGAGGGAACCTATCCGGCCCTGCTGGCGGAAATCTGCCCGGCCCGGGTCCGCATGACCGCCTTTTCCCTGTCCTTCAACCTGAGCATGGCCGTATTGGGGGGCACCACCCCCCTGGTGGCCACCCTGTTGATCCGGGAACTGGACACCAAGGCGGCCCCTTCCTTTTACCTGATTTTGGTGGGGCTGGTCTGCTTTCTGGTGACTTTGGGGATGCGGGAGACCAAGGATTGTTCCTTGTCAGACTAAAAAAAGTCTTTTGCCTTTCAATTTTGCATTTTGCATTTTGAAATTTGCATTTTGAAATTTGCATTTTGCATTCTATTTTCTTATCAAAAGGAATCCCAACGCTGGAGACCTTGAAGTAGATCGAAACCAGGGGTGTTTTTCATAGGGGCGGCGTCCCCGCCGCCCGCTCGGCGCTCCAGGCCGTGATGGAGTCCCAACCCTTACCGGGGAAGCTCCCCAAAAGCCCTCACCTGGTCGGCAGGCGAGACGCCTGCCCTACTTAAGACTAATAATCAATAATCAATTCTTAATTGTTAATTCTTAACGGACCGGACGTTTTTTAACCAGTAACCAGCAACCAGCAACGATTTTATTTTCTTTTTAAAAACCCGGCTTCAACAGCTCCCTGATCTCCTCCGGGTAGGCCATGCACATGGTCTCGTTGAACAGGTTGCGCAGGGCCCCGATGTCCGGCGTCCCCATCTTCTGGCTGAAGAAGGTGCGCGGCGAAAAGAGCAGGTGCAGCCGGTAAGCATCGTCGGTTTTCGACCCGGTGAAAAAATTCATATTGAAGCTGTAAATCCCCATTTTATCGTATTCGGCCATGGTCCGGGTCAGTCCGGAGGCCAGGTCCAGCAGGTCCGCTTCCGTCAGCTCCAGTGTACAGCGGACATCTTCAACCACCGCCAGCACGTCGCCGGCCACGCCCATGGGTGCGTAAGTCGTCAGCCAATGGGTGCGGCCGATCTTTCCCAGATAGCGTTCGTTCGCTTTTTGTTCGGCGGCCACCAGGTCTTCCCAGTAGTTGGAGCCCTGTCGATCCTGGTAGTCCTTGGAGGCCGCCAGTTCCTGCCGCATCAGGTTGGGGGCCGAGGAACTGGCAAAGACCTGGAGGTGGGGATGGATGAGCGTGCCCCCGGAAGGGGGCATGTAGTTCCAGTTGATGATGTGGTACACCGATTCCGGATGCCCGAGTTCCTCCACCCGCCGGAAAAACTCCCGGGAGAATTCTAAGGCCGAGGCGATCCCTTCCGGCTCGAAGGCCGTCATGGGGATGTAGTGTCGGGCGCCGAAAGTGGCCACGGCCCCCAGACCGTCGTAGGGGGCGATATTCGGGAAGAGCACCTTGTCGTCTTTTTGCAGGCGGCCTTCCGGGATGAGATCCGGTGAAAAACAGGGGGTCACCTGCAAAACCTTGTCCGGACAGAAGGGGCACCAGGCCTCGGTTCCCGCGATCAGGGCTTCGAAATCGGGCTTCTCCCAGTGGAGCCCCATGAAATGGC
>JACRCK010000218.1 GCA_016219065.1 Deltaproteobacteria bacterium
CCTTAATACGAAAATAGCTTGCCAAGCTCACCCAGGCTCAGACCGACTCGGTCTGCCAGACCGAGTCGGTCTTAACCTTGGGGCTTACCCCTAAATCTTTTTCATGCTCCGTGGGTGTGACGCCGAAGGCGTTACCTGGGGGTTTAATAAGAAAATAGCACTTTTTACCTAGCCGCATTCGGCAGTCTGTTTATTTTATTATGGAATATTAATATATTACCTGGTATAAAGAGAAGCTCTTTTAACCCTGATCTATAGTGATGGAGTATTGGAGTATCGGCTTGGGAAGCTTTTCCGTCTCTCCATTACTCCGCCACTCCATTACTCCGAAGTTATAGGTTTTTTACGTGAACCAATTCGATTACGACGTCATCGTGGTCGGGGCCGGTCATGCCGGTATCGAAGCTGCTTTGGCTGCGGCCCGGATGGGCTCCCGGACCCTGCTCTTGACCATCAACGTGGATCATATCGGGGCCATGTCCTGCAACCCGGCCGTGGGCGGCCTGGCCAAGGGCCACCTGGTCAAGGAAATAGACGCCCTGGGCGGCGAGATGGCCAAAGCCATCGATTCCGCCGGTATTCAGTTCCGGCGCCTCAACACGCAAAAAGGGCCGGCGGTCTGGTCTTCCCGAGCCCAGGCGGACATGGAAGCCTACAAGCAGTATATGCGCTGGGCCGTCGAAAACCAGCCCGGGCTGGACCTGCGGCAGGGGATCGTGGAAGCCCTTCAGGTGGAAAACGGACGGATCCGGGGGTTGACCACGGACTTCGGGCTGGTATTTTCCGGTAAAACGGTTATCCTGACCACCGGGACCTTTCTCCAGGGTCTGATCCATATCGGTTTCAATCAGTTCCCGGCCGGACGCCTGGGAGACCCCCCGGCGGTCAACCTTTCCCTATCTTTGAAAGCCCTGGGCCTGGAGCTAGGGAGATTAAAAACCGGGACCACCCCGCGGCTCCAGGGCCGGTCCATCGATTTCGCTTCCCTGACCCCGCAAGGCGGGGATGTGCCTCCCCGCCCCTTTTCCTTTACCACCGAAAATTTCGATCCGGTGCAGGTGCCCTGCTTCCTGACTTATACCCGGGAGAAGACCCACGACATTATCCGGGCCAACCTGGACCGTTCCCCCTTGTACGGCGGTAAGATCCAGGCCACGGGGGCCCGTTACTGCCCCTCCATCGAAGACAAGGTGGTTCGTTTTCCTGAAAAAATCCGCCACCAGGTTTTCCTGGAACCGGAAGGCCGAAGGACCACGGAGTATTATCCCAACGGCATACCGACCAGCCTGCCCATCGACGTGCAATTGGACCTGATCCATTCCATTCCGGGCCTGGAAAAGGCTAAGATGGTCCGTCCGGGTTATGCCATTGAATACGATTTTGTCCAGCCGACCCAATTGCACCCCACCCTGGAAGTAAAAACCGTGGCCGGCCTTTTCCTGGCCGGGCAAATCAACGGGACTTCCGGATACGAAGAGGCGGCCGCCCAGGGCTTGCTGGCCGGCATCAATGCCGCCCTCAGGGTCCAGGACCGCGCCCCCCTGATCCTGCGCCGCTCCCAGGCCTATATCGGGGTCCTGATCGACGACCTGGTTACCCGGGGCACCCGTGAACCCTACCGCATGTTCACCTCCCGGGCCGAATACCGTCTGCTCCTGCGGGAGGATAACGCCGACCTTCGGCTTACCGCGATCGGCCGGGAACTCGGTCTGATCGGCGAAGAGCGTTATGGTCGTTTTGTCCGCAATAAAGCGGAAATCGAGAAGGGTTGGAATATACTGGATCAAAAAACCGTCTTGCCCAACCCCGAGACCAACCAAAGGCTGCTGGAGATCGGGAGCCGGCCCCTGCGCAAGCCGCTGACCCTGAAAGACCTGCTGCGGCGGCCGGAAATAACCTGGGAGGACCTTTGGGCTTTTTACCCTGATTTAAAGCAGATAACTCCAACGGCGGCGGAACAGGTGTCCATCCAGGTCAAATACGAAGGCTACCTGGCCCGCCAGGAGGAACAGATCCGCCGTTTTGAAAATAACGAAGGGCTTTCGATCCCGGCCGATCTGGAACTGGAGGGACTGGCCGGTTTGTCCAATGAAATCAAGGAAAAACTTCGTTCTGTCCGCCCCCATTCTCTGGGCCAGGCCTCCAGGATCTCCGGGATTACCCCGGCAGCCCTGGCCATCCTTCAGATTCACATCAAAAAGTTCAATAAAAAGGTACTTTTTTCAAAATCCTGAATGAATACAATAAAAAAGCTTGACAACCCTTTTTTAGGGATGCATAGTTAATTTCGTTTAAATTAGTAAGTTTAGTAAGTTATATTCATTCAGCGGTTTTGAGGGTCTTGATCTTAGAAAGGAGTGGGCGATGGCGCTGACCAAAGAGAAAATCATTGCGACTGCCTATGAAAAAATCGGCTTCAGCAAGAGCCAATCCCGGGATGTAATCGAGAACTTGCTTGATATTATGAAGAAATGTTTGGCCAGCGAAGATAATCTCCTGATCAGCGGCTTCGGGAAATTCGTGGTGAAACGTAAGCGGGCTCGCCGGGGTCGAAATCCGCAGACCAATGAAGACCTGCAGTTGAAGGCCAGAAAAGTGGTGGTGTTCAAAACTTCCGGCGTCATGCGCAAAAAAATCAACGAATCCGATTAAATCCCGCTCCAACCCCTTTTTCCCGTTGGGAGCGGGATTACTGGGCCAGGACCAGGA
>JACRCK010000220.1 GCA_016219065.1 Deltaproteobacteria bacterium
CCTTTTCTCTCTCCCTTAAAATTCCTTTTTAATTTTACTCCACCACTATAACTAACTTTTCAAATTCGTTTGATGGTCCAGATCACCGATATTCCCTGCCGTCGATTTTCTCGATCTCCACATTGTCCCCGGTTACAATCCGGACCTCGAGGGGGACGGTTTTTTCACTTTTTACGAACTCGTCCAATACCTTTGGATCCGGGTTCAGGATCGTGAGGATCTCAGTCGGCACATTGCCTTTCCTGGTCCGTATAATGTAACCATTTTCCGATTTTGCTATTTCTCCCGTAGTGCTCATCTTTTTTGCGGTGCGTGCCTGGGTGGCCTGCTTGTCGGCCTGCTTTTCCGCTTTTTCGCCTTTCTCCACCGCAACCAGTTCCATCTCGAAGATAAGCACCTTATTCGGCGGGATGCGTTGACCGAGGCCGCCCTTGCCATAGGCCAGGTCCGGAGGCACGAAAAGCTGCCATTTTGCGCCCACCTTCATCAGCGGCAGGGCCTCGGTCCAACCCTTGATGACGCCGTCGGCCTGGACCCGGATGGGTTCGCCTTTGGTATAGGAGTTGTCGAATTCCTTGCCGTCTATAAAAGTTCCCCGGTAATGAACCTTGACGAAATCATCCGGCGTGGGAGTGCTTCCAGTTCCTTCCCGCAGTACCTTGTACTGGAGGCCGCTTTCGGTGGTTTTGACGCCTTCCTTTTTTTTGTTTTCTTCCAGGAACTTCTCCGCCTCCTGAGCGTTTTTGACGACCTGCTCCTGAATCTTTTTCATTTGGGCTTCACGGGCCCGCTTCCGGAGGTCCGTGATGAGCTTTTTCATCTCTTCCGTGCTCAGGCGGGGTTCCCTGTTGTTGAAGGCATCCTGCAAGCCCTGAACGAGCCTTTCGAAATCGACCTCCACGCCGTCGGTCTTCGCGCTGAGGCCCACCTGGTAACCGATGCTGTAGCTTTCCTTGTCTTTTTGGGTCTCTAACTTCGTCGCGGGTTCCGCCGCCAACAGATTTGAACCGGCTAAAATGAAGCAGGTGAACACGAAGAGCCGCGATTTGAAGGGTTTTAACAATTTTTTTTCCTCCTTTAGTAAGCAATACTTAAAATAATAAAAATTTATTTTAAGTTCTAATTAACCTACAAAAAATATTACAATTACTGTCAGTTATTATCGGATTTTATAAGCGAATACATCGTTATATAATTCCAGGTTAATTCTAAAATTCACAAGCCCTTGCCATTTCATAGTGCCCCGGTCGCTTATTCACTTTTTTGGATTTCCAATTAGGGTAAAACAGGAAGGAATGGTAAATAAATACGGCGATTCCGGTATTTTTGTTGGAAGAAAACGGTATTTTTAGATGAGAATTTACCTATTCAATAAGTTTTCGAGGCAACTCGGCGATCACCGCTCCGTCCACTTTCCCCCGATGGATCGTTTGGGCAAAGGCCGCCTCGTTGCGAATGTCCAGGTCC
Source organism: Deltaproteobacteria bacterium (assembly GCA_016219065.1). Taxonomy (GTDB): domain Bacteria; phylum Desulfobacterota; class RBG-13-43-22; order RBG-13-43-22; family RBG-13-43-22; genus JACRCK01. The sequence goes on from JACRCK010000220.1 coordinate 1,468, forward strand.
GGGTTGCTGGTGGGGCTGCCCGTTCCCAGCCGAACGGCAATCCCCGCCTGGAGAAACTTTTCCAACGGCATCCGGCCGCAGGAGAGCCGTTCATTGGACCGGGGGCAGTGGACCACCGTGCAACCCTTGGAGGCGATCAGGTCGATTTCTTCATCAGTGACGTCCACGGCGTGGACCAGGGTCGGGCGGGCATCCAGAACACCCAGGGAATCCAGGTAGGGGAGGGGGCGCAGCCCCGGAAACCGGTCGGGCCAGGCCTGTTTCAGCCGGGCCATAAGCCGGAAAAGGGGGGAGATCGAGTGAATTTGTCCGGTAACCAGAAACTCCGCTTCGGCTGGGGATTCGGCTATGCGAATGCCGAGTGGGAAACCTTCCCGCCGGCACCAGGCCGCCCCTTGCCGCAGCAGGTCCGGGTGACAGGAATAGGGGGCATGCAGAAAAAGGCCCACCCGAAAGCGCCGGGAGCGGTGGCGTTCTTCGATGAAGCGGATATGTTCCTGAATCAGGCGGAGCCGGTTTTGGGCCTTCTTCAGTCTCAGCCCCCGCACTTCCAAATAAATCGTTCCCTCCAGACCGCTGCCGAGCAGGGGGGTCACGCTGGCGCCGGTGGCTGTCACATCGCAGACGTGGGTCGTCCCGGATTTTTTTAGTTCCCGGATCCCCTGCAGCACCCCGTGGTGAATACGGGTCGGGAGCAGCCGGAAACGGTTCCAGCTCATCCGACCAGCCCAGGTGGTAAAGGGGATGGGTTGCGCGGGGCACAGGTGGGACAAGCCGGCTAATTCGAGCTGGGTATGGGCGTTGAACAGGACGTCTTTGGATTCCATGGTGGTAGGGATCAGGCCGCGCAGCCCCGGGAAAAGCGGTCTTCCAGGGACTTAACTTTTAATAGTCGCCGGCGATGGCGTTCTTCTCCGTTGAATTGTGATCCGAGGAAAGTACGGACCAGTTCCGCCGCCCATGCGCTGCCGATGACCCGCGCCCCCAGGACCAGGACATTCAGGTCGTCATGCTCCACTCCCTGGCGGGCCGAATAGGTGTCGTGGCAAAGTCCGGCGCGAATACCGGGGATTTTGTTGGCGGCTACGGCCGCGCCCACGCCGCTGCCGCAGATTAGAATCCCCCGGTCGGCCTGGCCCATTTTGACAGCCAAGCCCACAGCTTCGGCGTAATCCGGGTAATCGACCGGTTCCACCCCCTGGGTTCCAAGATCGGTCACCCGGTGGCCCCATTTTTGGATCAAAGGGATCAACTTTTCTTTCAGTTCAAACCCGGCGTGATCGGCCCCGATGGCTATCTGCATTTTTCGGTTCAGCTACCCTTGGATTTTTAATTGACGAGACCGGCGGCTTGTAATATATAACCACGAATATTTTTATTTGACCCGGAGTGACCCGCCTAACTCAATGGTTTTATTAGCAGGCCCCACGCATCCTAGCAATATCATTCGCATGATACCCTAGTCGCGGCCGATTTTCCATAGAGATCGCTCCCCCGCCGTCTTACCGCGTCACCAGGACTCCAGTAGAGCCTGAGCCTTTTAAGTAAAGTGGTCCTTCACCCTTTTGAGTGGCCGGGACCTGCTGACTATACCGGATATGGTGGTTACCCACTCAAAAGGGTGAAGCGTCGTTTACTTTATTGGGTTGGCCTTGACGGCATGGCCGCCGAACTCCTTGCGCAGGGCGGCCACCAACCGGTCGGAGAAGCTGTCCGTTTCCCGAGAGCGAAAACGGGACATCAGGGACAGCGCGATGACCGGCGCGGGCACGCCCGTCTCCAGGGCCTGGGATACGGTCCAGCGGCCTTCCCCGGAATCTTCTACAAATCCCCTGATCCCCTCCAGTTTGTTATCCTTGGCGAAGGCCTCCTCGGCCAACTCCAAAAGCCAGGAGCGCACCACGCTCCCCTGGTTCCAGAGATGGGCCACTTCCGCGTAGCGCAGCGTTTCGGCGTAAGGGGAGGCCTCCAGGATTTGGAACCCCTCGCCGTAGGCCTGCATCAGAGCGTATTCGATGCCGTTGTGCACCATTTTGACGAAATGCCCTGCCCCGGTGGGGCCGCAGTACAGGTAGCCCTCCGGAGGGGCCAGGGTCTTGAACAGCGGTTCCGCTTGATCGAAAGCCTCCTTTGGCCCCCCGATCATCAGGCAATAACCGATCCGCAGGCCCCAGATGCCCCCGCTGACGCCCGCATCCAGGTAGCGGATATTCTTTTCAGCCAAAAAAGTGGAGCGGCGCAGGTCGTCCTTGTAAAAGGTGTTCCCGCCCTCGATGATCAGGTCCCCCGGGGAGAGCAGGTCTTTCAGGGCCGTCAAATGTTCATCCACGGTAGGTCCCGCGGGCAGCATGATCCAGAGGACCCGTGGCACGGGAAGTTTTTCCACCGCCTCCCGCAGAGAATAGGCAGGCAGCGCCCCCTCCCCCGCCAGTTCCTCCGTCTTTTGCGGGGTCCGGTTGTAGGCCACCACTTCGTGCCCTCCCTGGAGGAGCCGGCGGGCCATATTCATCCCCATCCGTCCGAGGCCGATCATGGCTATCTTCAATGGTCTATTCCTTTTTTCATTTTTCATTCAATCGATAATTGACAATTGATTATTCGCTTATCCCTTTTTTCATCCGCAGGCCCTTCCTTTCAGGTTAAAGAAAAAGGTGAGACCCTTGCGCACCCGTTCCGAAAAGATTTTCGGAGCCAGGTAGGCGCCGGCCACGCGTTTATTGATCTCGCCCAGGGTAGGGTAGGGGTGGACCGCGGCAGCCAGGGTGGAAAGCTTGACTTTTCCGTTCAGGACCGCCACCCATTCCGCGAGCAGGTCCCCGGCCTGCGGACCCAGGATCTGGACGCCGAGGGGTTTTTCATGCTTGTCCAGGAGTAGTTTGATCTGGCCGGTCTTTTCTCCCTCGGCCAAACTC
>JACRCK010000221.1 GCA_016219065.1 Deltaproteobacteria bacterium
GGCCACCCGAACTTTTTTCTCGGCCAGGCGGTCCAATTCGGCTCCGTCCAAAGCCACGGCGTGAACGGCGATCAGGTTTTCGTCCAGCAGCCCCAGGTGATCCAGGTGCCGGGCGGGTGAACGGCCGTATTGGGCGGTGATCTTTTCCACCTCACCCCAGGTTTCGGCCAGATGAATGATCAAAGGAGCCCCGGTTTCCGTGGAGAGGGCCTTAGCCCGCCGCAGCAGTTCCGGGCCACAGGTAAGGGGGGCGTGGGGTTCGATGGCTACCGAAATCAGGGGGTCAGCCCGATAGCGCTCGATCAAGTCCCGGGTATAGGCAAAGCCCTTTTCCAGGGGACCGTAATTGGGCGAAGGAAAATCATAGAGCACTTCCCCCACCAGTGCCCGCAGGCCGGCCTGTTGGACCGCCTGGGCCACCTCCGCCTCAAACAGGTACATGTCGCAGAAAGTGGTGGTGCCGGAACTGATCATTTCGGCACAGGCCAGCAGGGTGCCCCAATACACCCATTCCCCGTCGATCCGCCGTTCCGCCGGAAAAATATGGTGGTTCAACCAGTCTTCCAGGGGCAGGTCGTCGGCCAGTCCGCGGAAAAGGGTCATGGCGGCATGGGTATGGCTATTGACCAGACCCGGCATTACCGCGTTCCCCCCGGCATCCAGGACTTCCCGGGCCCGGGCCTCCAGATGGGCCAGGTTCTCCTGCGGGCCCAGAGCCGCAATCGTATCGCCCTGAATGGCGACGGAACCCGGATGGTAAATATGGAAGTCCTCATCCATGGTGACCAGCAGCGCGTTTTTAACAAAGAGGTCAAAGGGGCCGTCGGGAATGGGATTTTGGTTTGAGGCGCAGGATTCACCCACCCCCCCACCCCCTCCCTTCGAGGGAGGGGGAGATGTTTCGGTCATTTGAATTTTGGTCATTGGAATTTGTTTCGGATTTCGGCCTGCGACGAGCCCTTCGACACACTCAGGGCCTTGAGCTCGTCGAAAAGGCTCAGCCGAGTCGATTTCGAGTTTCGAATTTAACTTCTGTTCAGTTTAAACCTTCCCTTCGGAAGGCAAACCTTTGAGGATTCCTTCCACCAGGGCGATCAGCCGGGGTTCCGCCTTACAGGCGGTTTCGATGATGGCGGCCAGCGAGGCCGGCTCCTGGCAATCGGGCCGGTTCACGTTGGTAATGACCGAAAGGCCCAGCACGCGCAACCCGCATTGGACGGCGGCAATAACCTCCATGATGGTGGACATGCCCACGGCCTGAGCGCCCATCCCTTTCAGAAAACGCGTTTCCGCCGGGGTTTCCAGGCTGGGCCCCTTCACCCCCACATAGACCCCCTGACGCAACCGGATCCCCTCCTGTAGCGCCACCTCGGCGGCCAGTTCCTGCAGGGCCGGATCGTAAGCCGCCGACATGTCCGGAAACCGAAGACCCCACTCCTCTTCCCGTAAGCCCACCAGGGGGTTTTCTCCCGTGAAATTGATGTGGTCGGTGATCAGCATCAGGTCGCCGGGACGGTAAAGGGGGTCGAGGCCGCCGGCGGCGTTGGAGACGACCAGGATTTTTATGCCCAGGGCGGCCAAAACCCGGAGGGGGAAGACGATTTCCTGGGGCCGGTAGCCTTCGTAGAGGTGGCAACGCCCCTGCAGGACCAGTACCTGCCGGCCGGCCAACCGACCCCAGGTCAACTGCCCCTGATGGGATTCCACGGTGGAACGCGGGAAAAAAGGGATTTGATCATAGGCCAAAGCGCCGGCCTTTTTAAGGCGCCCGGCCAGTCCGCCCAGACCGGTCCCCAGGATAATCCCAACGTCTGAACCGGCCGGGATTTTGGTGCGCAGGAAGGCCGCGGCTTCTTCCAAATCGGCCCAGGTTAAATGGTTCATGGTACCAGTCCTTTACTCTGAAGTCAGGATTTCCCGTATCTTGAGGGATAACTCCTGGAGGCTGTACGGCTTCTGGATAAAACCCTGACAGCCCCTTTCCAAGATCTGCGTGGCCTGACCGTCGATACTGTAGCCGCTGGACAGGAGCACTTTGACCTGGGGATTCAGTTCCCGCAGCCGGTCGAAAATCTCTCCGCCGTCCATTTCGGGAAGAATCAGGTCGAGGATAACCAGGTCTACGGACTCCTGCTCCTCCCCGTAGCGCTTCAGGGCCTCGAGCCCGCTTTCGGCCGTCAGAACCCGGTATCCCAGGCTGGTGAGCAGGGCTTGACCGACTTCAATGATGAGTTTTTCATCATCCACCAGCAGGATGGTTTCCCGGCCGGTCGCCAGGGGAACGGATTTCTCTTTCTCTACCGGGGCAGGGTATTCTACGGCGGGAAAGTACAGGGTGAAGGTGGTTCCCTTATTCAATTCGCTATACACGTTGATCAATCCGCCATGATTTTTGACAATGCCGTAGACGGAAGCCAAGCCCAGTCCGGTTCCCCGGCCCACCATCTCCTTAGTGGTAAAGAAGGGCTCAAAAATCCGTTGGCGGGTTTCCTCGTCCATCCCCACCCCGGTATCGGTTACGGATACCCGGACATAGTTCCCGGGAATGACGTTAAAAGGCTGGATATAATTTTCATCCAGTGTGATGTTGGACGTTTGCAGATACAGGTCGCCGCCGGCCGGCATGGCCTGTCCGGCGTTGAGGAATAAATTCAACAGGGCCTGTTCCACCTGCCCCTGATCGACTTCGACGGTCCAGATCCCCTCGTCCAGCCGGTGATGAACCCGGATCTCCTTGCGGGTCCGGCCGAACAGGTCTGAGGTTTTTTTTAAAAGCTCATTCAGGTCGGTCGGCCGCACTTCGTAGCGGCCCTTCCGGGCGAAGCCCAGTAATTTCCTGGTCAAATCCGCCCCGCTCTGGATGATCGTTTCCATGTTTTTTAAACGCAGGGAGCAGGGATGGGTCGGATCCAAATCCAGTAGCAGCAGGGAGACATTTCCCTGAAGCCCCATGAGGAGGTTGTTGAAATCATGGGCCACACCCCCGGCCAGGGTCCCGACGGCTTCCATTTTCTGGGCCTGAAAATACTCGGCTTCCCATTTTTTTTGCGTCGTGATATCCCGCACATATTCGACCACTCCGGTCAAACCGCCTCCCCAGGGGCCTCGCCAGGGGAAAGAAAAAACTTCCAGCCAACCCCGAGGCCCCTCCGGTCCGACCCAGGGGACTATTTCCCGGTGTTCCTGCCGGTCTCTCAAGGTCTGGCAGGCCGGACAGATTTCACAGGGCTCCTGGCGGTTGTGATAGGCCTGGTAACACTTTTTACCGACGAGCGGTAGGTTATGGGCATACCATTTTTCGATGACAGCATTGGTGAAAACGATATTCAGGTCTTCATCCAGGACACTGATCCCGTCCCGGATGCCTTCCAGGATGCTCTTGTAGAAATAGCCCCGTCCGGAGGCCGGGGCCTCGCGGGTCCCTTCCCCTTCCGGTTTCGGCCCAAAGGAGAAAGCCCTCACGGTGGGCTCTTCCGTTTCGGGGGATTTCCGGTCCTGTTCGGTGTCTTTATCCGGTGCCATGTTCCGTATTAACCCCTCACGCCTGGTGGAGCACCCGCCTAGCCTGAAATTGCTTCAGGTGAAAGGCCCCAACTGAGACCGACTCGGTCTGGCAGACCGAGTCGGTTTGAGCGCCAGCGAGCACAACCGGTCTTTTATACCCGATCCGGGGAAAAACCACAAAATTTAATTTCAGGTTACCTTTTAACCTTTTGAAAAGGGCTGGGGTAAAGGCCGAAGGGGGAAGACCTCGGCCGGAAGTTGCAATTTTTTCGGATAAGCCTTACCATAACTACGGCCTCCAGGACCCTCAGGGCGAGGAGCGCAAACGAAATAAAAGGATTATTATGGACCGCAGAACTTTTCTCAAGGAACTGGCCCTTTGGACCGCCGGATTGACCGTAACCCCGCCCCTGTTCCAGATTTTGCCGGAATCCCGGGCGGAAGGGGGGACACTGCTGGCCCTGGCCGAAGGGACCGATTACGGGGCGCTGGTGAGCCGGGTGCTTTCTCCGCTGGGCGGTCTGGCGGCTTTTGTGAAAAAAGGGGACCGGGTGGTGATCAAACCCAATATCGGTTGGGACCGAACCCCGGAACAGGCCGCGAATACCCATCCCCTGGTGGTCAAGGCCCTGGTCAGGTTGACCCTGGAGGCCGGCGCCGCTCAGGTGCAGGTTTTCGACAACCCTTGCAACGAGGAACGGCGCTGTTACGTCAACAGCGGGATCAAGGCCGCCGTGGAGTCTCTGGGCGATCGGCGGGTCTCCTGCCCCTTCCTGGACCGGAGGAAATTCGTACCGATCCGGATCGCCAAAGGAAAATCGGTCAGCGAGTGGGAGTATTACCGGGACGCCCTGGAGGCCGATTGTTATATCAACGTGCCCGTGGCCAAACATCATTCCTCGGCCGGGCTCAGCCTGGGCCTGAAAAATGTCATGGGCGCCATCGGAGGGTTTCGGGGCAAGATTCATTTTTCCCTGGGTCAGCGGATCGCCGATTTGAATACCGTGCTCAAGCCGCGGTTGACCGTGATCGACGCCACCCGCATCCTGCTGCGCAACGGACCTCAGGGGGGGGATGTGCGGGACGTGAAGATATTGAATACGCTGATCGCTTCCGCCGACACGGTGGCTGCCGACGCCTATGCCACCACCCTGTTCCAGATGAAACCGGAAGAAGTGGAATCGACCGTGGCGGGATACAAACTGGGTTTGGGGGAAATGGACCTGAAAAAGATAAGGGTTATCAAAGCCTAACCGGAAGCTAAATTCGAAATCCGAAATCCGAAACAAATTCAAATGACCAAAATTCAAAATTCAAAACTGCTAAGCCGGGGGAACCCCCCAGCGGAGGCGGCTCCCAGGCTGCCGGAACGTAGGTGAAGACGCTATTTTCGTATTTAATTCGACGTTCGATGTTCGATGTTCATTTTATTTTCACGCTAAATTAACCCTATGTCCTCTCCCCACGTTTCCGCCTGGCGCTGGGCCAGAAGAATTTCCCAGGGTTTATTCCTGGCCCTGTTTTTGATTCTATTCCGTCTGACCGACTACGGCGGCCGCGATGAGATCCCCTATGCCGTAAATATCTTTTTCCGTCTGGATCCCCTGGTGGCGGGCGCCGCCATCTTGGCCTCCCGGGTGGTCATCACCCTGGTCTGGTATTCCCTGATCGTGGTGGCCCTGACTTTGGTCCTGGGCCGGGTATTCTGCGGCTGGTTCTGCCCCCTGGGCACCTTGCTTGACCTGGCCCATAAAATCATTCCCCCAAAAAAAGAGGCCCGGCCGGACCGCTATCGAACCTGGAAATACCTGCTCCTGGGTTTTGTATTGCTGACCGCCCTGCTGGGCCTGCCGGTGGTGGGGTACGTCGACCCCTTTTCCATCCTGGTGCGGGGGCTGACCGTGGCGGTGGATCCTTTTTTTAACCAGCTCGTCACCGTCCCCTTCGATACCCTGTATAATTCCGCTCCGGCCTGGATTTCGACGTTCAGCGAACCCCTGTACGGCTTGCTTAAAAAAACCCTGCTGCCTTACCGGCAGAAAATCTTCACCCTCAGTCTCTTATCCCTGCTCATCCTGTTGCTGGTCTTTGCCCTGGAGCGCCTGGGGCGCCGTTTCTGGTGCCGCAATCTTTGTCCCCTGGGGGGGCTGCTGGCTTTGTTTTCCCGGTTCTCCCGGCTGCGGGGGCAAAACGAGGCCGAGGCCTGCACCCAGTGCGGGCTCTGCACCAAGGTTTGCCGCCTGGGGGCTATCGATGAAAAACGACGGATCGACCCCGCCGCCTGCAACCTCTGCCTCGATTGTCTAGACCTCTGCCCGGAACAGATCATCGCTTTCCGCTTCCGGAAACCGGCGGTTCCGCAGCCGGAACTGGGCGTCTCCCGGCGGGCCTTTGCGGGTATGGTGGCCGGCGGCCTGCTGCTCCCGGCGTATAGCCGTCTCGGCACCATAGGGCGCGGGGCAGCGCCGGAACTGATCCGGCCCCCCGGTTCCCTGGCGGAAAACAGTTTCCTGGACCGTTGCGTCCGCTGCGGAGAATGCCTGAAGGTCTGCCCCCTGAATGCCCTCCACCCCCTCGGTTTGGAAGCCGGCTGGGGAGGCATCTTTACCCCCCGGCTGATCCCCCGGATCGGGTATTGTGAGTTCAACTGCACCCTGTGCGGGCAGGTCTGCCCTACCGGGGCCATTCAGGCGCTGGACCTCTCCCGAAAACAAAAGACCGTAATCGGCCTGGCCTTCTTCGATAAAAATCGTTGCCTGCCTTATGCCCGGGGTGTCCCCTGCATCGTCTGCGAAGAGCACTGCCCTACCCCGGACAAAGCCATTAAATTCCGGGAGACCGAGGTGCTGGACCAGGAAGGGCAAAAGAAGACGATCAAACAGCCTTATGTCGTCGACCGCTTGTGCATCGGCTGCGGGATCTGCGAGAACAAATGCCCCCTGGAAGGAAAGGCCGCGGTGCTGGTCACCCGGGGAACAACGAATTAATAATCAATAATCAAATGTTAATTATTAATTATTAATGTAAATACCAAGGGATCAATCCCAATCGTGGCCGGAAACCCAATGACTGTAAAAGATTCTTTGAAATATCTTGCGGACGAAATCCAGGGCGAATGGATTGAAGAACAGGATGGATATCGACTGAAAGCGGTCCTGGCCGAACAGAAAGGCTTTCTATCCAGGAAGAAGCTGGTGTATCAGGCCCGCCTCCGGATCGACGAGGGGGAGCGAAAAATCGTGCTTGTGGAGCGTTTGCAGGAAACGGGGGTTGGGTTGAGCGGAGGTTCAGAGGACCCGGGGAGTTCCCCGGGGTTTGGTTTTAAAAAAGAAACCTACCAGGTCGGTGCGGATGGGGGCCGGAGCGGAAGCATCGAAGAACAATCCCGTCTATTCGGGAAAAAATATGCCTACCGTTTTGAATTCGGTGCCTGGCGGGAAAAAATCAGGCAGGTAGCCGAAGCCTCCGGTTTCGAGCTTTCTTGCCGGATCTGGTAATGAAATTCTGCTCTTTCTTATGTCCCGACGCGGACAATACCCAAGCCCAGCACGCGGCCTGTCTGGCCGTAAACGGAGTTTATTGCGGGCGGCTGCGCCAGGTAATCGAAAAAGGGGGCCCCTGTCCGGCCGAGGGGCGGGTCCCCTCGCCGAAGCGAAAAAAAGGGCCTCAGCCGAACCGGGCCCGGTAGCGCTCTTCGAACTCGTCTGGGCTGAAGCGATAATCCTGGGTGCCGTAACACTCCACGGCAAAGGAAGCACAGACGCTGCCCAGCTTCGCGCTTTGCTCGAGGTCCAGTCCCCGGACCAATCCGCTGATCAAGCCTCCCCGAAAAGAATCCCCGGCGCCGGTAGGATCGTCCACCTTCCTCGGCGGCACGGCCGGAATATTCAGCTCGGCGTCTCGGGTAAAGATCCGGGCCCCCTGCTCCCCCATGGTGACAATGAGGGCCTGGGCGTGCTTCAGCAGGGCTTCCTGATCCAAACCGGTTTTAGTCTTGATTAAATCCAATTCGTAGTCGTTGGATATCAGAATCCGGCAGCCGTCGATAGCCTGAATCAGATCCCGGGCTTCCAGCATGGGCAGGGATTGGCCGGGATCAAAAATATAATCCATCCCGGAAGCCCGGCACCGTCCCGGATAGGTTATCATGTCCTCCAGGTTGCCGGGGGAGATGATCATCAGCGTCTCCCGGGGATTAAAACCATCGAAGTCCAGTTCGGAAGAGTATTTCATCGCCCCCGGATTGAAACCGGTGATCTGGTTGTCGGCCCGGTCGGTGGTAATATAGGCCCCGGCCGTAAATTCTTCGGAAATAATCCGGGTGTAGGCGGTGGAAAGTCCGATCTTGGAAAACCATTCAAAGTAGCGGCGATAGTCCTGACCGATAGCCGCTGAAATGACGGGTTTTTCCCCCATCAGGCTGAGAGCATAGGCAATGTTCCCGGCGGTGCCTCCGAACTTCTCCTTCATGCCGTTTACCTGAAAGCAAACATTCAGGATATGGATCTTTTCGGGCAGGATATGGTCCGCGAAATATCCCGGGAAATCCATTATGCGATCATAGGCCAGTGATCCGGAAACAATAATATTCATATGGTTAACCTGTTAATTTAAAGTAACGTTGTAACTTTTATTTAGAATGGAAAGGGGTGGTTCGTTATTTCCTGGCCCACAGGAAAGCTTCAATAAAAGGATCAATGTTTCCATCTAAGACACCGTCTACATTACCTATTTCAATTTGAGTTCTGTGGTCTTTGACCAGCCGATACGGCGCCAGCGTATAGGACCGGATCTGGCTCCCCCAGGCGATGTCCGACTGCCCTTCGTGGAGTTCCCGTTTTTTCTCCTCTTTCTTCTCCATTTCCAGTTCATAGAGACGCGACTTGAGAACCTTGAAAGCCATGTCCTTGTTCCGGTGCTGAGACTTTTCGTTCTGGCACTGGACGACAATTCCGGTAGGTAGATGGGTAAGCCGGACCGCTGAACTGGTTTTGTTGACATGCTGCCCTCCGGCTCCGCTGGCCCGGAAGGTATCGACCCGGACATCGCTTTCATTGATCTCGATCAGGATGTCGTCTTCCACCTCGGGATAGACGAAAACGGAGGCGAAAGAGGTATGGCGACGTCCCCCGGCATCGAAAGGGGAAATCCGGACCAGCCGGTGGATACCCGTTTCGGAATGCAGGTAGCCGTAGGCGTATTTCCCCTCCACGGTAAAGGTGACGCTCTTGATCCCGGCTTCATCGCCCGGTAAAAAGTCAATTACCTCCGTTTTATAGCCCCGCATCTCCGCCCAGCGCAGGTACATGCGCAGCAACATTTCCGCCCAATCCTGGGCCTCGGTTCCTCCGGCCCCGGCATGGATGGCTACAATGGCGTTGTTGATATCGGTTTCCCCGGAGAGGAGTTTATTGAACTCCAGCCGGGAAATTTCTTTTTCGACATCCTGGAACTGTTTTTCGACTTCCTTCAGGGACTCCTGATCGGCTTCTTCCACGGCCAGACCATGGAGGATTTCGGCGTCCTCCAGCCGGGAACGGACCTGTTCCCATTCCCCGAGGACATGGAGGATCTTGCCCCTTTCTTTTAATAGGACTCGGGCCTGTTCGGGCTGGTTCCAGAAATTATCCTTGGCAATTTCTTTTTCCAGGACCTGCAGACGCCCTTTTTTATGCTCCAGGTCAAAGATACTCTCCGAGCTTATCCAGACGATCTTTGGCCCTGACGAAATCTTCCTGCATGGTTACTTTCTCCTGTTTTTCGAAAAATAATATTTAGCGCAGCCGATCAACACCAGCAGCAGGCAGGCGTAGACGGTCAAATCTCCGTACCGACTGTAAAAGGTGGACTGGCTGCGGAGTGGAATTATAGCCTGGATGGCGGCTTTTTCAAAGAGGGAACTTTTGTCCCGGATGCGCCCCGTAGAATCGATCAGGGCGCTGAAGCCCGTGTTGGCCGCCCGGGCGACCCAGGTCCGGTTTTCAACGGCCCGGAACACCAGCATGGAAAGGTGCTGATAAGGCGCCGAGGTCCGGCCGAACCAGGCGTCGTTGGTCATGTTGACCAGCAGGTTGCAACCGTCCTGCTTGTAAGCGCGGCTCAGTTCCGGGAAGATGGTTTCAAAACAGATCAAGACCCCGATTTTGGCCCGGGGATGGTCCAGCACGTTGCCGGCCATTCCGGGAGTGAAATCCCCTATGGACTCCACCATCCGGTTTACAAAAGGCAACAGCCTCTTCAGGGGAACGTATTCCCCGAAAGGAACCAGGTGCACCTTATCTTGGTAGGAGATCCGGCCCTCCGGAGATAAGAGGTAGGCGCGGTTGAAATAATGCCGCCTTTGGCCCTGCTGGCCGAAGGCCGGGCTGCCGAAGAGCAGATAAGCACCGGTTTCCCGGGAAAGTTCGAACAACCGGGGAGTGAACCGGCCTTCGTTCAAGAAGTAGAAAGGGACGGCGGTCTCCGGCCAGATCACCAGGGGTGGGTCCTTCTTTTCCTCCGGGGAACCCGGTTTCGAAACGCCTAAGGCTTCCAGGGATTTTAAAGTCAAATGACTATATATATCAATAGTTTTTTCTTGATAATATGGATTCCACTTTAATGATTGGTCTATATTGCCCTGCACTACAGAAACAGGCAACTTATCCGCCTTATCATTTTTCAGATCTTCTCCAGCCAGGCGCTGCCATCCAAAAACCAGTACCAGGCAGACCACCAGTGCCGGGACCGCTCCTTCCAGCCATTTCTCTTTCCAGGATCGACCGGAATGTTTCCCGATCAGGAGTTGAAAAATAGCCTGATTAACAAAGAGGATCAACCCGGAAATTCCATAAATTCCTGTAATTTCTGATAATTGTATAATCGAAAGCTGGTCGGACTGGGTATAGCCGATCAAAGCCCAGGGAAACCCGGTCAATAGTTTGGACCGGAGGTATTCCGTAACCACCCAGAGCGCCGGAACCCAGAAGAGCGGAAAAAGCCCCCGGGCCGGGAAATATCCCCCTAGCCAGCCGAATACCGCCGGGTATAGGGCCAGATAGAGGGCCATCAGGATCAAGATGGAAACGCTGGTGGCCAGGTTGAGATGGCCGTAATGACGCATGGAAAAGGTCACCCAGTAAAAAACGCCCAGCGAAACCAGGAACCCAAAAAAATAGCCGCTGCGGAACCTTTCCCGGGAAGGGACTTCTTCCATTATTTTAAACAGGGGGATAAAGGCGACCCAGGCCAACAAGGACCAGGAGGCTTTCGGGTAGGATAAAATCAGGGCAGCGGCGGAGGCCGACAACCAGCTAATTTTTATAATATTGTTTTTTAGCTTAATGACCCGACTCCGCTTTATTCAAATAAAAATTATCCTAAAGAGGTCAGCTTGTAGTAATCCAGGTAACGGAGAACCCGGGTCAGATATTTTTTGGTATCTTTAAAAGGCGGAACCCCTCGGTGTTGGTGGACCCGGTTTGGGCCGGCGTTATAGGCCGCCAGGGCCAGGTGTTTATCTCCCTCGAAGATGTCGAGCAAACCCCGCAGGTAACGGACGCCTCCATAGATATTATATTTCGGATTGAAGGGATCGGTAATCTTCAGTTCCTTTACGGTGACGGGATCCAACTGCATCAGACCCATGGCGCCTTTCGGAGAAAGGGCCTGGGGATCGAATCTGGATTCGGCGTGGATGACCGCCTTGACCAGGGCCGGGTCCAGGGAATATTTTCTGGAGGCCGCCCGGATCAGATGGTCGTATTTGGTAACCGATTCCCCGCGTTCTGCTAAAGAGAGTCGAAAGGATAACGGATAAAGGAAGGGTTCTTGGGGCGGGTTATTGATGGGGCGGTGGAGCAGGGTTAAGTCCTCCGCCCCCAGGCGGGGGGAGAAATAAAAGACACCACTTATTATGAAAAACAATGTGATTACATATAAATAAACAAACTTCAGAATGTGCGACTTTACCATGATAATATCCTGCCTTATACCATATCTCCATGCAGGTGAAAGCTCTCGCCCGGAAACCTTTTATCAAGGCGGGGACCCCGGCAATCCACCCGCTGAAGCTACAGATCAAATATTGAATAATCAGTGGATTGAATCCGATCATTCGCTCCTCAAACGTTTAACTGCATATATATTATTAATATGATGCCAGAAAAAACCGCTTTTGTCAATCCCCCCGAAATCCGCGAACTCGGTGAGGATCGACTTTGAAAAATGACTGCCGGCTCGAAGAAGAAAAACCTTTGGGTTCGGCAGTCGGGCCAGGTCTGCGCATTATGGACAACCGGGGACCGCTCGGACTAGTTGCGCTCCTGCCAATAGCCCGGCACCCAAATCCGTTCCATTTCCCCATAAGGGCCTGGCCGCTCCTCCCAATGCCCGGGAACCCAGTTATCCCGATAAGGGGCCTGGCGGGGGGGAGGCGGCAGGGGATAACCGATCCGACCTGCGGGAGGCGGGGCATAATAGGCCGGCGGGGGATAATAATACGCGGGAGGCGGATAGTAGTAGGCCGGCGGCGGCGGGTAATACGCCGGGGTGGGATAATAATAAGAGCGAGGTGGATAGAAGATGCTTCCCAGAACGAAAGCTGATCCCAGGCCTATGGCCAGCCCCCCCCAGAAATTGGAATGAGCGGCAGCCGGGGCTGCCAGCAGCAGGTTCAGGGTCAGGGCCGCGACAATTATTAAGATCATGGCCTTGCGCATCGTTATTACCTCCTTTGGTTTATTATAGACAAATACCCGGTAATTAAGTTAAAAATTATGCGGGTGACTTTCAAGTGCCATTTAACCATTCAAACGACCGATGAGTCTAACCGATTGAAACCTTGGATTTATGACGGATGACCAGCTAATTCACCGGGTGCGGGACGGCGATACCGGGGCTTTCGAAGAATTGGTCCTCCGCTATCAAAAACCGATTTATGGTTTTGTGCTGCGCCTGCTGAAAGATCCGACCGAAGCCGAAGATACGGTTCAGAAGGTTTTTCTTTTGGTATACCAGAATCTTAAAAATTTCCGTTTTGAGTCCAGTTTCAAGACCTGGCTTTACCGGATCAGCATAAACCAGTGCCACAATATTTTTCGGCAGCATAAAAACAAGGAGTTTTCCCCCATTGACGATCTGCCCCTGGCCGATGGAAAAACCAGCCAGGAGGAGGACTATGCCCAGAAGGAAATGTTGGCCCTGGCTCAGAAGGCCATAGAAAAACTTCCGACCAAACAGCGGATGGTCTTGCTGCTTCGGGTCTATCAGGACCTGTCTTTCGAAGAGATTGGGAAAGCCTTGAATATCCGGGCCAATTCGGCAAAGGTGAATTTTCATTATGCCCTGGGAAAAATCAAAGAACGGATGAAGAACCAACCATGAATAAAACAGTTTCATGCCCTGAGGTCCGGGCGGCGCTAACGGAGGCTGCCGGAAGCCCTCTTTCCGAACCGGAAAGTGCACCGCTCCGGGAGCATCTGGCCGGTTGTCCGGAATGCCGCCGCTTCTCCGCAGAGAACCAGTCGCTGCTGGACGCCCTCCAGCAGGATCAAGTGCCCGATCCGGGACCGGAATTCTGGAACCGGATGACCACCCGGATTATGGCCGAAGTACGACACCTGGAGCACCGGCCCGAGCCGTGGTATAAAAGACCCGGGCTCAATCCCTTCCACTGGCCGGTTTACGCCTGGTCCCCGCTACTGGCCCTGCTGGTCGTGACCACGCTCTGGTTCAACTACACCCCCGTGACCGGACCGGTTCAAATTTCCAGCAGCGGGCCGGCGACCGGGGCGGTTTCCCTGGACGAGGGCCCGGATCTTCTGGATCCGGTGGATACCCTGACCCCCGGGGAATCGGGCCGCCTGAAACAAAAAGTTATGGCCGGTTTAACCCAGGACCTGAAGACCGACTCCCCGGTGGAGGCGGTCGTGGATTGGGATATGAGCAGCCGCTTCGACGACCTGACCAATGAGGAATTGGAAAAGGTGGCTAAAAAACTCCAAACCGTCGGTCCCACCGGGATCGGGGAGGTTCTGCATAATGTATCTTAAATTGCTTGTCGGAATGATCGCTTTGGTGGCGCTGGCCGGAGCATCCCCCCTTAGGGCCCAGTCCTGGCGTGAACCGGCCGACCCCCGGGAAAAAGCCCGGGACCGCATCCAGATGGTCCGCATGTTGAAGCTGACCGAGGCCCTGCGCCTGGACCGGGAAACGGCCGCCCGTTTTTTCACCGTCGGATCCCGCTATGAAGAAACCAAACGCCATGTCCGCCGGGATCTGAACGAGGATATCCAGCGACTGCGGCAAACCCTGCAAAACCTCAATCCGCCGGAAAAAGAACTGCGCGAAACGGTCCTGCGGATCAGAAACCGCAAAAAGGATCTGAGCGATTTAAATCTCAAGCAGATCGACGAGGAATTAAGCCTGCTCCGGCCGGAGCAGCAGGCCCGCTATCTGCTGTTTACCGTCGACTTTCGACGTGAAATAGACGAACTGTTGCGGGAAGTGCGCGAGGAGAAACCACCGCATTCGGAAAAGACTCCGGAGCGCTTCGCCCCCCGGCCCCCGGCGGAAACCTACCGGGAAGGGTATAAAGAGAGAGCCCGCTAAGGAGGATTCATGAAATTAAAAGACAAAGTCGCCCTGGTTACCGGCGCCGGCCAGGGGATCGGCCGGGCCATCGCCGTCCTGTCCGCCCGACAGGGGGCCCGGGTGGCCCTGGTGGAGCGCAACGAAACCAGCGGCCGGGAAACCTGTGAGCAGATACAAGCCCAGGGCGGCGAGGCCTTCCTGATTGCCCTGGATATTACCCGCCCGGGGGCCGCCACCGATGCCGTTGGACAGGCCCGGGAGGCCTGGGGACGGATAGATATCCTGGTCAACAACGCCGGGTTCGACCGCCCCGGGGGCATCTTCAAAATCAGGGACGAAGATTGGGATGCCGTGCTGGGGGTCCACCTGAAGGCCGCCCTGGCCTTCACCCGGGAGGTCATCCCCGGGATGAAAGAAAGGCAGTACGGACGAATCGTCAACCTCTCCTCCATTTATGGCAAATCCGGCGGCAAGGGGGAAATCGCCTATGCCACGGCCAAGGCCGGCCTGATCGGCTTTACGAAGAGCGTGGCCAAGGAAGTGGGCAGATACAACATCGGCGTCAATGCCGTTCTGCCGGGCTTGACCGCCACCCCGGCCATCGCAACCCTGATGGCCGAAAAATTCAAGGAGCAGATCCTGGCTCAGACTCCCCTGGGCCGCATGGCCCGTCCGGAAGAGATCGCCCAGGCGGTGATCTTTCTGGCCTCCGACGAGGCCAGCTACATTACCGGCGCCTGTCTCGAGGTATCCGGCGGCTGGGAGATGTAAGTTGAAAGCTCGGGCCGAGGATTTGGATTTTTCTTAGCTCAAATCCGAAATCCGAAACAAATTCAAATGACCAAAATTCAAATAACCGAAACATCTCCCCCTTCCTATTACAATCCCCATTGACATTTTTCCTTTTCCCTATTAGGCTCCAAATTAGATTTTGCGGCGAATTTCGGGAAAAGCCCATTTCGAGGCGGGTCCCGGGGAACGGCCGATCGCAGGCCAAAAAAGGCCGGGAGAACCCGGCCGACAAAAGGAGGAAGGTTTATGAAAGGTACGGCAAGGCTTTTGGGATTGATCGTTCTGTTGTGGAGTTTTCTCTTTTTGGTCCCTTCCCCCGCCCCGGCGGCAGACCCGATCGTCATCGGAGTCCCCACCTCCCTGGGATTCCTGGAAGGGGCCGAAGGACTCAATGCCGTCAACCTGGCCGTGGAGGAAATCAATGCCAAGGGCGGGGTGACCATCAAAGGCGAGAAACACCCCTTGAAAGTCGAAGCGCTCGACATCCGCGATGCCGCTCCCGGCGTGCCGGTTCCGGAAGCCCTGCTCGGCATCGAGAAACTCATCCTGGAAAAAAAGATCAAGGCCATCGTGCTGGCCCCCTTTCGCTCGGAGGCCCTGCTGGCCAGTATGGATCTGATCTCCAAACACAAGGTCCCCATGCTGGCCACCACGGCCATGTCCCCCGATTACGGCAAGAAAGTCCTGGAAAACTACGACAAATATAAATACTGCTTCCGGGTTTGTCTGGACGCCGGTTACCTGGTCGGTTATCTGAAAGGTTCCATGGAATATGTCCAGAAGGAGTATGGATTCAAGAAAGTGTTCCTGATGCACCAGGATGTGGCCTGGGCCCGGGCCACGGCCAACGGCCTGGCCGGCATTTTGAAGGGCGCGGGCTGGGAAGTCCTGGGCGTTGAATCCTATCCCACCGGGGCCGGTGATTTTTCCGCCGGTTTGATGAAGGCCCGCCAGGGTGGCGCTCAGGTCATCCTGCCCATCTTCGATATGCCCCAGAGCGGCATTCTGGTCAAACAGTGGAACAGCATGAAGGTCCCGGCTCTGTTGCTTGGTTTCATCTCCCCCCTGGCCGGCCCGGGGGCCTGGAAGAGTTTTGAGGGCAAAATCGACGGGGCCATGAACCTGATTTTTGAAATCGGCAACGTGCCGGTTAAAAAAGTGCCCAAGTCGGTGGCCTTTTACGAGGCCTACAAGAAGAAATACAAGAAAGACATCGAAGCCGGTCACTCCCCGGCCCCGACCTATGAGTCGGTGTATATCCTGGCCGAAGCCATGGAAAAGGCCGGGACGACCGATCCGGACGCCGTGGTGGCGGCCATGGAGAAAACCGACCGCCAGGGCGCCATCGGCCGGATCCGCTTCGGCAAGAACCACCAGGTGGTCTTCGGCAACGACCCCAAGGAAACAGCCATGGCGGCCATGATCCAGTGGTCCAAGGCCGGAACCCGGGAAATCGTTTTTCCCGACACCATTGCCGATGTCAAAATCCACCTGCCGGAAGGGTTGAAATCGGCGAAGTAAAGAAAGAGGGCGTGATGGAGTATTGGAGTGATGGAGTGATGGTAAGGAATATTTTCTCCGGCTTTTGTGCCGATCCCAACGCTTCAGCACTCCACTGCTCCAGCTTTGCGGTCGTGTTGTTACCAATACTCCATCACTCCAATTCTCCATCACTCCATCACCTTGTATCGGCTTCGGCCGGCTGGTTCAGCCCATGATTCTCGGCACCCTGATCTACGGTTTCATCAACAGCGTCATTCTGGCCCTGGTGGCTCTGGGCTTCAATCTGACCTTCGGCATCAGCGGCGTGGCCAATTTCGCCTACGGCGCCCTGTATATTTTTGCCGGGTATGGCACC
>JACRCK010000018.1 GCA_016219065.1 Deltaproteobacteria bacterium
GCCGGAGAAGGGTCCGGGCGGCCTCGTCGATGGTGCAGCGCAGCGGCGGCGGGCAGAATTCATTTAGAAAACGATCCGCCAGCAGCGGGATGTCTTCCGTCCTTTCCCGGAGCGGCGGCAGATGGAGCCAGCCCCCCCGGATCCGGTAGTACAGGTCCTTGCGGAACATTTTTTGGGCGATCAGCCCTTCCAGATCTTCATTGGTGGCGGCCACAATGCGCACGTCCACCTTTTGGCTGAGACTGGAGCCCACCGGAGTGTATTCCCCATCCTGAAGCACCCGCAGCAGCTTGCCCTGCATTTCCTGGGGCAGATTGCCGATTTCATCCAGAAAGAGCGTCCCATGATTGGCATGCTTCAAGTACCCCACCCGCTCCTTCTCGGCGCCGGTAAAGGCGCCCCGGGTGTGACCGAAGAACTCGGCTTCAAACAGGGTGGCGCTGACCGCGGCCATGTTGACCGGCATGAAGGGGTAGCGGGCGCGCGGGCTGACGGCGTGAATGGCCCGGGCCAGCAGTTCCTTGCCGGTGCCGCTCTCCCCGGTGATGAGAATGGGCACCTCGCTGCCGGCGTGCAGTTCGGCCTCCTTCAACAGCCGCATCATCTCCCGGGACCGGGTGAAGATGGCTTTGAAGGCTTCCGGATGGGACAAGACCGGCATGGCCCTGCTTTTTTCCAGGTCCAGGATCTCCAGGAGGCGTTTTTTTTCGAGGGTCCGCCGGAGTGCAAAAACCAGATCCTCTTCGCTGATCGGTTTGACCAGATAATCGTAGGCCCCCTTGCGGAGGCAGCGAACGGCTACCCGCACATCGTTCACGGCCGTTACCATGATGCATTCGGTCCGGGGGCTGTTGTTTTTGACCAGGTCCAGCAACTCCAACCCGTTCATCTCCGGCATCGTCATATCGATCAGGGCGATGTCGAACAGTTCTCCGGATTGAATCAAGGCCGCCGCCTTTAAAGGGTCGTCTTCAATGCGCACTTGTTGAAACCCGGCACCGGTCAATCGGGCTTTCATCAATTCGAGAAAATCCCAATCATCGTCGACGATCAATATCCGCCCGAACATATTAATTCCTTAATAAGGATGCCAAAATGGAGTATTCCAAAATGGAATATAATATCAATTTATTGATATTTAATAAAAATTTAAAAATATAGGCCATTATGGCATAGTTTTATTAATTTTTCAACATATCCGGATGATAACGATAATATATTGAATTCTATAGATATATTTACATGAAATAGGTTTTTCTCCCCTGGTATGATTTTTGCCAAATAAATCATCAGCTATTGAATTGCCCAAATGAAAAGAAAAGCGGAGGCGGGCGATGCGTTTAAAAAACAAAATTGAAGCAGGGGAATTCATCGTTTTGGCGGAGCTGGAACCGCCGAAAGGGGTGGATGTCGCTGAAATGGTGGCCAACGCCAAACGGGTCAAAGACGGGGTCGATGCCTTCGTCGTGCCGGAAATGAGCAACGCCGTTATGCGGATGAGTTCCCTGGGCGGGGCTATGGTCTTACAGAATGAAGGTCTGCCGACGATCTTTCAGGTCTGTTGCCGGGACCGCAACCGCCTGGCCATTCAGGGCGATCTGCTGGCCGCCTATGCCCTGGGGATCACCAACGTCATGGCCGTGGCCGGGGAGGAGCCCAGCTTCGGTGATCATCATCAGGCCCGGTCCGTATATGACATCGATCTGATCACCTTGATCGGAGTCATCAACCGGCTCCGGGAGGGGCGGGACATGGCCGGCATCGAACTTTCCGGAGCGCCCGATTTTCTGATCGGCTCCACCGCCGAAGCCGGGGCCAAAGGTAAATCGACGGAAATGGAGGTGGAGGAGATCTCGAAAAGGGCGAAGGCCGGGGCGCGGTTTTTCATCACCACCCCCATTTTCAATACGGCCCTTCTTGAACCGTACCAAAAAAAGATCGACCGCCGCACCGCCGTGCTCATTCCGACCGTGCTGCTCCTCAAGTCCCTGGGGATGGCCCGCTACATCGCCAAAAACCTGCCCCAGGTCCATGTGCCGGAGGCCGTCATCGACCGCATTGCCCGGGCCCCGGATAAAGTCCGGGAATGTGTCCAGGTGGCGGCCGATACGGTGGCGGACCTCAGGAGACAGGGTTACAGCGGCGTCTACCTTTCCACCCTCGGGTGGGAGCAGAAGCTGCCGGAAATCATGGAAAGGATTTAGAAGGAAGATCCCATGGAAGCGAAAACTCAAAAGGATTTGTCAGCAGCCCCGGGGGGCCAACTTCTGGATCCCGTCGGGGCGGTCATGGTAGTCGGCGGGGGTATTGCCGGAATGCAGTCCGCGCTGGACCTGGCCAATTCCGGGTACTACGTCTACCTGGTGGAAAATTCTTCAGCCATCGGCGGGTTGATGTCGCAACTGGACAAGACCTTTCCCACCAACGACTGTTCCATGTGAATTATCTCGCCCAAGCTGGTCGAGGTCGGCCGGCATCTGAACATCGAACTCCTGACCGATACCGAGGTCCTGGGACTGGACGGGGAGCCCGGCAATTTCAAGGCCCGGCTCCGGCAGCACCCCCGCTTTGTGGACCTTTCCAAATGCACCAGTTGCGGGGAATGCGCCAAGGTCTGTCCCATCGAGGTGCCCAACGAGTATGATCAGGGTCTTTCCGGGCGCCGGGCCGCCTTTAAAAAGTATGCCCAGGCCATCCCCGGCGCCTATGCCATCAGCAAGCGCGGCACCGCCCCCTGCCGGGCCGCCTGCCCGGCCCATGTGAGCGTCCAGGGCTACATCGCCCTGATCAACGCCGGGAAATACCGGGAGGCGGTGGAATTGTTCAAGAAGGACCACCCCTTCCCCGGAGTCTGCGGACGGGTCTGCACCCACCCCTGCGAAGGGTCCTGCACCCGGCAAAAGGTCGACGAACCCCTGGCCATCATGAATCTGCACCGCTTTCTGGCCGACTGGGACCAGGAGAGCGGGCAGCCTTTCCGGCCGCAGCAAAAAGAACCGCGCCCGGAGAAGGTGGCCGTCATCGGCGCCGGCCCGGCCGGCTTGACCTGCGCTTATTTCCTGGCCTTGGAGGGGTACGCGGTTACGGTCTTTGAAAAACTCCCTGTGCTGGGGGGCATGCTCACCGTGGGCATTCCCGCCTACCGGCTGCCCCGGTCCATTATCGAGACGGAAATCGAGACCATCCGGGCCCTGGGGGTGGAATTCAAGACCGGTGTGGAGATCGGCCAGGATTTCACCATCGGGGAATTGCGCCGGCAGGGCTACCAGGCTTTCTTTCTGGGGATCGGATCCCAACTGTGCAAGGCCCTGGGCATCGAAGGGGAAGACCTGCAGGGGGTTTACCCCGGTCTCGACTTTCTGCGGGAAGTCAATCTCGGCAACCGGGTCAACCTGGGCGACCGGGTGGCCGTCATCGGCGGGGGCAACGTGGCCATGGACGCCGTCCGTACGGCCCGGCGCACCGGCAGCGCCCGACCGTTCATCGTCTACCGGCGCGGCCTGGACGAAATGCCGGCCAATATGGAGGAAATCGAAGAGTGCCGGGCCGAGGGGATCGAGATCATGACCCTGACCAACCCGGTGCGCGTGATCGCCGAGGGCGGCCGGGTCCAGGCCCTCGAATGTGTCCGCATGCGGTTAGGAGAACCGGATCGCAGCGGCCGGCGCCGACCGGAACCCATTCCCGGCAGTGAATTCATTCTGGAGGTTGATGCCGTTATCCCGGCCATCGGCCAGGAATCCGACTGGGCCTGTCTGACGGTGGAATGCGCCTGCACGCTCAGCGACTGGGGCACCCTCCAGGTCGATCCGGTGACCCTGCAGTCCGGCGATCCGGACATTTTTGCCGGCGGGGACGCCGTCAGCGGACCGCGCACCGTGGTCGAGGCCATCGGGGCTGGTAAGGAAGCGGCCCGGTCCATTGATCGGTATCTCCAGGGCCAGGATCTGTACCAGGGGCGGCCGGTGCGTTGGGAAGGGGTGACGGATGTCCCCCTCGAGGACCGGGTCCGCCTCCCCCGTACGGCCATGGACCATTCCCCGGCCGACCGGCGGGTGGAAACTTTCAACGAGGTCCAATTGGGTTATCGGGAGGATCAGACCCGCCGGGAAGCCGAACGGTGTCTGGCCTGCGGGATCTGTTCCGAATGTTACCAGTGCGTGCAGGCCTGCCTGGCCGGCGCCGTGGATCACGGACAGCGGGTCGCCGATAAAGAGATCGAAGTCGGTTCGGTCATCCTGTCCACGGGCAGTCGGCCCTACGCCTCCCCCCGGCTCGCAGAGATTTTTCAATACGGGAGCAATCCCAACGTCATGACCAGCCTCGAATTCGAGCGGCTCCTGAGCGCCTCCGGACCGACCATGGGTCACCTGATCCGTCCCTCTGACCAGAAAGAGCCGAAAAAAATCGCCTGGTTCCAATGCATCGGTTCCCGGGATACCAACCAGTGCGGCAACGGCTACTGCTCGTCGGTCTGCTGCATGTACGCCATCAAGGACGCCATGATGGCCAAGGAGCACGCCCCGAACGGACTGGATTGCACCATCTTCAACATGGACATCCGCACCTTCGGCAAGGACTATGAAAAATATTACCTGCGGGCCCGGGACCAGGCCGGGGTGCGGTTCGTCAAGGCCCGTATCCACTCCTTCGATGAAGTCAATGAGCAGCAGGACCTGCTCGTCCGCTACGCCGACGAAACCGGCGAACTCCGGGAAGAAGTATTCGACCTGATCGTCCTGTCCGTGGGACTCCAGGTGCCGCCGTCGTCCCGGGAGCTGGCCGAGCGGCTCGGGGTCGGCCTGGACGGCTATGGCTTTGCCGTGAAACCGACCTTCGCGCCCCTTTCGACCTCCCGGCCGGGCGTCTACGCCTGCGGGGTCGTCCAGGGACCCAAGGACATCCCCAGGTCCGTCGTCGAAGCCAGCGCCGCGGCCTGCCTGGCCGGGGGGAAACTGGCCGCCGCCCGCCATACCCGGACCCGGCGGGTCGATCTGCCCGAGGAGATCGACGTCTCCGTGGAAGAGGCGCGGATCGGCGTGTTCGTCTGCAATTGCGGGCTCAACATCGCCGGCGTGGTGGACGTGGCCGCGGCCGAGGAGTTCGCCCGGGGCCTGCCCCAGGTGGTTTACACCGGACAGAATCTCTTCTCCTGCAGCCAGGATTCCCTGGAACGGATGAAAGAGGCCATCCGGGAGCACCGGCTTAACCGGGTGGTGGTGGCCGCCTGCACCCCCAAGACCCATGAAGGCATCTTCATGGATACCCTGCAGGCCAGCGGGTTGAACAAATACCTCCTGGAGATGGCCAACATCCGCAACCAGGACTCCTGGGTCCACTCGGCCGAACCCCTGGAAGCCACGACCAAGGCCTGTCACCTGATCCGCATGGCCGTCCGGCGGGCCGGGTTGCTTCAGCCCCTGGGAGAGAAGATCATCTCGGTCAACCAACGGGCCGTAGTGATCGGCGGCGGGGTAGCCGGGATGAATGCAGCCCTCGGGCTGGCTGATCAGGGGTATGAAGTCGTCCTGATCGAAAAGGAGGAACGGTTGGGGGGCATGGCCAATCGCCTGACCTTCACCATCGAGGGGGACGACGTCCGGGCCTACCTGCAGGAGCTCGCGGGGCGGGTGACCTCCCACCCCTTGATTCAAGTGCTGACCCGCTCCCTGATCGTGGGCTTTACCGGCTTTAAGGGCAACTTCACCACCGAGGTGCTGGTCGGTCCCGGTATGTACGAACGGAAGATCAAACACGGAGTGACGATCGTGGCCACCGGGGCCGTCGAATATGAGCCGCAGGAATACGACTTCGGGCAAAGCGATCGGGTCCTGACCCAGGTCGACCTGGCCAAAAGGCTCCAGGAACAGGGCGCCGGGGACTTGAACCGGGTGGCCATGATCCAGTGCATCGGGTCGCGTAACGAGGACAACCCCAATTGCTCCCGGATCTGCTGCCAGAGCGCCGTCAAGAACGCGCTCAAGATCAAGAGCCTTAACCCCGAGTCCGACGTATATATCTTTTACCGCGACCTGCGCACTTACGGTCTCCTGGAAGACTATTACCGGGCGGCCCGGGAAAAGGGGGTCTATTTCTTCCGCTTCGATCCCGAAAATCCGCCCCGGGTCGAACGGGCGGCCGACGGGTTGGTCCTGACCTTCCGGGATCTCATCCTGGGCCGCGAACTGCAGGTGGAAGTCGACCTGCTGGCCCTCAGCGCCGGCCTGCGGGCCACCGATACGGAGGAACTGGCTTCGATCGTCAAACTGGCCCGCACCGCCGAAGGCTATTTCATGGAGGCCCATGTCAAGCTGCGGCCGGTGGACATGGCCACGGAAGGGATCTTCGTCTGCGGCACCGCCCACAGCCCGAAATTGTTGAATGAAACCATCGCTCAGGCCCTGGCGGCGGCCTCCCGGGCCACGACCTTCCTGTCCCAGAAACAACTGACCCTCTCGGCCGTCACCGCCCGGGTGGATCAGGATTCCTGCGCCGCCTGCCTGGTCTGCGTGCGGTCCTGTCCCTATTCCGTACCGCGGATCAATGCCGACGGGGTCAGCGAAATCGACGAGGCCCTGTGCCAGGGCTGCGGCGTCTGCGCCGCGGAATGCCCGGCCAAGGTCATCGAACTCAACTGGTATGGGGACGACCAACTTTTATGCAAAATCGACGCCCTGATGGAGGGGAGCCTATGAGCCCGGAATTTGAGCCGATCATTGTGGCTTTCT
Source organism: Deltaproteobacteria bacterium (assembly GCA_016219065.1). Classification (GTDB taxonomy): domain Bacteria; phylum Desulfobacterota; class RBG-13-43-22; order RBG-13-43-22; family RBG-13-43-22; genus JACRCK01. Next base: position 6,729 of record JACRCK010000018.1, read on the forward strand.
GCTGCAATTACTGAGGGTATACGGCGGCGGACCTGGCAGGTTCGATGCGTCTGAGCTACCCGGCAACCGTCAAGATCATTCGGGTCCCCTGCACCGGCAAGGTCGACGCACTGCACCTCAGGCGGCCCCTGGAAAAGGGGGCTGACGGGGTCTACGTGGTCGGCTGCCGGGAGGGGGACTGCCACTACAACAGCGGAAATTTCCGGGCCAAGGCCCGGGTGGAACAAACCCGCAAGGTCCTGGACGCCCTCGGCATCGGGGGCCGGCGCCTGGAGATGTACAATTTGTCTTCCAGCGACGGTCCCAGCTTCGCCCGCTATGCGATGGAGATGCATACCCGGGTCCTGGAACTGGGGCCGAATCCGATCCGGACGGCCCTGGCCAGAAAGAAAAAGCCGCCTCCGGCGGAGGCGCAGGCTGCCGTAGCCTGACGGCAGCGGGCGACCTGCTGGATGCCCGCGATCCGACTTTGAATTCCCGGTTTTTATTTCCAGCCAAAAATTGAAAAATTTTTGGCTCTTGAAAGGAAGGAAATGCGCGATGATTGTCGCCGAAAAAAAACCGATCGAAGAGATCATTGATACCGTCAAGGACTGTCAGAGTATTCTGGTTCTGGGCTGCAATGAATGCGTGACGGTCTGCGAGGCCGGAGGGAAGAAGGAAGTGGGCCTGCTGGCCTCTGCACTGCGCATGCACTTTCTCCAGCAGGGCCGGGAAGTCAACATCGGGGAACGGACCCTGGAGCGGCAGTGCGACCAGGAGTATTTGGAGGAAATCCGGGACATGATCGATCTGTACGATACGGTGGTGTCCGTCGCCTGCGGCGTGGGGGTGCAGTTCACCGCCGAGAAATACCCTTCCAAGCCGGTGTTTCCCGGGGTGAACACCCTGTTCATGGGAGCCAACGAGGCCCGGGGGGTGTGGTCGGAGCGTTGCCAGGGTTGCGGCCAGTGCCTGCTGGCGGTTTCCGGGGGTATCTGCCCGGTTTCCCGCTGCGCCAAACGGATCCTGAACGGACCCTGCGGCGGGTCCTCCGCCGGAAAATGTGAAATCGACAAGGATATCCCCTGCGGCTGGCAATTGATCATCGACCGGCTGAAGGCCTTGGGGCGGATGGAGGACTATGAAAAAATAATCCCAATCAAAGACTGGTCCACCGATCGGGCGGGCGGACCGCGAAAAGTGGTGCGGGAGGATTTGAAACTATGACCGTCAAGACGCCGAGTAAACTGGAAAAAATTTTGGCTTCCGGACAGTTGGCCGTCACCTCGGAGGTCGGCCCCCCCCGCGGCAGCGACCCGGAGGTGATCACCCGCAAGGCCGAATTAATCAAAAACCACGTGGACGCCGTCAATGTGACGGACAACCAGACTTCCATGACCCGCCTCTGCAGTCTGGCCGCCTGTATCCGCCTGAAACTGATGGGGCTGGAGCCCGTATTGCAGATGGTGACCCGGGACCGGAACCGGATCGCCCTTCAGAGCGACATCCTGGGGGCGGCCTCTTTCGATATCGCCAACATCCTCTGCCTCTCGGGTGACCACCAGAGCTTCGGCGACTGCGCCCGGGGACAGAACGTTCACGATATCGACTCGCTGCAGTTGATTCAGACCGTCCGCCTGATGCGCGACGAGGGGAAGTTTCTCGGGGGGGACCCCATCAATCGACCGCCCCGGATGTTCGTCGGCGCGGCAGAAAATCCTTTTGCCGATCCTTACGAGATCCGCGTCCCCCGGCTGGCCAAGAAGATTGCGGCCGGAGTCGAGTTTATTCAAACCCAGTGTATCTACAATCTCGACAAGTTCGAGGACTGGATCGGCAAGGCCCGGGACCGGGGATTGACCGAGCAGGTGTATATCCTGGCCGGCTTGACCCCGATGAAGTCGGTTGGCATGGCCCGCTACATGAAAAACCGGGTTCCGGGGATGGATGTGCCGGATGAAATCGTCAAGCGTCTGGCCGACACCCCCAAGGACCGACAGGCCGAAGAGGGGCTCAAAATCTGCGTGGAGTCCATCCAGCGGCTGAAAGAGCTGAAAGGTGTGGCCGGTTTCCACCTCATGGCCATCGAATGGGAGGAAAAGGTCCCGGAAATCGTCGAACGAGCGGGGTTGTATCCGCGGCCGGACATTAAGAATTAAAAATTAAGCATTGATTATTGATAATTAAATTTTTCAAGAACCCCCGGCGAGGGTTTCGACCTGCCGGTTCCGGGGGAAAAGGAGGATTTTATGAGCCTGAATAAAAGGGTATTGGTGGTGGACGACGAACCGGATTTTGCGACCATTGTCCAGAAAAACCTGGAAAAGGAGGGTTTCACCGTCGAGGTGGCCTATAACGGGGTGGAGGGTCTGGAGAAGGTCCGGGCCAATGCCCCGGATGCCATCGTGCTGGATGTGATGATGCCCGAGAAGGACGGGTACCAGGTCTGTAAA
>JACRCK010000019.1 GCA_016219065.1 Deltaproteobacteria bacterium
AGACAAAAAAGCCTTTTCTACCTGAACCTTGGCGCTGTAATGGAGCGTGTTCAGCAGGATCATGACCCGATCGCTGGCCTTCATCTCCTTTAGAAAAATCCCCGACAGGCCTTTGAAGGGGCCTTCATCGATCATAACTGCTTCCCCTTCGCTGAAAAAGGGGGACTCGATTTCCACATAACCGTCGATCATGCGCCCCTTGATATTTTCCAGGAGATTTTCATCGATAATATAGGGAAATCCTTCTTTATTCCCGACAACCCGTTTGACGCCCCTCGTATATTTGATCATATGATAGTATTCGTAGGGATCGAACCGGGAAAAAAGGTAACAGGGGAACAAACCTTCAACTACCTCGGTCATTTTTCCACGGATTGTTTTCTTTCTTTTGATTTTAGGATTGAAAATTTCGATACCGGGGTGTTTTAGAAGTTTCTGGGAGACGATATCTTCCTGTTTAGATTTGGTATAAAGACAATACCAGTTTTCAGTAACCATTTGTTTTTAGGTTGTTTATCAAATGTTCATTTTTTGAACTTATGTATAACAGGGAATTTTCGATATGTCAAGGACTAAAGCATATTTTGGCAAGGGTTTTGTAGGAAAAATAATTAATCTAAATATAGGATAAATTACTACATTTACTGGTTGGGAACCCTGTCAGGCCGGTATGATTGCAAAAACAAACCTAAAAAAGGGTTCGTTTTATTTTCACCTTAGTTCCTCCTCCGGAGGAATACCGGTCACGATCACTCTTTGTCCGAATTATCTAAAATGATCAATGGGTTGCTTTTTGTTGGCCTATTATCAGGGCAATCCCTGGGTGAATCGACGATTGAAGGGGTCCGTACACAGGCCGTCAAAAACAAGAGTAAGGCTGCGCACGCCAGGATGCCGAATTTTTTAAACATCGGGTTTCCTTTGGGGCGAGTGACTAACCAAAAAAAATTGAAATTTTTTTGGTTGGAAAAAACCGTTGAACAAGGACCAAAGAGAACGTAGTTTTTTATTTAGATTCTTACCGCCATTGTTAGAGACAAATTCTCAGAACAATGGCGGTAAGAATCTAAATCTAATTGAAAAAATTACAAATTTCTATTTTTTAGGCGCTCCCGACTGGATTAAGAAAATATAAGTATTATAATATCCTAATTAAACATTGCCAAGGTTTTTTAAGACGGGGGGAGTTGATGCCCCCTTGCTGAGGTAAGGAGGATAAAAATGGCTTTAGTGGTCGCCCGGGCAATCTCCAAGGACTATACGTCCGGAGAAGTCGTTGTTAACGCCCTGAAAGATCTCGATTTTGAGATTGAACCGGCTTCTTTCGTTTCTTTCGTGGGGCCATCGGGCAGCGGAAAGACGACCCTGCTGAATTTGATCGGATGTCTGGATAAGCCGAGTCGAGGCACCTTGCAGGTAGCCGGGGTGGATATAGCCAATCTGAACAGAAAGCAAGGTGCCCGGTTCAGAGGGACCAACCTGGGATTTATCTTCCAGGATTTTAATTTGATTCCGGTGCTTTCGGTCTATGAAAACATCGAATACCCCCTGTTGATGGTTCAAAATGTCCCGGCCCCGGAACGATCTCAGCGGGTGAAAACCCTGTTGGAGGCCATCGGCATGTCGGAGCAGCAGCATAAATTTCCGGATCAGATCTCCGGGGGACAGAAGCAGCGGGTGGCCGTGGCCCGGGCTCTGGTCAGCAACCCCAAGCTGGTGCTGGCCGATGAACCGACAGCCAATCTGGACAGCAAGACCGCCTACCGGATCATCGATCTGATGAAAAAGATGCGTGACCAGTATCAAACCACCTTTATTTTTTCCACCCATGACCAGAAAATCGTCGGGGAGGCCGAAATCATCTACACCCTGGAAGACGGGGAGCTGAAGGGTCGAGAGGCGAAAGGAGGACGTTCCCATGGGTAACCTGTTTAAAATAGCCGTTCGGAACCTGCGCCGCTATAAACGGCGGACCATCCTGACCGCCTCGCTGATCACCGTCGGGGTGGTCTTTGTCATCGTCTTTATCGGGGTCTCCGGGTCCTTTAAAAATATGATGGTCGGTCAGATTACCGATTCCATGTTGGGCCATATTCAGATCCACCGCCAGGGATACGTCGCTTCCATTGACAATTTGCCGTTGAACTTGAATATCCAGGCCCAAGGGGCGGAAAGGTTGGAGGCCCTGCTCCGACGGCAGCCCGAAGTGGCGGCCGTTTCGCCGCGGATAAAATTCGGGGGCATGTTCAGCACCTTTGTGGAGACCACCAACATCCGCTTGAACGGCATATTTCCGGACCGGGAATTTCAAACGGTCCCGCTCCTGCCGGGCCGGGTCGCCCAGGGTAAAAAGACCCTGGCCCGGGGGGAAATCTACATCCCGGACCTGCTCCACAAGGGTATGGGGGCGAAAGTCGGGGATACGGTGGTGATCGTGGCCACCAACCAGGACGGTTCGGTAAACGGCAAACAGTTCAAAGTGGCGGGAGTCCTGGAAAGCGCCACCGGCCCGGGGGGCCGGGACGGTTACATCCATATCCTGGATGCCATGGAAATCCTGCGGATGGAGGTCATGGACATCAGCGAGTTGGCCATCCGCCTCAAGGATTTCGATGAACTCCACTCCGTTACCCGCCGCCTGGAGCAGCTGGTTGCCCGAGAAAGGAACCCCCAGGGGAAACCCCTTTATGAAGTCCATTCCTGGGAAAAGCTGTCGCCTTTCTTCAACATCGCCCGGATGATCGACGTCCTGACCTTTTTTATCAAACTGATGCTCATCGCCATCGTCCTGATCAGCATCATGAACGTGATGATCATGGCGGTCTATGAACGCATTCGGGAGATCGGCACCATCTCCGCCATCGGCACCCTGCCGGGGAAGATCCGGTCCATGTTTGTCCTGGAAGGGTTTTGTCTGGGGGTTCTAGGGGCCGTAGTAGGTAACGTCATCGGGGGAATTATCCTCTATGTCATCAACCTGTCCCGGATCACCTTCGAATTCGGCCGGCAGAGCGGCTTCGTCCTGGCGGTCCAATTCAATCCGCGGGATATCCTGATGATTTCCCTGATCGTCATCCTGGTTTCCGTCCTGGCCAGCCTGCAGCCGGCCTTCAAGGCGTCGCGCATGGAACCGATCAACGCCCTGAGACACGTATAAAAGACAGAGTAAAACGGTAGGGCGCGATCGCCGAGCGCGCCTCTAACAGAGATTGGAAAAGAGAGCCGAGGAGAATAATATGTTCAGATATTTTATAGCACTTATGACGATGCTGCTGGCGGTTCCGGCTTACGGTCTGGACGGCGCCCAGTTATTGAAGCAGGTGGACCGCAACCTGGCCCCGGAGTCGTACGAGGCCTACCGGAAGATCATCAACATCGAGCCGGACGGGAAGAAAAAGGAGTTCACTTATTTCACGATAAAGAAAGGGGCCGACAAGATCGCCGGCCTCTTTCTGGCCCCGGCCAGCGAGAAGGGCCGCACGACTCTGCGGCTGGGGGAAAATATGTGGCTGTATATCCCCAACGTGGGCAAGCCGATCCGGATCACCAGCTTGCAATCGGTGGTCGGCGGCGTATTCAACAATGCCGACATCCTGAACCTGGACTACACGGAAGAATACCAGGTGGAAAAAATCGAGGAAGCCGGGGAGCAGCAGCTCCTCCATTTAAAGGCCCGGACCAAAAACGTGGCCTACGACCGGGTCAAAATGTGGGTCGATAAGAATAAAAAGCTCCCCACCAAATTGGAGTGCCTGACCGAGGCCTCCATGCTGATCAAGACTATCTATTTCAAGGAAGTGAAAGATTTCGGCGGCGGCCTGGTCCGGCCGGCGGTGATCGAGACGGACAGCCCGCTGTTCAAGGACTATAAATCGGTCATGATTTTCGCCAAGATCAAGAAGCGGGATTTCAAGGACGAGGCCTTTACTCTGACAAACATGGGGAACATCGATTCCCTGCGGTAAAGGGGAAAGGCGTTTTCACCGCAAAGGCGCGAAGAACGCAAAGAAACGATAAGACCGGACAGGATTAACAGGATTGAAAGAATTTATCAGGGCGGGAGGGGACAAACCCCTCCCCTACGTTTTTAGATTCGACGTTGGACGTTGGATGTTCGATGTTCGACGTTCGTCTATTTTCGTATTAAGTTTATTTTTATTATTTGCTTTATTTGGCATCGGTCAGATGGTCTGGGCGGCCGAGGAGTATAAAGTCGACCTGTCCGAAATCGAAAAAAAGGAATACCACTTCGGTGGCTACCTCGAGTTCCGGCCGATTTTGAGCGGAATCAATCATGGGGGCGCCCTCTACCAGGTCCGATATTTCAACCAGGAAAAAGGCAATATCCTGGACGAGTACAACGGTAAGCTGCAACTGGAGGGCAGCCTGGAAAGGGGGCCGGCCCGACTGTTCGCCCGGATCAATACCGATATCCAATACAGCACTCCGGATTGGACGGAAAAAACGAACCTGTACGAGGCTTTCCTGTCCCTAAAGCCGTCTTCCTCGCTGGTCCTGGATGCCGGGAAAAAGACCTTGAAGTGGGGCAAGGGCTATGCCTGGAACCCGGTGGCCTTTCTGGACCGCCCCAAAAATCCGGACGACCCGGATCTGGCCCTGGAGGGTTTCACCGTTCTTTCCGCCGATTACACCCGAAGCTTTGCCGGGCCGCTCAAAACCCTGTCTCTCACGCCGGTCCTGATTCCGGTCGGCGATGCGATCAACGAGGATTTTGGAGACAAGTATTACCTGAATTTCGCCGGAAAGCTCTATTTGCTGCTTTACGATACCGACCTCGATCTGACTTTTTTATCGGCGGGGAGCAGGACGCCCCGAATCGGCCTGGATTTTTCCAGGAACATCACCACCAACCTGGAAGTGCACGGGGAATGGGCCTGGATCAGCCAGAATAAAAGAACGGCGGTGGATGAGAACGGCCGGCCCTCGGTAACGACAGCGGACGCCCAGAGCTATCTGCTGGGGCTCCGCTATCTGACCGAAAAGGATACTACGATCCTGCTGGAGTACTATTGGAACGAGGCGGGTTTTTCCACCCGGGAGACGGAATCGTTTTTTTCTTTCGTCCACGGGGCCTATGACCTCTACCGCCAAACCGGCAACGCCGGCCCCATCCAGCGGGCGGCTAACTTTTCGCAGGGGCTCTACGGCCGGTTTACGCCCATGCAGAATTACTTCTACCTGCGGGTCAGCCAGAAGGAGCCTTTTGATATCCTCTACTTCACCCCGGCCCTGACCGGTATTTATAATGTGGACGACCGCAGCTTCTCCCTGTCGCCGGAACTGCTCTACACCGGCTTAACCAACCTGGAAATGAGGCTGAGAGGGACCTTCCTGTCCGGAGACCAACTGACCGAATTCGGTGAAAAGCCGTACGAATACCGGATCGAATTACGATTGCGCTATTTTTTTTAAGGACGCACTGAAACCGCAACTCCGCCAGTCGAACGCCGTCGGGCCGGCCCGCCCGATGTTCACCCCGATTGGAACCCACCTGGATCCCTGAAGAAATCCAATCCTGCGAATTGATGATCCCGATCAGGACCAACCCTATTACTGAAAGGCATCCCGTCGGCCGGGGAGATTAATCAGTTTCCCTGATAAAATACAGGATTTCTTTAGATAAAATACAAGTTTCCGGTAATTCCCCAAGAGTTTGCCCAAAAGTTATCATTGGACACTAAATTGGGGAGAGCTATCCAAAATCAAAAACAAATAATCATTCACAACATAGCCATCGTTTGAAAAATTTTGTTTGATTTTCAACCTAACGCAAAGGGGATAGCGCAATGAAAGGTTACGGGTGGGGGAAAATTTGGCCGTTGGTGTTGTCCATGATCCTGGTGGGAGCCTGCTCCGGCGAAAGAAAGGTGAATATCAAGGAGATTACTTCCAGCCCCAAGACCTACATCGGATCCGAGAAATGCAAAACGTGCCATCTGGAGCATTACGATTCCTGGAAAGGAACGCTGCACAGCCGCATGCTCCAGGACACCAAGGTGAACCTGGACGCCTTGGTAACGGAGATCAATCCGGCCGTGATCCGGGCCGACCTGGAGAAAATCCCTGACCTCAAGGTCCCGGCCGCGCAGGTCTATATCCCCAAGGTGGAAGAGATCCGCTACACCATCGGCAATCAATGGAAGCAGCGCTACCTGGTGGAAAAAGGGGGCCTGCTCTATATCGCCCCGGTCCAATACAATGTCGATTCCGGGCGTTGGGTCAATTATCATGAAGATTCCTGGGATAAAAAACCTTGGATCAAGGGCTGCGGCGGTTGCCACGCCACCGGTGTGGATATGTCCAAGAACTCCTTCAGCGAACCCGGCATCGGCTGCGAGGCCTGCCATGGTCCCGGATCGCATCATTACGCCCTGCCGAAAACCGCCGTTTTCGAAAAAAGGATGACCATCGCCAACCCCTCCAAGCTGCCGGCCGGGGTGGCCGTCCAGATCTGCGGGTCCTGCCATAACCGGGGAAAATCCACCAAGGACAAAACCGTGGAATGGGCGGTAGGCTACCAGCCCGGGAAGGCCCTGGAAACTTTTTTCAAGTCCACCTCCTTTGCCGCCGGCGATGTGAAACAGATGTACGCCAATGAGTTTTCCAAGGGACATCACCAGCAGTATATCGACTGGCGACAGTCCAAACACCATACGGAGGGGGTTACCTGCACCTCCTGCCATTACGTCCACCAACTGGGGGTGCCCTCCACGAGGTCGCAAACCAAAAGCGCCGGATCCAAGGAATGCCTGTCCTGTCATTCCGTGATCAATAACAATCTGGGGCATTCGATCCACTCCTTTGCCAATTGTGTCGGCTGCCATATGCCGCGGATTGCCTCCAGCGCGGAGTCCGGAGATCTGCACAGCCACGTCTTTGTGACCCTGCTGCCGAAGGACACGCTCAAGAACGATAAAATTCCCAACTCCTGTCAGACCTGCCATAAACACAAGGACGCCAATTTGGTCGACCTGCAAAAGCAGTTTGAGGCCATGTCGCAGCTTCCGAAGCCCCAGGGGAGAGTCATCGAAAATATAGTGAAGACCAAACCGGTGAAATAAGGGTAGCGGGGACCTGTCATGCGGTCACTTAGGTACTTCCTCTGTTGCTGTCTCATCGGGTACGCTCTTCCCGGGCCGGTTACGGCCCAGGAAGAGGTCACCTCCTCGATCGCCCGCTATCGGGAACGGGAAATGAGCACCGGTTACTACGAGGATTTTGAGGTCAGACCCAGGTCCTATAAACCGTATGTGCAAATCCCGGAAGCCCGGAGAGGAATACTTGGGTTAGGCCCGAGCGCCGAACCGGTGCGCCGGCGGGCTTACCTGCAGGACTCCCACTGGGGGATCGATTTCTATGCCCAGCGCCGCTGTCTGGAGTGCCATGCCGAAAAGGCCGGCAATATCCACGTGGCCCGGGCCAAGATCACCTGCCGCCAATGTCACGGGGGAGAGCCGATCGCCAGCCTGGGGCAGTTTTACTCCCCCATGAATCCCATCCGCCGTCACGCCTATGTCTGTGCCAAGTGCCACGAGGGGGCCGGCGCCTCTTTCGCCACCTATATTATTCATCCTCCCCTGCCGGCGGCGGCCCAAACCAGCCAGACCTTTCCCGCGCTTTTTTATGTCTTCTGGCTGATGGTGGCTCTGGCGGTCGGGACCTTTGCCTTTTTCCTCCCCCATACCTTTTTATGGGGCTTGAGAGAATTTTTTACCAAGGAGAAAGAACATGTCGAGCCCGGGGCCGAAGACTAGGCTCAAACGCTTTTCGGCAACGCAGCGGTTGTTTCATGTGCTGCTCCTGATAATATTTCTGATCCAGGGCGCCACCGGATTGGCGCGGATGTACATCGAAACCAGTTGGGGGCAGGGACTGGCCGCCTGCTTTGGCGGGTACGAAAGCGCATTGACCGTTCATATCTGGATGGGCATTTTTCTGCTGCTCCTGTTTCTCGGGCATCTGGTTTACCTGTTCCTGAACATCGACTGGAAAAATGCGGCCCGGCTTATCGACAGCCCGGATTCCCTGCTCCCCCGCCCGGCCGATTTGGTCCAATTTTTACAACATATCGGCTGGCTCCTGGGGTTGAGGCCGGCCCCCCGGTTTGACCGCTGGGGGTATTGGGAAAAGTTTGATTACTGGGCCGTCTTCTGGGGAATGGTGATCATGGGCGGCACCGGTCTGCTCCTGGCCTGGCCCCTGGCCTCCAGTCGCCTGCTGCCGGGCTGGACCCTCAATGTGATCTTCTGGATGCATCGTATCGAGGCGCTGCTGGCCATGGGCCATGTATTTATCATTCATTTTTTTATCGCGCACCTGCGCCGCCACAATTTTCCCATGGACCGGGCCATTTTTGAAGGGACCGTCAACCTGGCGGCCACCCTGGAAGAAAAACCTCTTTGGGTGGACCGCTTAAAAACGGCCGGAAATTTTGATGAACGCCTGGTTTCCGAAGTCGGCCTGCCTCAAAGAATCATCTTTTTTATTTTTGGTTACGCGGCTGTGGCCCTGGGGGTCTATCTCCTGGTCGGAGGCCTGATCAACAGCCCCTACATCACCTGGTGACGCCAAGGAGTGTTTCTCTAAAAACCATTTGGGAGGAAAGGAAGCGGAATGGAAAAAGAAAAATGGTTGCGGACAAGTGTCGGACGAATGATTTTATGGCCCCTGGCCGCTTTATTCCTGACTCTCCAGACACTGCCGGCGGCGGCCCAGGGGCCGGACAAGGACCTGCAGCAGCGCCTGGAACGGCTGGAAAAAGTGGTCCAGGAGCAGAGGAGCCTGCTGGAGAACTACGAAAAGGAGATGACCCAGTTAAAAAGTGAACTGAAGAAACAACACGAAGCCATCGACGATAAAGTCAAGGCCGCGGCCAAGAAGCCCGAGCACCTGGAAATGCTCAGGGAAATCATGGCCGATATCCGCCTGACCGAGACCCCGCAAACCGCGGCCGATCAGGAAGTCAAGACGATCTATGACGAGGGCTTCTATTTAAAGGGGAAGGACGATCAACTCCGCATTAGCGGCTGGCTGCAGGGCGACGCCCGCTGGTTTCTGGACAGCGATAACCATGACAACGACACTTTCCTGATCCGCCGGGCCCGCTTCGACGTGCGGGGCGTCCTGGAGGATGACTGGGCCTATCGACTCTATGCCACCTTCATCGGCGAACGCAACGGCGTCCTCCAGGAGGGCTGGCTGGAATATAAGAAATACCCTAGTTTCCGGGTCCGGGCCGGGCAGGTCTTCGAGCCCTTCAGCCTGGAAGCCATCTACTCGGCCTTGTGGACCGATTTCATGGAGCGGGCCGTCATCGTCAATTCCGTCTCCCCCCAGGAAGACATCGGGGTCATGATCTTCGGCAAATTCTGGGACAACCGGGTTGAGTACGGCATCGGGGCCTTCAATGGCCAGGGCCGCAACCGGGAGGCCGTGGTGGACGACAAGGACCTCACCGGCCGGTTGGTTTTTTCGCCCTTCCTGCATTCTTCTTCTCTGGCGGCCTTGAAAAAACTGAGCTTCGGCGGGTCCTACGGTACGGGGAACAACAAACAGGACCTGAGCGGTTTCGATCTGCGGACCGAAGCCACTACCACCTTCCTGGATATCCAGACCGGCGTCAACCAGGACGGCCGTCTGACCCGCTGGGGTGTGGAGCTGGATTACGCACTCGGGCCCTTCGGTATGAAAAGCGAATATATTACGTCCCGGTTTGACGACGTGGTCCGGGGAACGGCCAAAACCTATTACGAACAGCGCGGGGCCTACCTGACGGCCGGCTACGTGCTGACCGGAGAGGACTGGGCCCAGAACGCCACGGTCAAGCCCAAGCGCAACTTCGATCCGTCCAAGGGCGGCTGGGGGGCCTTCCAGCTTCTGGGCCGCTACCAGTACATCGAAACCGACGACAACATCATCAAAAGCGGATTTGCTGTCGGAACAGATAAGGCGCAGACCGTTACTCTTGGCTTGAACTGGTACTGGAATCGCCACGTCCGTTTTCAGCTCAATTATTCCTATTCCTGGTTTGATGATATAATCACTGTGGGCGGTGTAAAACTGGATAAGGAAAGCGTCATTCTCTCTCGCTTTCAGTACGTTTTCTAACCCGGGAGGCGACAGGGGCGGGCACCACTCGCGATCAATCCCTGCCGGGATTATGAACTGACCGCTTGAAAATTCACCCTTTAAAAAAACCACCCAGTCCGCCTGGGTGGTTTTTTTTCGGCGGCATAACTTGATCCGTGTTGGAAACGAACTCCCCCCACCCCCCCCGGCCCCCTCCCGCCAGGGGAGGGGGAGAAAGACGAGAAGGGGATACCTTGGAATACCTGATCATTTGTGCGGTGGCCTTATTCGTATCCGGCCTTACTCTATTTTCCGGCTTCGGGCTGGGTACGGTGCTTATGCCGGCTTTTGCCCTGTTTTGTCCGGTTCCCGTAGCGGTGGCCGCCACGGCCCTGGTCCACCTGTCCAACAACCTGTTCAAGACCCTCCTGGTCGGCCGAAAGGGCGACTGGTCGGTCATAGCCGTATTTGCATTGCCCGGTGCCGGGGCGGCCATGGCGGGCGCTTTCCTCCTGGATGTCGTCGATCGGGTGCCCCCTTTAGCGGTGTATCAACTGGGGAATCAACGGCATGAAATAACGCTGGTCGGTTTGCTGATCGGCATCCTGATCAGCGGGTTTGCCTTGTTGGACCTCCTGCCCCGTTTCAGGGAGCTGGCTTTTGACCGCAAGTACCTGCCCTATGGCGGACTGCTCTCGGGTTTCTTCGGCGGAATATCCGGGATGCAGGGGGCCCTGCGGTCCGCCTTTCTGATCAAGGCGGGATTGAGCAAGGAAGCGTTCATCGGGACCGCCACCGTATCCGCGGTTATCGTCGACGCCGCCCGTCTGCTGGTTTACGGGTGGAGCTTTTTCAGCCGACATTTCGAAATAATCAGTCCCGCCTTGACCGGGTTGATTTTGGCGGCCACCAGCGCCGCCTTTTTAGGCTCTTTTATCGGAGCCCGTTTGATCAAAAAGGTGACCTTGAAAACCATTCAGATTATCGTCGGCCTGATGCTGGTTTTAATCGGATTGGGACTGGCCGGCGGATTGATGTAGAAAATCCCCCCCAACCCTCCTTTTTCCCCGCCGCCCGCCTTACGTTTTTAAATTCGATGTTGAATGTTGAATGTTGAATGTTCGTCTTTATTACCACGGAAGCGCCGCCTCCGAACCCTGACATCAGGCTCGGAGGCGGCTTCTGGAGGGGAGGAGAGGGGATTTCAGTGTCCCGGGTCGAAAAGACCTGAAACGGGGGGAAAGTCGATTAGAACTTCAACTGGAACCCCAGTTGAAACTGGTCGAAATCTTTCGTGGTCTGGCTTTCAAAATCGCTGTGCTGGTAGGCCGCAAAAGGCATGAGCTCTCTGGACCAGTCATAGGCCATCCCCAGAACATAGGTGGTCGTGGCGTTATTGGAGACATCGGTATTGGGATCGAAGTTATAGTAGCGGCCGAAGGCCCTCAATTTCTCCACCTTCGGGATGCGGACGAAACCTTCGACCAGCCAGCCGCTGCGGCTGTTGTCCTCGGTGGAGGTCATAGTTCCCTTACCCCAGTAATACTGTCCGTAAAGGGTGAACCAGGGATGCTGCCAGGCCAACTGGGCCAGATTGATCTGTGTATCGGGGAAGTCGTTGGTTTTTCCCCTGGCGGTGAAGTTGTTGTTGGACTGCCCGAACAGGCCGTAATAGGACAGCACCAGTCCTTTCAACACCTCGACCCCCGGGGCCGGGCGGAAGTAGACCAGCCCGCCGAAGGGTTTGTTGGTGTTGTTTTCGGAATTGGTATAACCGGCACCGTTGTAAACGCCGATTTGATAACCGGCCCATTTCCCGGCATAAGTGCTTCCGGCCCACTTCGTAAAATCGTCAGCCATCCTCCCGCCCAATGGTCCCCGGATATTGGCCCCGTAATCCGCGGAGGCTTGAATGCCGAATTCATCCAGGAAGTGCTTGCCCTGAACGCGGAAGGGCCAGATGTAGGAATCGTACTGGTCGGAGGGGGTATGGGCCAATCCCAATTCGGTGACGGTGCCCCAGAAGTACAGGTCGGCATAGGCATATTTCATGCGGAGTTCCAGCCCGTTGCCCCGGTCGTCGGCGTCCCGGGAAGTGAAGAGGTCCGAGGTCAGGTTGAAGCCCAACCAATCGTTCAATTTGCCCGCCAGGGTCAAATATCCCCGGTTCAGCAAAAACTGATTGGTGGACGGCCCGCCGTCAGCGGTTGACCTCAGGTTCCATTCGGCGAAAATCGTGGTCCCGAATTTGACCCCCTTCAGGTAGCCCGGCAGAAAATCGCCTTTCTGGGCCACCTCCTTAATCTCGGCCTTGCGCTCCTCCTTTTCCTGTTTGGCCTGGGTCTGGGCCTCTTTCAGCAGTCCCTGGGCCTCCTCTTCCGTGATCACCCCTTTCTTTTTCAGCAGGTCGAGCAGCATCATCATGTCGCGCTCCCCGGCTGCTACCTGGGCCGGAACTGCCCAGGCCGTCAGGAAAAATAAAATCAGTGCCAAACTCAACCAACCCCTTTTCTTCATCGCTTCTTCTCCTTTCCGGTTAGATTCTTACAACCATTGTTCAGCGGTTTTTTCCAACCAAAAAAATTTAAAATTTTTTTGGTTAGATTTTCAACAATTTTACTTTGGTGTCATAAAAGGAAACACTCCCGCCCACCGGATCAAACATACAGGTATTTTTAAGCTGGGGATCGATCCACATGGCGGCATTGGCATTGAACCCTTTAGCCCGTTTGGGATCGCCTGGAATGATTTCACCGTTCACCATGATGTCCGAGGCCCCGGTAGCCCAATGCCCGTGGCCGATGGTGAAGGTGATGACGCCCGGCTGGATGGTCTCGGTAACCTGGACTTTGCCGATGATGTCCTTCCGCCCGCCGCCTTTCAAATCCCAGATGCCGTCCGGATTGGTGGCCGAAACGATCCGGACCTGATCGTCCGGTTTGAGGCCCAGGCGTTCGGCGTCCATCCGGTTGATCACCACGGCGTTCTCCGGATAGATCTCCGTGAGCCAGTAGTTCGATATGGTCCGGGATTTGGTCATGGTGATATCCCGCTGAGTAATCAGGTGCAGGTCAAAACCCTGGGTGAGGCCGGCCTCCTCGGGCGTTTTCCCGGCGGCGGTAAAAATGGGCAGATAGTGGGGGTAGCCGGGGTTGCTTTTCCCGGTGAAGGCGTTTTTAGTTTCCGCGGTTTTTTCCTGATACATGGTAAAGAGCTTGCCGTACTGGTTGGCCACCTGTTCTCCCTGGTATTGATCTGTATAATCCTGGAACCGCCCGCCCCGGTTCAGCACATAAACGACTTTGCGCCAGACCGGGCCGGCAATCTTTTCCCAACGCTGGGGGTCGAAGATGGTCCGGGGCAGGTGCTTCCGGGAGTCGAGAAAAAGCTTCAATTCGGCATCGTCCGCGTCCGGCACCGGGGTGCCGTCCGTGGCGAAATTGGCCACCATCCGGATGTAGAAGTCGTCCGGCCGATTGAAGTCCTGCCCGGGACCAAATCCGTCTTTGCCGTACCCCGGCAGACCGAGTTTCTCGGCCAGGGCCAGTTGCAGGGCATCATAGGAGCAGGGCATCTCCTCGCCGAAGACCTTGACGATTTCGGTAATGGGGGCCATGACCGGCTGCTTGATCGGCTGGACCCGGGCCGGCATATTGGGATGACTGCCGTGAAACTCCCAGCGCTCCAGGTCGGAGAGGTCCGGAAACAGATAGTCGGCGTACAGGGAGGCGGAGCCGATGGTGATATCGGGAACGAAAAACAAGGGCACCTTCTCCAGATCGGCCAGCACGGCCGTAATGGTCTGGCCGGCCGGCAGGGCATAGTTGGGGGCGCACATATACCCAAAAAGGGCCTTGATGGGATAGGGATAGGCGTCGCCGATGGAGGGCAGGATCTCCTCATAGACGTCGCTGGCCAGGGGCCACCAGTTCCGCTTGGCCGGGTAGCCGCTGAAGATCGTGCTGTCTTCGTATTTGATGTCGTGCCGGATAATGCTGATCCCGAAGCGGCCGAGCTTGCCGGGGGCCATTTTGCCTAAATCGAAGGGCTGTCCCGGTTTGCCGCCCGCCCCGCCGTAAGTGGAGGCCACGATCATGCCCCCTTTCCAATCAAAGTTGCCGAGCAGGAGGTTGACGGCCCAGGCCAGGAGGATGGAATAGAAACCGTTGGTGTGCTGAGCCACGCCCCGGTGGATGTCCACGCAGGCCCGTTTGCCGGCACTGGTGAGTCCTTTGGCCACCTCCTCGATATCTTCCGGGTTGAGGCCGCAAAGGGCGGCCCATGCTTGGAACGATTTTTTGTTGACTTCCTCCCGCATGATCTGCAGGCCGGTTTTCACCCGGATCCCTTTGATTTCCCGGTCGACCAAAAGGTCCCCCGTCACGGCCCGGCCGGCATCGTTGGGATCGAAGGCTTCCGGCCGGTCGCCTTTCCATACCACCAGGTATTCGAACTCCTGCTCCTTACCGGCGGCGTCCTTCCGTTTCTCCGGTTGGGCCAGCCCGATCTCCTGGGCGCGGAGAAACCTTCCCGGGCGGCCGTCCCGGTCGACCTTGACCAGCCAGCAGAGGTTGGCGTAGGTGGGTTCGCCGGCCTTTTTAGCCGCGGCCAGGTTGGCGTTCGCCAGGTATTTTTCATCATAGCGTTTGTTCTTCAGCATCCACTGGAGGATGGCCGAAAACAGGGCCCCGTCGGTTCCGGGCTTTACCGGCAGGTATTTGTGGGCCTTGGAAGCCAGTTTGCTGAAGCGCGGGTCGGCCACGGCGATCCGCACCTCCCCGTCGGTCAAACGCGGGGAAAGGCGGACGGTCCGGTTGGTGGGGCCATAGTTGGCGTCGAAAAGGTTGGCTCCGACGAAGAGAATGTATTTGGAATTCTCGATGTCCCCCTGCCAGTAAAATTTACTGCCGCCGCCGAAGCGGTTCCCCTGGTACTGTTCGCTGCAGGCCTTGGAGGCGAAATACAGGGAACCCTGGCAGACCGTCGTATGGCCGTGGGTATTGACCGTGCCGAAGTAGTCGCCGAAGAAGCGGGCGGAAAAATCGCCCCGTCCGCCTTTCTTTCTCCCCCACATGTAGACGAAATGGTTATTCTTCGGGCCCAGGTCCGGATGGTCGGGGTCGATGAGGTCTTTCAGGTTGGCCGCGTGTTTGACCTTGAAGGCCGCTACGGCGGCCTTTTTATCCTGGGCCTTCTGGAGCGCCCGGGCGTCTTCGGCCATGTCCTTCATCACCCGGGGGTCCCGCAGGGCATAGATTTCCTGCAACCCGGTCACCACCCGGTTTTCTTCGCCGGGAACGTGGCTGAACAGCTTCCCGCCGTTGACGATTTCATCGATGGCCTGGGGAAAGGGGATGGTTCGCCATTGGTTTTCCCCCCGCCGGCCGGCCCGTTTGAGGACCTTGACCACCCGGTAGGGATCGTAAGCCGCCTGCAGCCCCGCATGACCCTTCGGGCAGATGGACAGGTCCTCCTTGGCCAGGTCGAAGGGGGAGGTGCGGTAGGAGGCGTGGGGCACCGAAAGCCAGGGGCTGTAGGCGCTGCCGTCGATTTTGACGGCGTAGGCTTTGCCGTTCTGGCGATACATCTTAACCTTGATCCCGCAGCCGGTGTTGCATTGCATGCAGACCGTATAGAGGATATTCTCGGTCTTCTTGAGTTCGTAGTCCTCTTCGGGCGTCAGCGTTCCCGCCTCGGCCCGCTGGATCAGGTCGAAGACGCCCTCCAGTTGGGAGGCCCAGAAGGCGCCGCCCAGGATGGCCGAACATTTGATAAAGTCCCGCCTGGAAAATCCATCGGCTGGTTGTTCGCTCATTGATTTTTCCTCCTAAAGGATATAAAAAAGCCGCGGCTTGGTGGGGGCCTCGCCGAATACCGGCGTTTTGCCCGGATAGGTTTCGGCGGCTTTAACCACCGCTTCTTTCCATTCCTGTTTGGAAAGTTCGAAGTTCTTCGAAGCGACGTGCCGGGCCACTTCCACGGTCTCCTGGACATAGGCCATGGTCACGGTTTTATTGGCCTTGATGACCTTGCTGATCAGGCTTTGCGGGTCATCGCCGTCGCCGAAATAGGTGGCCCGGCTGACGCAGGTGGTTACACAGGTGGGGAGCATGGCCTCCTTGAGGCGCTGGTAGCAGAAATGGCATTTCCGGGCGGCGCCCATGGGCCGGTTGGTACCTTCCCGCATCCACTTGGCGCCGAATTCCCAGGTGGGCCCTTTTTCCATCTCGGGGACGAAGGGGGCATTTTCGGCGTGATAGGTGACGCCGTCCAAATTGGGCGCCCCGTAAGGGCAGGCGGCCACGCACCGGCCGCAGCTCACGCATTCCTTGTAGTTCATCATGACGATGCCGGTGCTGATTCCTTCCCGGCCTTTATAAATGGCCTTGCCTTCGGTGGGGCAGGATTTGACGCAGGGCGGATCGTCGCAGTGCTGGCAGGGCCGGGGCACGAAGGTCCGCTTGACGTTCGGATACTTCCCGGACTCCAGCCCGTAGACCGGCCGGTAGCGGACCCCGGGCGCCGATTTGTATTCCGCCATGCAGCCCACGCAACAGGCGTGGCACTGGATGCAGCGCCGGTTGTCGATGAGCATCACCCAGCGCTGCTTATCTTTGGTCAGGGCCCGCTGCAAATCCTCCCGCATGATGATCAATTCGTCTCGGTTTTCGTACATGGTTCCTCCCCCCTTATCTCAGGCTTACCGTCGTGCTGTGCTGGGCGAGGGCGTATTTGTCCTTGCCTTCCACCGCCTGCCGAGGGTCGCCGCCGGCCGGCAGATGCCAGATTTTAACGGTCACATCCAGGTCCTTGTTTTTGATGTTCCGGATCTTCTTGCCGTCCTTTTCCGTATCTTCATAGGGAAACTTGATCTCGAACGTTTCGGTCTTCCACTGGCCGGGCTGGAGGCTTGTATCGGCCAGCATGCCGGACTTTCTGAAGGGGCCGTACACCATCTTGTCCCCCCGACCGTAAGCCGGAGATTGGGGCATGTAAATTTTGTAATCGTAATAGACTTCCCGGCCATCCTTGGTCTTGGCGATCACTTCCAGGATCACCCGGTTGGGGGACGGTCAGCCGTCCGGGATGCGGTGCCCCGCTTTGTTGAACATCTTGACCGTCAGTTCCGCCGTGGGCACCCAGTCGCCGGCCTTGGGCAGGAACTGATAGGACCGCGTCTCGACCACCAGTTCGACCGCCTTCGCGGCCTGGGCCTTGTCCCGGTAGGCGGGGATCAGGTGATCCTTGACCGCCAGATTCCGGCCGATTTTGATATCCGCCATGTGGCATTCCTGGCAGTTCTTGTTTCCGCCGCTGGGAATATAGGCGTGCAGGTAGCTGCCGTACAGGGTGGCGCACTGGGTGGGTTGATGAAATTCAAAATTAGGTCCCAGGCCATGGCACTGCCCGCAGAGGATGGCCTGATCCATGACCGGGCTCTTTTTGATCCCCGGGTTCTTTTTGCCGGGGTGAACGCCGGCCACCAGCGCGCCGTAGACCGTCTTCGGCTGGATCTCGCCGTCCACCCACTTGTGCGTGATGGCCTTGTTGTTATGGCAGACCACGCAATTGATGCTGACCTTGTTCAAGGTGTCCTTGTCGCCGGCCAGGATGGCCTTGGCCAGATCCTGGGCGACTTTATCGGTGGCGTTTTTGATCTGCGGCAAGTGGCAGGAAAAACAGGTGGCCATATGCTCTACCTTGATATCCTCCACTTTTTTTACCCCCGAATATTTCCATTCCCCCATCAGGGCGTCGGTAATAAAATTTTTCAAGGTAGCCAGGGTCCGGGGTGTTCCGACCAGGGACTGGGAGTGAATGGATTTTTCCCAGGTTTCGTAAATCTTCAGATGACAGGCCTTGCAGGATGAGGAATCATACATCCGGGCCAGTTCATCGATGGTCCCGGCCTTTTTCGTCTCCTGGCCGTGGACCAGGATTGCCGGGGCCAGGACAGCCAAAAATGATACCAGCAGCAGCCATTTTAAAACCCGCATGGTTTTCTCCTGTTTAGTGTTTTCATTACCGGGCAAAATTTTCATGCTTCGCAGGTTCTCACCAAGAGATGGGTTATAGGAACCATCGTTCCCTAACAGCCCTCATCCTTCAGGATCTTGACCGGAGGCGCAGGCGCCTTTACGGCCGGGGCGGAAGACCCCGGTGGCGCCTGGGCCGGGGCCTTTTCCTCCTTGTCTTTGGAAGCCTTTTCCGGCGAGGCTGGTTGGGCGGAACCCGGGGGTGCGGTGGTCTGGGTTTCCTCCTTGGAAGCAGCCGTCACCGAAAAGGCAAAAACAAACAACAGCAACAAAACCAACAGCCATTTAAACGAACGCATAATCCCCTCCTTTGCACTAAATTCGAAATTCGGTTCCCCCCCTCCCGTCAAGGGGGAGGGGACTTTTACCCAGTTTCGATCATCAAACAAAATTAGTTTTACATGAGGTCTATTTTGATGAATATAGATAAACCGCGAAGATTTTCCAAAGAACTCCAGTGATAGAAATTCAAAGGCTAATAACTCACGGCCTGTTTCAAAAAGATTTCCGCGGGACTCTCAATCTGGTAATATCCATCCCCCTGGCAGGAGAGGCAGAGCGCCCCCTGGCGCAGGCTGTAAGCCTCGCCGCAGGAAGGGCAGACCCCGGTCTTTCCTTTTTTTATTTTGGCGTAGTGGCGGGTGATCGTTACCGGGTCGGCCGACAAAACCTCCCGGCCGGCCTCCAGAATGGTCCGATTGAGGACCTCCAGCGGCAGGTCTTTTTTCTCCACCAGCTTCATGAACCAGTTGTAGAGGTTGGGGAAGGCCGCGGTCTTGCCCACATCCAACCGGACCCGGAAGCCCTGCCGGTTTTTTTTGTCGTAGAGGCTCAGGGCGAACTTGTCCCAGTCCAGGACCTTCATCCAGCCGTTGCCGCAGGTGCAGGGGGTCAACAGTTGGACGGCGTCGGGCAGGCAGAAGCGGGTTTCCACGATGGCGTCGGCCTCCACCTCCTGCCCCACCAGTTCCAGGGCATAATCCACCATAAAACCGCCGAGCAGGACCCCGGGGGCCACCCAACCGTGAAATTTGCGGATTTCTTCCATGAAGGCTTCAACGGGTTTTCCGCCAATCATTATTTTATTCATGTCTTAACTCCTTCGTCCGTGGAAAGGATCTACACCTTTACCAGCTTGACCTGGCTCTGGTAAAAGACCGCGCTCCCGCCCACTGTATCCACCAGGCCCGTATTCTTCAGGTGGGGATCGACGCGCATGGCGGCGTTGGCGTGAATTCCCGTGCCCCGCCGCGGATCGCCGGGTACGGTCTCACCGTCGATGGTCACGGTCTGGGCGCCGTATGACCAGTGCCCATGGCCGAGGGAAAAGGCGATTACTCCGGGACGGAGCCCTTCCCGGACCTTGATCCGGGCGACCATGGGTTTCTTGGTGCCGTTCCCCAGGTCCCAGACCCCCTCGGGATTGGAAACGGAAACGGTTTTTACGAGGTCGCCGTCTTTCAACCCCAGACGCCGGGCATCGAAAGAGGAGATATCCACGAAATTTTCCGGGTACAGGGCCTGGAGCCAGTAATTGCCCGAAGTCCGGCTCTTGGTCTGAGAGATGACCCGGTAGGTGATCAAGGTCAGGTCAAACCCCTGGGCCTGGTCATTGATCGGCCGACCGAGACAATCCAACGGACCCCCAATAAAATCGGCATGGGCTTTATAGGCCTTCCCGGTCATGGGATGTTTGTGGGTAGCCAGCTTCTCCATATAGATGCCGACCATCTTTCCGTATTTGTTGGCTAATTGATCATCCTTATAGGCCTTGTCGTAAGCCTGGAAACGGCCCCCCCGGTTGAGGACGTAAATCGTCTGGGCCCACCAATCCGGGCCGAGCAGCGCTTCCCACCGCTTGTGATCAAATACAGAAGCGGGCAGATGACGCCGGGCCTGCTTGAAGATCTCCATCTCCCGGGCATCGGCCCCCGGGACTTTTTCCGATCCGTCGGGTTTGTCGCCGAAGGCCACATTGGCCGTCATGCGCAGATAGAGGTCCTCTTCCCGCTTGAAGTGCAGCCCCGGACCGAAGGCATTCTCTCCGAACCCCGGCAGCTTCAATTTCTCGGCCAGGGCCAGGAGCAGGGATTCCAAGGAGAGCGGCATTTTTTCCCCGAAGACGGTGACGATTTCCGTCAGCGGGGCGGCGGCCGGCTGTCGAATGGGGGCTACCTTGGGGGTAACCGAGGGATGGGAGCCCGCAAATTCCCACCGTTCGAGATAGGTCAGATCGGGGAAGATGTAGTCGGCGTACATGCTGGTTTCGCCGATGACGATGTCGGAGGCGATCACCAGGGGGATTTTTTTCGGATCCGAGAGGATCTTGATCAGCTCGTGGCCGGCGGGCAGGGCGTAGACCGGGCTGCCCATGTAGAGCAGCAGGGCCTTGATAGGATAGGGGTAGGCGTCACCCATACTGGGGATGATTTCCTGATAGATGTCGCTGGAAAAAGGATACCAGTTTCTTTTAGCCGGATATCCTTCAAAGATCGTACTTTTTTCATAATAGGTTTCATGGCGGATAATGGAAATCCCCCAGGGTTTGATTTTGCCCGGCATTTTCCGGAGATCAAAAGGTTTGCCTTCTTTACTGCCGATCGCATCGTAGGTAGTCAACTTGGAAAGCCCGCCCTTCCAGTCATGATTACCGATCAGGGTGTTGACGGTCATCCAGGCCAGCACATTGTAAAAACCGGAGGTATGTTGAGAGACCCCCCGGTGGATATCGGCCACGGCCTTCCGACCATGGCTGGTAAATTCCTGGGCCAGCTCAATGATTTCCTTTTCCTTCACCCCCACCAATTCCGCCCATTGGGGCATGGTGCGCGCCAGGGCCGCTTCCTTCAGAAGCTGCAGCACGCTTTTTACCGGGATGTCCTTGAGGCGGGTATCGACAAACAGGTCACCCTCCACCGCCTCTTTTTCCCCATTGGGGTCAAAGGGTTTGGGCTGGCCTGCGCTCATAACGATAAAAGGATCGAACTCCCATTGTTCCGGTTTTTCCCCCTCCTTGGGTTTCGCCCCTTCCTTGGGCTTCTTGGTCCGTTTTTCCTTGGGGAGGCCCAAATCGGACCCTCTCAGGAAGGCCCCCGGTTTTCCGTCCTCTCCGATTTTGACCAGCCAGGGGGCCTGGGTCCAGGTCGGTTCCTCGTCTTCCGCGGCGGCGGCTTTATTGGCATTAACCAGATAGCCGGCATTGAACCGTTCATGTTCTATAATCCAGCGGATCATGGCCAGGGCCAGGGCGCCGACCCCGTTGGGGGCGATGGGCAGCCACTTCCAGGCCCGGGCCGCCGTCTTGGAGCAGCGGGGATCCACGACAGCGATTTTCAGCCGCCCGTCCACCATCCCCTGGGTCAGCTTCTGGACCCGCAGCGGCGGGCCGTAATTGGCCTCGAAAGGGCTGGCGCCCACGAAAAGAATGAATTCGGCGTTACCCGTGTCGCCCTGCCAGTAGAATTTACTGCCGCCCCCGAATTTCCCTTCCTCGAACTGGTCGCTCATGGCCCGGCAGGTGAAATAGAGGGACCCCTGACAGACGGTGGTATGACCGTGGGCATTGAAGGAACCGAAGGCATCCCGGGTGAAACGGTTGATCATATCGCCCCGGCCCCCTTTCAGCCGGCCCCAGTTGAAGCAAAACTGGTTGTTCTTGGGGCCGAAGTCCGGGTGGTCGGGATCGATCAGGTATTGCAGATTTTCTTTGTGTTTTTCTTTGAACTCCGCCGGAGTCATCTTTTTTTCCGCCACATTTTTGGCGTCTTCGGCCAGGGCAGCGGATAGCTCCGGGTCTTTCAGGACGTAGAGGTCCTTGAGCCCCGCCACCGGGCCTTCTCCGAAGAGATTCCCCCCCTCGACGACCTCCTTGATGGCCTGGTCAAAAGGAATGGATTTCCATTGGTTCGCCCCCCGTTTCCCGGCCCTTTTCAGAACCTTGACGATCCGGTACGGATCGTAGAGGGCCTGGACTCCGGCCTGCCCCTTCGGACAGAGGGAACCGTCAATCGGGGCGGCCTCGGCCAGGGGCGTGGCGTAGGGGATATGGGGGGTCAGGGTCCAGGGATTGTAAGGGTTCCCGTCGATTTTGGCCACCTCCCCGTCCTTGATTTTAACCTTCATTCCGCAGTTGGTGTTGCACTGCTGACAGACGGTATAGATCAGATTTTCCGGGAGGTGCAGGGTATATTCCTTACCCAGCAGGTCATCGGCGAAAGCGGGGGAACCGGCTTCTTCATCGAGAAACTGCCACAGGGCGCCGGAGGCGGCCAGGGAACCGCCGAGCAGGGCGGTACACTTGATAAATTCCCGGCGGCTCAGATCGGTCTTGAGCAGGGATTTTTTATTGGTCTTAGGCATGTTGTTGACCTCCTTGTCCGGCGTCCTTCGCTTGGGAGTCGAGAATGTTGCACCAGGTGGCCGGATCCCTTTTTTCGCCCTTCCCGACCGGGGCGTGGATGGGCAGCCAGCGGCTGCCGGCCAGGAAGGCGATCAACCCGAAGGAGACGATCCATAGGGAAACCAGCCACTCCATGAGGCTGGGAATATAGTTGGTCCTCAGCCGGGGGTGGAAAAAGGTGAATTCCAGGCCGTCCAGTTTGTAGATGGCCAGGTCGGGAATGAGGAAATTGAAACGAACGGTGAGGAAGGTGACGACGATCAGAAAACAGGCCCAGGCCACGGTCCGGGGCTGTTCCGGAGATTTGATCAGCAGGATCAGGGGTATCAGGGTCCCCAGCAAAAGGTGGATGATCCAGAAACTCCACCAGTGCCGCCCGAAGGCGATCAGGTTGAGCGAAGTCACGATGCCGGTCACTTTGGACTGGTAACCCACAAAGAACTGCAAGACCTCCATGAGGGTAAAAATGACCAACAGGTAGAGGATAACCTGCCCCAGGGGTTTGACCAGCCCCTCGTCCTCGTGAAAGGCATAAATCAGGGCGGTGATCAGGGCGCCCCCGGAGAGGAGCGCGGCGGTGATGAAAAGCAGCGGCGTCATGGCGCTGTTCCAAATGGGTCGGTTCTGGAGGATGGCGAAAAAGGCCCCGTTGGTCCCATAGAAAAGGAGCCCCACCGGCAGACTGATGATAGACAGGCGCCGGACCCACAGGCCATCGCGTTCCCGGTCTTCCTGGGTATAACCGGTCTTCCCCAAGGCCAGGAGGCGGTACACTTTGTTGGGCTTCAACTTTTCATCCTGGGCTAAGCGAATCAGATCCTCCCGGAGCAGGAAAAATGATTCCAGCAGATAGATAATGAGCATGAGATTGGTAAAAATAACAAACCAGGTCATCAGGGAAGTGAAACTCGGGGTGATCATAAAGCGATAGAGCCGTTCCATGTGGCCCAGGTCGAGGGTGATGAAAATCAACTCGCAGATCAGAGCCACCAGCACGGTGAAGGCCGAGAGGCGGCCCACCGTTTTTAGACGTTCCACCCGGAACATGTAGGTCATGATGGTTATCAGAAAGGCCCCGGCGGTGAGGCCGACGAAAAACAGATAAAAAACCACCCAGAGCCCCCAGGGCACATAGGAGCCGTAGTTCACGGAGGCGTGGCCGAAAATCAGCCGGCTGCCCATTCCCCAGGAGCCGATGATCAGGCCGATGATTCCCAGGACCATCAGGATCTTGAATTTTTTTTCATTCATAACTTTTTCCCCTTTTCTACTTGAGATAAACCACGGAGGGTAGGGTGCCCAATTCTTCCTTGAGGCGGAAGGAGCGGGGTGAGGCCAGTTGTTCGGAAATGAGGGCCTCGGGGTCGTTCCGGTCGCCGAAGAAGGTGGCCCTCCCGATGCAGGTGGTGACGCACATGGGCAGCATCCCGACAGCCAGCCGATGCAGGCAGAAATGGCACTTGCGGGCATTTCCGACCGGCGAACCGTGTCCCCGGTCCGGCCAGGTCTTGCCGTATTCCACGGCCGGTTTATCCTCGTAGCCCTTGGCCGCTGCTTGGCGGCCTACGATTTTTCCCGGAACATCCGGGGTCTTGCCGGTGTACCATTCCCCAAAATCGGAAGTACGGGCCGCGTAGGGACAGGCCACCAGGCAGTACCGGCAGCCGATGCAGCGCTTATAGTTGACCACGGTCACCCCCTGAACGGTTTTGTAAGTCGCCTTGACCGGACAGACCTTGACGCAGGGGGGGTTCATACAGTGCATGCAGGGCCGGGGGAGAAAACGCCGACGGACATGGGGATAGGTCCCTATCTCCTCTTCCAGCACGGGTCGGTAGACCACCCCGGGCGGGAGCTTGTTTTCAGCTACGCAGCCGATGGTGCAGGCGTGGCAGCCGACGCATTTGGCTATGTCGATCACCATGGCCCACTGGACCTTGGTCGGGTCTTTGGTATTGGCCTTTCTTAGGTCCCTCTGCATCCGTACCAGCAGGTCTTCTTTGGGTAGTATCCGACCCATGAAGCTTCTCCTTTCAATAAGGGTTTAATCCTTCCCCTCCGATAGGGCTATCCGGTTCGAGGAGGATCGAAAAGGGCTTTCAGCCAATAGAGCAGGTCCCCGTAGTCCGGCAATTTTTCAAAACAGGCGTCGATGTAGCGGCGCATGGCCTCCTCCAGTTCCTGGTGAAATTTCCGGCTCGATAAGCCGACGAGGCCCAGGAATGGATATTCTTTTTGCAGCTCTTTGAGAAAAAGGTTATCCAAGATTATCTGGTCAAGGTCTATGAGCATTACCCGGCAGTGTTGTTTCTTAAGCTGGGCCTTGGCCTCCGGAAGAGACGGGACCAGGATGGGGACATAACGTTCTTTTTCTAGGATGGCACACAGGTCTTTGGTATAATTTTCGTCCCAACCTGCTATAATAATTTGATTTTTATCCATATTCCCTGGGTCCGTTGAAAAAAGTGCTCGATTACTGTCAATAAAAGCAATTTTGTTGCCATTGGGGGGATACTTAAAAAAAGGGATAACATTTTTTTAACTAATTGATATCAATAATATAATTAATAAACAGGGGCCGCGGCCGGAAGAGAGGAATAGACTGAAGGATAAAAGGAGGGGATAGAGGGTGTCCTGATTTAGGACATTAATCGGGTGTATTTAAAATTATTTTGAAAATACAACTAATTATAAATGTATTCAAACAGGACTGGCGGGAAGAATGTCCTGATTTTTTTCGCAGGCTAATGGGTCGTTGGCCTGGAGATGCCGTAGCGCTTCATTTTTTGATACAATGTATTTCGGCTGATTCCCAGATTTCCGGCCGCCTCTTTCTTGTTCCACTGGCATTTTTCAAGGGTTTCGAACAATACTTCCTGCTCCTTTTCGGCCATGGTCGCCAGCCCGGAAGGCTGCCCCCCTTTCCGAGACGGAGGGGCGTTTTTTTTGAGATTAGCGGGCAGGTCCAGCGCCTCGATCCGGGTTCCCTTGGCCAGGACGACCGCATGCTCCACGCTGTTTTCCAACTCGCGGACATTTCCGGGCCAGGGGTAAGTGAGCATCAGGCGCAGCGCTTCGGGACTGAAGTCCTGAACGCTTTTGTTCTGTTCCTCGCTGAAATGGCGCAGAAAGCGCCGGGCCAGCAAGGGAATGTCGTTCGGCCTTTCCCGTAAAGGAGGCAGGTTCAGCGGGATGACGTTTAGACGGTAATAGAGATCCTCCCGGAATCTTCCGGCCTTGACTTCCTGGAGGAGATCCTTGTTGGTGGCGGCCAGGAAATGCACGTTGACGGTCAGAGTCTTTTCTCCGCCCAGTCTCTCGAAACTCTGGGTCTGCAGAATCCTCAGGAGTTTGATCTGGGCCGAAGGGGGGATTTCCCCGATTTCATCCAGAAAAACGGTCCCCCCATTCGCCTTTTCAAAGCGCCCGATCTTTTGCCGCGTCGCGCCGGTGAAGGCCCCTTTCTCATGGCCGAATAATTCGCTCTCCAGCAGCGTGGCCGGATAGGCGGAACAGTCTATGACGATAAAGGGTTTATCTCTTCTTTGGCTTAAATGATGGATGGCCCGGGCCACCATTTCCTTGCCCGTCCCGCTTTCCCCCTGGATCAGCACGGTGGCATCGGTGGGGGCGATGTCCTCGATCAGCCGGAAGATGGACTGCATCTTCGGGTCTCGGCCAACGATGCCTTGAAATTCCGGGGCGGCCTCCAGAAGCTTTTCCATGTTGCGGGTTCCCTCCTCCTGCTGCAGGGCCCGGTGGATCACTCCGGAACATTGATTCAAGGTCAGTTCCAGGCTTTCCACCTCCTTCAACCCGGCGTCGTATTCTTTCGGCCGTGCAAAGATCAGTAACCCGAAGGTCTGCTCTTCAAAGCGCAGGGGAATCGCGAGCTGCGGCCCTTCGACATCCATCTCCTTCGGGAGCCTCGGGAATCCCTTCCCGGTCTCGATGGTCTCGCGCACCTCTTTAAGCTGGGCTGAAAAAGAGGCGACTTTTCCGGGTTCGTCCGTCCATTTCAGTGTGTTCTCGGAGATAACCCAGTAACCCTCTCTGTTATTGGTCAGAAGCAGGAAAGCCATAGGTGTGGGGGAGGGAAGCATGGCCTGAAACTGCTTGATGAGGTAGACGCCGATTTCCTTGAGGCTGCGCAAAGCCCCGATCTCTCGAATTACATTGCAAAAAGTCCGGGTCTGCTGGTTCGAGCGAATCAATTCCTGCGTTTTTTCTTTGAGCATGCGGGTGTAGTCCTCGATACGGGCAACCATCCGGTTGAAGGAGGAGGCCAGACTTCCTACTTCGTCCGTCCCCTGGATCGTTACCCGCACTCCGGTTTCCCCACGATCGATTCTTTCCATGGCCCGGGTCAAGGTTGAAAGGGGGCCGGTAATCCGCCGGATAAAAAAGAGGGTCCCGATCACTGCCAGGAAAAGGATCCCAGCGGTCAGCAGCCCCATTTCCAGCCAGAGACGGCGCACCTTGTCCTGGTAAGGTTTTTCCACCAGGCCCAGGCGGAGGACTCCGGCCTTGCCCTCGAACACCGGCCAGGCGATGTCCAGGTAGGGGATCCCGTCGGTGGAGACGATCTTTTGCAGGCGTTGTCGCCCGTCCGGAGCCAGGCGGTTGGCCTTTACCAGATTGGTGGGCAGGCCGCCTCGAAAGGAGTGGGCCAGAATTTCGTTCCCGCGTTGAACGAAAAGATACCCGATCCCGTTGTGACTGCCCATCTGATGCTCGATCATTTTCTGAAGTCCCGCCAGATCATTGATCAGGACCTTGTCCGCCGTCTCCAGGGCGATGGCCAGGGCAATACTTTCCCCCTGGGCCATCATCGTTTCCAGCAGACTGGACCGGTGCCGTTCGCCGACCAGTAGGGAAATCAGCAGTCCGCTGCCAACAACGAGGGAGGAGACGGCTATAATCAGCCGACCTTTAAGGCTTCTTAGAAGCATGGGGGTTCTCCTTCAACAACAACGTTCTCTTCCGGATTTCCTCGGTGTTTTCGAACCAGTCGGCCGGCGGAGTGATGAAACGGTCGATCATCAGCCCCTGGAGGATCTGCCGGCCTTCGTTCTCGAGATGGACGGCGAGCAGGATTTGACGGACCTGATCACTTTTTTCCGGGGGAAATTTTCGGGAAGCCACGATTGGTGGAATGGCAAAGGGTTCCGATTTCCGAATTATTCGGGTGGCTCGGGTAAGCTCCGGACGGGTGCTCTGAAAATACTCCCAAACCAGGCTGTCCACGGCCGCCCCATCCACGAGCCCCCGGCCGACGGCCAGAATGGAGTTGTCGTGGCTGTAGGTGTAAATGATCCTGGAAAAAAAAGTTTCCGGCTTTTCGCCTTTTTGATGGAGCCAAAAACTGGGCGCCAGTCGACCGGTGTTGGATTCCGGATCCGTGAAGGCAAAAACCCGGCCTCTTAGGTCTTCCAGCCGCTGATAGGGCTTATTGGCATTTATGATGAGGTAGGAGCGATAGAAATGGTCGTTCTGAACCTGAGGAACGGCCAATACCTGGAAACCATATTTTTCTTTTTTGCCCGCGTAAGGGCCGGAGCAGATAAAGGCTATGTCTATCTCTCCCCGGTCCAGAAGCTGGTTAATTTCATGATAGGTTTTACGCTGGATCAATTCTACCGGCCTGCCGACCTTCCGCCCGATATATGCAAACAGCTCCCGGTAATGGACAAAGGTTTCCTTCGGGGAAACCATGGCCCCAATCGCCACTTTTCGTGAAGGGGGCGAGGCCTTGGGGGAGGGCGGGTTTTCCCGGGAACCGATATCCTGGAAATCAACCACGACGGGGGCGGAATCTTTGGCGCAGCTCCACCAGAGCAGGGGAATGATCAGGAAAGGCAAACAAGCCCTCCAGCGGGCCGCAATTCGCATGTTTCCTCTCTCCCTCATCGGCCGTTGGGCCGGGTCAGTTTTTTAAGTACACCAGGTCTGGACGATCCAGCATGACCCGGGTGCCTGGAGGAACACTTTCCGTCAACCAGACATTGCCCCCGATGACGCTCCCGGCGCCGATGACGGTTTCGCCGCCCAGGATGGTGGCATTGGCGTAGATGATGACATCATCCTCGATGGTCGGATGGCGTTTTTTATTTCGAAACAGGTCCCCGGCTTTCGGCGGCAGGGAGAGGGCGCCCAGAGTCACTCCCTGGTACAGGCGCACCCGGTTGCCGATGGTCGTGGTTTCCCCGATTACCACCCCGGTCCCGTGGTCGATGAAAAAGGCTTCGCCGATCTCGGCTCCCGGGTGGATGTCGATCCCGGTTCGGCTGTGGGCGTATTCGGTCATCATCCTCGGCAGCAGGGGGATGCCCAACAAGTGCAGCGCGTGGGCGATCCGATAAACGGTGACAGCGAAAAAACCGGGATAACTGACAATGATTTCGGTGCAGCTTTTGGCCGCCGGGTCACCCTCGTAGGCGGCTTGAATATCTTGGAGTAATTGGGTCTTGACTGTAGGTAGGCGTTTAAAAAACGCCCTGGTTTTTTCATGACCGGCCTCCCGGTCAGTACGGCTGGAGTTGCCGGCGGACCTTCCCTCGGGGGGAAACATTAAATTAATTTGTCCGTTTAAAATATTGTAAAAAGCCTGCAGATGCAGTTCAAGCTTTTTTTGCAACCGATCCGGGGGGGACGCCCCTTCTTCCAGGTAACCGGGAAAGAGGATTTTCCGGGCCCGGTCCACCAGGAGGATAACGGCTTCGGGATCCGGGGAAGCAGGGAGAAGTCCGGCCCCGGAAGCCGTCCGGAGGTGGAACGGTTGGAGCAAATCCCCGGCCAGGGATTGCCAGTCTTTTTCCAAATCGTCCGCGGCCCTGGAAATATTCCGGAGTGGCTGGGTCCCGGAGTTCATGGCCGCTCCGAGCGATTCAGGGATTTGATTTGGAAAATGCCATAGGTGGCTCGCAGGTTGGGAAGCAGGGTGACCAGCTTCCCGGCTTGGTCCTGATTCCGGGTGTTGACGGCGGCGGACCGGATGACTTCGAAGCCGACCTCGAAGGCAAAGCGTTCAAAATCCTTGAGGGTGATCACGCGAATATTCGGGGTGTCATACCACTGATAAGGAAGTTGCCGGGTCACGGGGGCATACCCCCCGACCAGCAGTTGGAGACGGACCTGCCAGTGGCTGAAATTAGGAAAGCTGATAATACCGGTTTTCCCGATGCGCAGCATGGACCGCAGCAGTTGGTCCGGATCAAAGACTTGTTGCAGGGTCCGGCTCAGGACGACGCAGTCAAAGTGCTGCTCCGGGAAATCCAGGATCTCCCGGTTGATGTCTCCCTGGAGGACAGACAATCCCCGGGCGATGCCGCGGGCCACTTGATCCTCGTCTTTTTCGATTCCTGTTCCGTCCACCTGCTTATGCTTTTTCAGATAACGCAGGAGGTCCCCCTCCCCGCAGCCCAGATCGAGGACCCGGGCGCCCGGCTCGATCCAGGAACCGATTAGTTGGAGGTCGAAGCGAATCCCGTTGTTTTCAAAGTTCACGATAGACACGGTCCAGGAACCCCTGCAACAGGGCGGTCAGCCGTTCGCTGGGAAGCAGAAAGGCGTCGTGACCCCATTCGGCTTCGATTTCCAGAAAACTGACGTCGCGCCCGTTTTTTTTTAAGGCGCTGACGATCTCTTTGGACTGGTAGGTAGGGTACAGCCAGTCCGAAGTAAAAGAGACCACCAGGAACTTGGCCCGGGTTTTAGAAAAAGCCTCTACCGAAGAGCCGTTTCCGTGCTGCAGGCCCAGGTCGAAATAATCGGCGGCCTTGGTGATATACAGGAAGGAATTGGCATCGAACCGTTCCACGAATTTGGCCCCCTGATAGCGCAGGTAGCTGGCCACCTGGAAATCGGCGTCGAAATTATAGGAAAAATCATGACGCTCCTGCAGCCGGCGGCCGAACTTCAAGCGCAGGGCTTCGTCGGACAGATAGGTGATATGGCCGATCATGCGGGCTACGGACAACCCCAGGGAGGGCTTGGCCTCCGAATAGTAGTCGCCCCCGTTCCAGTGGGGGTCGGCCATGATGGCCTGGCGGGCCACTTCATTGAAGGCGATGGCCAGGGCCGAATGTTTCGTAGCCGTAGCCAGAGGGACCGCCGCGGTCACCATTTCCGGATAGCGCACCGCCCATTCCAGGACCTGCATGCCCCCGATGGAACCGCCGATGACCGCGAGCAGCCGCCCGATGCCGAGGTGATCCAGCAACTTTTTTTGGGCCTGAACCATATCCCCGATGGTAACCAGCGGGAATTCCAGACCGTAGGGCTTTCCGGTTTTAGGATTCGGGGAAGAGGGTCCGGTAGATCCCATACAACTGCCCAGGATATTGGAGCAGATGACGAAATATTTGTCGGTGTCGATGCCCTTGCCGGGGCCGACCATAATATCCCACCAGCCCGGTTTGGGGTCCTGGGGGGAGTAATAGCCGGCCCCGTGGGAATCCCCGGAAAGGGCATGCAGAATCAGTATGGCATTCCGGTTCTCCGGATCGGGGCGGCCATAGGTTTCGTAAGCCAGGGTGACCGGCCCCAGCCCGGCGCCGGACTCCAGGGTAAGCTCCCCGGGGGGGGCGGCAAAGGTAAAGAACTTTTTCTCCACCAGCCCCACCGAGATCCCCTGCCGGTCATGTTCGCTGTACTCGCTCATCCGAGTCCGTTCAAGGCCTGGTCCAGGTCGGCGCAGATATCTTCCGCGGCCTCGATGCCGGCGGAGAGGCGGATCATCTCCGGAAAAATTCCGAGCTCCCGCCGGGTGTCATCGTCAAAGGAGACATACTGGGAAGACCAGGGGTGGATGACCAGCGTCTTGCAGTCCCCCAGATTGGCTAGATGGTAAATCAGCCGCAGGCGGGAAATAAAGGCAAAGCAGGCCGCCTGGTCCTTAAGCCCGAAAGTGATCAGGCCGCCGTAGCCCTTTCCCTCGAAATAGCGCAGGGCGGCGGGGTGGGATTGATGGTTATCGAAACCGGGATAGTTGACCCAGGCCACTTCGGGCCGCTCTTTTAAAAACCGGGCCAGGAGGGAGGCATTGGCCAGGCTCCGCTCCATCCGCAGGGCCAGGGTGTCCAGACCGATCATGGTCAGGAAGGAATGAAAAGGGGCGGCGGTGGTGCCGAAATTGATATGCTGCTCCCGCCAGACCTTGTCCAGGAAGGCCAGGGGGCCCTTCCGGTCGATAAAGGGCTTGAAATCCGGAAAGCGGTCCGCGGGCCAGGGGAAAGTCCCTCCGTCGATGACGACGCCCCCTACGGCGGAGCCGTGGCCGTTCAGGTATTTGGTGGTGGAATGGAGAACCACATCGGCGCCCCATTCCAGCGGACGGCACAGAAAAGGAGTGGCCAGGGTATTGTCCACGACCAGGGGCAGGTTGTGCGCGTGGGCCAGTTCCGCCGCCGCGGCCAGGTCCGGTATGTCCAGCTTGGGATTGCCGATCGTTTCCAGGTAAATGAACCGGGTCCGGTTATTGATGGCCCCGGCGACGGCTTTCAGGTCCGTCGGCTCCACCAGCCGGGCTTTCAGTCCGTATTTGGCAAAGACCTTGGTAAACAGCAGGTAGGTGGACATGAAAAGGGAATTGCCGCTGATAAACTCGTCCCCCGCGCGGAGCAGGGCCAGACAGGCATTGGTCACCGCTGCCATGCCGGAGGACATGACCACCGCACCCCGGCCCCCTTCCAGGAGGGCCAGCTTGTTCTCGAGAGTCCTGTTGGTGGGATTGGTCAGCCGCTGATAGATATGGTCGGTTGTCTCTCCGGCAAAGGTCCGGCTGAGGCTTTCGGCCGTGGGGTGGAGATGGGAGGCCGTCTGGAAAATGGGGGGCAGCGTAGCCCCTTCCCAGGATAAAGGTTCCTGACCGGAATGAATGACCAGGGTGTCGAAACGATGGGATTGCGGTGGCTTAGGCATATTTTCCCCTCCCCGTCGGGCGCTTTTGTGTGCCACATAGTGGCACTACCTTTTTATAAAGGTGCCACACAGTGGCACCACTGTCAAGGGGAAAAAATTGGATCCGCTTAAAGATTTTTAAAAAGCTTTTTTCGAGGCAGGGAAGCGCCGCCTCCGAACCGAAGTTCGTCCAGCTCGGAGACGGCTTTTGGAGGAGGAAGAGGGGATTTTATTGTCCCGGGCCGAAGAGACCCGAAACGGAGGGAAAGTTGGTTAGAACTTCAACCCGAACCCCGGTCGTGGAACGGATCGGGAGTTGGATGCTCATTCCCCGTTGGGCGGCATCTCCGATTGAAACATTCCGCACTTCCGGCAGATTTTGATTTTTTCTCCCCAGTTGGCATGGGTTTCACCCTCACAGATGGTTCCGTTGATGAACCAGCAGAAATGACCGGCCTTTAGTTTCCAGGCCGGGCATTGGTCCCGCCTTGCGGAAGGACATTTCTTGACGTTCCAGCAGAAGCGGGCGGTTTTCCCGGAGGTGTGTTGCATGGAGGTCAGCAGCATCAACTGCCGCTCGATATTCTGGGGGATGGTTCGCCAGCCCTGTTCGTAGCTCCGGACGGTCTTTAAAGAAGTCACCAGCAATTGGGCCACCTGCTTCTGCGTGAAGCCCAATTGTTTGCGCATATTGATGAATTCGGTGCTTTCCATTATCCCTGATCCTATATACCACATCGTAGCACTATTTTGATGTAAAGGTGCCACATGGTGGCACCCATGTCAAGAGAAAAAATCAGAATAAGTTTTAGAAAAAAAGGGGGAAAGAGAAACACGAAAATTGAGGATTAGCGAAGCCTGAAAAACTTTAAGGGTAAGGCCCAAGGTTAAGACCGACTCGGTCTGGCAGACCGAGTCGGTCTGAGCCCGGGTGAGCTTGGCAAGCTATTTTCGTACTACGGAGTTTCGATCCGTATCTGCCGGACAAGGGAATGCAGGGGAAAGATGTTACCCGGGCGAGGTTGGTAGGTCAACCGGACCGTTAAGGCGATTTCCTTGATCCCTTTGGGGACCGGGATTTCAAAGGTCTCCTCCTTCGGCCGGAAAGGCTGCAAGCTGGTGTCGCGCAGCAGGCCGAGCTTTTTGTCCGGCCCCAAGGCCATGACCGGGCCGCGGCCGTCGCCGGCCTGGGGCATGTAAAATTTTGAGCCTTCATAGAGTTTCCGCCCGTCGGGGGCGGTAGCGGTCACCTCCAGGACCACCCGGGTGCGGGTGGGTCAGCCGTCCGGGATGCGGTGGCCGGCCTTGTTGGTGATCCGGGTTTTGACCACGGCCAGCGGCTGATGTTTCCCCTCCTCCAGCTGAAAGACATAGCCCAGGGTTTCCACCTCGAGCGGCAGGGCTTGGCGGAGGCGGGCCGAAGTGCCGGCCCGGTCGTTGAAGTTCGGCAGGCTGCTGTGGTCCCGGCCCGGCATGTGGCAATCCTGGCAGGTTTGGGAGCCGCCGCCCGGCAGGTAGGCATGGAGATAGCTGCCGTACAGGGTGGCGCACTGGACCGGATTTTCGAATTCCAGATTGGGACCGAGGCCGTGGCACTGGCCGCAGAAAAGGGGGTCCTTCAGCAGGGGGCTTTTCTTCACCGGGAGGCCTTCATGATCCTTGATTGCCCGATTTCCGTAGAGAGCGGATTTCTCCGGCCGGCCGTGGACCACGGCCCTGTCCTGGTGGCAGATCCGGCAGCCGATATTCAAACGGCTGACGGTTTTTTTGTCGTCCCGGAAAACGGCCGCGGCCAGTTCGGCGGCCACGGCATCGCTGGCCTGGAAAAGCTGGGGCAGATGGCACTTGGCGCAGGGAAAGTTGGCCTTGGTGGCCTGCTGCGGTGACTTGACGGAAAGGACGCCCTCCTTGAGGTACTTGGACATGAAAATCCAACCGTCCATACCCATGAGGGGCCGGGCGTGATGAGATTTTTCCCATTGGGCGTAGATCTCTCCGTGGCATTCCCGGCACCGGGTGGAATCGTAGCGGTCGATCAATTCCTTCAGAGAGCCAATTTCCTCCTTCCGTCCTTCACCAAAAAGATAGAGGGGCACTAGGAGGATGAATAAAGCGGTTGATAAAACCAGGTAAAAGGGTCCTCTTTTTTTAGGCATGATCCGATCTTTCCTTAATCCACTCCAGCACTTCTTCCAGTTCCGGAATTTTTCCCACCGATTTCAGTTTCCCTTCAACAACCACGGCTGGCGTAACCATCACTCCGTATTTGGCGATCTCCCGGATGTCTTTGACTTTGACCACTTCCGCTTCAATCCCGGCATCGCGCACGGCCTGTTTCACGATCTCTTCGGTGGTATTGCACCGGGCGCAGCCGGTTCCTAAAACTTCGATTTTCATAACGTAGCCTTTACTTCATGGTTGCGATCAGGAGGCCCGCGGCCAATACATGATAACCGCTACTCCGATAAGGCAAATGAAACCACCGATGACATCAAAACGGTCAGGCACCTGTCTGTCCACCCACCAACCCCAAAGGATGGAGAGAACGACGAAGACCCCTCCGTAGGCCGCATATACCCGGCCGAAATGGGCCGGCTGCAGGGTGGGAACTATCCCGTAAAGGAAAAGCACCAGCCCTCCCAAGGCGCCGAGCCAAATTCCTTTTCCATTTCTCAGCCACAGCCAAACCAGGTACCCCCCGCCGATTTCACAAAGGCCGGCCAGAATGAACAGGGCCAGCGATTTAAAAATCAGATTGAAGTTAGGCAAGGTTCACCCTGTCGGCTATGATTTACAGGTTACGTGACAAACCCCGGTAGGGGTTTCCACCGCAAAGGGGAAATATTCCCGTTTGAACCACAGGGCTACATTCACCAGGCTGATCAACACCGGGACTTCCACCAGCGGTCCGATCACGGCGGCGAAAGCCGCGCCGGAATGGATCCCGAAGACGGCGATCGCTACGGCAATGGCCAGTTCGAAATTATTCGAGGCGGCGGTAAAAGAAAGGGTGGTGGACTGCTCGTAGGTGGCCTTGACCTTCAGGGACATATAGAAGGAGATAAAGAACATGATGACAAAATATATGGTCAGCGGGATGGCGATGCGGATTACGTCCAAGGGCAGTTGAACGATAATTTCGCCTTTTAAGGAAAACATGACGATGATGGTGAACAGCAAGGCGATCAGGGTGATGGGACTGATCTTGGGGATGAATTTTTTCTCGTACCATTCCTTACCTTTGGTTTTCAGGCCGATCACCCGGGAAATGATCCCGGCGATGAAAGGAATCCCCAGATAGATGAACACGCTTTCGGCAATCTGGCCGATGGAGATGTCCACTACGGTCCCTCTCATACCGAACCAGCCGGGCAGGACGGTGATGAAGATATAGGCATAGACCGAGAAGAAAAGGACCTGGAAGATGGAATTGAAGGCCACCAGCCCGGCGCAGTATTCGGTGTCCCCGGAGGCCAGTTCGTTCCAGACGATAACCATGGCGATGCAGCGGGCCAGGCCGATCAGGATCAGGCCGACCATGTATTCGGGATAGCCGGCCAGAAAGAGGATGGCCAGAAAAAACATCAAGATGGGGCCGACGACCCAGTTCTGGATCAGTGACAGAAGCAGGACCCGGTAATTTTTAAAGACCTCTCCCAATTCCTCATATTTGACCTTGGCCAGAGGAGGGTACATCATCAGGATCAGACCGACGGCTATGGGGATGTTCGTGGTTCCGGATTGGAACAAGTTCCAGAACCGGGCCACACCCGGGAAAAAAAATCCGGAACACACTCCCACCAGCATGGCCAGGAAGATCCAGAGGGTTAAAAAGCGGTCTAGAAAGGACAATTTTTTGAGGGTTGTTTCGGTCATCGTTTGCACCTCGGCGAGGTATTTATCTCAACAACATCTTGATCAAAAAATTTTTCTTGCCGAATGGTCATGCCCGGGCATCTTTGTGCTACATTTCGCAATTACAGTATCGTATTTTTATTTTGTCATCCCGGCGAAAGCCGGGATCCATCCCGCCGCAGGCGGGACTGGATCCCGGGTCAAGCCCGGGATGACGGCCAGTAAAGGTTTCGGTATTGGTAAGATCACACGTTACCCATACTTGCGAATAAAGGTACTTAGTCTGCCGGGTCAGCACTTCCTGCCCGCTTGTTCCCTGAGGTAATCCCGGTACTCCCTCAGCAGAACGTAAGCGAATTCTCTCCGGACCAGGTCCGACGCGGGAATATAATTCTTTTTGGTTTCCAGCTTAACGATGATCTCTTCGGCGGTGGCCTCATTGGCCGGTCGCCCCTCTGCGTAAAGGTCGGCCAGGATCTCTACCAACCCGGTAACACGGATTTTGGTATCGTCAGGAAAGCGCAGTAGGCGCCAACTAACTGCCGGCGCTTCGGGATCGGCTCAGGTTGTTCACCCGGTCATTTCAAACTGCGGCATGTTCCGTCTCCTTAAGAAAAAAAGAAAGGATTGGCGATAAAATACAGTCCCAGCATACCGATGAGCACCCCGGCCCCGCGGCGAAACCAATGTCCCCCGGTCTGCCAGGACTGGTTCTCGATCACTTTGCGGACGGCGGCAGTGGAACTGCCGGCCACCACGATGGGCAGGCAATGGCCCACGGCGAAGAGCAGGATCAGGAGCAGACCGGCGGAGACTTCCTTCTGAATGGAGATGACGGCCAGGATGGGGGCGATAAAGCCAAAGGTACAGGAGCCGGACAGGACGCCATAAGCCAGACCCAGGACCAAGGCCCCCAAAAGGCCCTTCAGATTCAGAACCTGCAGCAATCTGCTGGAATAGGAGCACTTCTCGACCCCCAGCATACCCAGGGCCACCCAGATCAGGATCAGTCCCACCAGGATTTGCCAGTAATTGCCGATATCGCCGAGCATCCGGCCCAGCAGGGCGGAGACGACCCCGATGAGCGCGATGGTGATGAACAGACCGCCGGTAAAAGCCGCCGAATAATAGCCGGCCTGCCGGGTCCGCAGGAGCCGTTCCTGCCCTCCCACGTAGGCCACGATCAAGGGGATGGAGGCCAAATGGCAGGGACTGAAGAGCACGCTGACCATCCCCCAGAGGAAGGCCCCCAGGAAGGCGATGACCGATCCGCCCGCCAGCCACTCGTTGATGGTCAGAAAAATTTGTTCCATCTTATTCG